>CAZYEA010000348.1:0-4435 GCA_964646485.1 uncultured Acidobacteriota bacterium
CGGTACATGAGAGTCGCCACCACCCAGGAGATGAAGCGCAGCAGGAACTCGGGCACCAGCAGGAAGATGTAGAGCGCCACCACTGCGTTCATGATCCCCACCACCAGGAAGATCATCGGTATCGACGCGCCGCCCTGGAGCAGGGCCACGGAGAGCGCGGCCGAGGCGATCATGAACAGCGCGCCCAAAATGTTGCTGGCCGCGAAGATGCGCGCGCGGTGCGTGGGCTCGCTGCGCGCCTGGATCAGAGCATAGAGGGGGACGGAGAAGAGGCCCGCGAAGGCGGAGAGCAGGCCGAGATCGGCCAGCACACGCGTGGCCCCGGGCGTCCGCAGGAAGGCCGCGGCGGTGAGCACGGCGGGATGAGCGAAACCGCGCGAGGCGAAGTAGAGGTCGACCGCGAACACGGTCATCCCGAAGGCGCCGATGGGCACGAGACCGAGCTCGACGTGCCGGCGCGACAGCGACTCGCAGGCGAGCGACCCCACGCCGATGCCGATCGAGAACACCACGAGGAGCAAGGAGGCGACACCCTCCGTGCCGCCGAGCACGTCCTTGGCGAAACCGGGAATCTGGGTGAGGAACGAGGCGCCGAAGAACCACAGCCACGACACCCCCATGAGCCCGCGGAAGACCACCACGTTCCGGCCCGCGAGCTTCAGGGTGGCGATGGTCTCGGTGAAAGGATTCCAGCGCACGGTGAGATCGGGAACGAGCGCGGGCGCGGACTGGATGAAGTGGGACACCCCGCGGCCGACCACCGCGATGGCCACGCACCCCAAGGCAGCGAGGCGCGGGCCCGCCTCAGGCAGTCCCACCAGAATCCCCCCGAGCAGATTCCCCACGAGGATCGCCACGAATGTCCCCATCTCCACCATGGCGTTGCCGCCGGTCAGCTCCCGTTCGGAAAGCGCCTGGGGCAGAAAGGCGTACTTCACGGGGCCGAAGATCGTGGAGTGAAGGCCCATCAGGAAGGTGCAGAGAAGAAGTACGGGCACGTGATGGCCGACGAAGCCGAAGGCGGCGAGGGCCATGATCCCGAGTTCGAGCGTCTTCACGAAGATCGCGATCGACCGCTTGTCGTACTTGTCCGCGATCTGACCGCAGGTGGCGGAGAAGAGGAGGAAGGGCAGGATGAAGAGGCCCGCGATCAGGTTGACCACGAGGGCGGGATCGAAGCCGGAATCCGCGGTGGCCTGGAAGGTCACCATCACGGTGAATGCGAATTTGAAGAGGTTGTCGTTGAAGGCGCTCAGGAACTGGGTCCAGAAGAAGGGCGCGAAGCGACGCTCGCCGAGAAGCTGGAACTGCGAGCTGCCGGCGCCCTTGGAGGGGACGGCCTTCGATTCGCTGAGCGAGGAATTCATGCGGCGGGCAGTCTAAGCGGGCCCGCGCCATGACTAAGATCCCTCATGGTCAAGAAGGCGCCCGGTCCCGAAGCCCGAATCCGAAAGATCTGCCTCGCCTTCCCCGAGGTCACGGAGCGGCTCTCCCACTCGATGCCGAACTGGTTCTACAAGGACAAGAAGTCCTTCGTGAGCCTGATGATGCGAGGCCACCATCAGAATCAGTTCCCGCACTTCTGGTGCGCGGCCGGCCCGGGCGTCCAGGAGGACCTGATCGCCTCGGCGCCGGATCAGTTCTTTCGCCCGCCGTATGTCGGCGGACGCGGCTGGGTAGGAGTGCGGCTCGACCGGAAGCCCGACTGGCCGCTTATCGAGCGGCTGTGCGCGGAGGCCTATCGCACCGTCTCGGGACGCAAGTAACCCTTCCGGATCGCCGACCGCTCTCTACTTCAACGGCCGTGACTTCGAGCCCGGGGCCCCGGTGCCGTTGCGCACGCCCTCGGCCGTGGCCTCGTCGACGCCGCGCGGCCAGCGGCGCTTGGACGGATCCGCGACGTTGACGGTCAGGCGGCCGATGCGGCTGATCTCCAGCTCGACCTTGTCGCCGTCCTGCATCGCCCCCAGCCCCTGGTGGTTGGTGCCCATGAAGAGCACGTCGCCCGGCTGCACCGGCGTGATCGCGGTGGCCCAGGCGATCGATTCGGCGATCGAGTGCGCGAGGTCAGAGGTGTTGTAGTTGGGGCGCAGCTCGCCGTTGACCCAGAGCTTGATGTCGAGTGCCCCCGCGTCGCCGATCTCGTCCTTGGGGACGATGGTGGGACCGATCGGCGAGAAGCCGTTGTAGGACTTACCGGCCGAGAGCACCATCTTCGTGATGTCGCGGCCGCCGCCGGCGCCGCTCGGGGGCATGCGGGCGGAAACGTCAATACCGCCGGTGAAGCCGAAGACGTAGTCCATGGCCTTTTCCTGGGGGATGTTGCTGCCGGCCTTGCCGAAGACGACGACGAGCTCAGCCTCGTGATGGAAGATGTTGGCGTCGACCTCCGGCAGGACGACGGTGGCGCCGGAGCCGAGGATGGAGTCGGTGGACTTGATAAAGCCCCACATCGGCTCGGGCTTTCGGTGGCCGAACTCGCGGTAGTTGCCGCCCATGGCCAAAAGCTTCGCGCGCGGCACCGGCGCCCTGAGCGTCACCGCCGAAAGCGGCTTCGCGGCGCCCTCGGCAGCCAGGCGCACGAGCTCCGGCTTGAGCTCGGCGTAGCGCGTGATCAACGTCTGCATGGCGTCGTGCCCGCCGAGGGGCCGCACCAGGGCGCTGACGTCGACGACGCCGCGCTCGGTCAGCAGGCCGGGCCTGCCCTCGTTGAAGATCACGAGCTTGATGGCCGGTGCTCCCTTGCTTTCCTGGGGCGCCGGCGAACCGTAGCTCATAAAGGCCGCAGCCAAAAGCGACAGAGCCGCCACGGAAAGTGTGAGCGACTTTCTTCTTGATGTCATGGTGACACTCCTTTGGTATGTCTTTGCGTTGGCCGGACGCGGGTGAGGCCTGGTGGAGCTTCCGCCGCTGATGTGCAGGGCAGAGTGCGAGTGATCGCGGATTGCCGCGAATCTACACGAGATCGGGGAGGCGGGGAGATCTCACGGCCAGCCCACCACCGCCCCGGCGACCCTTTTCTCAGGGAAAAGTGTCAACTATGTCCCCGGACGTTTGTTGAGGATGTCCCCGGCTGCTCAGGGCCCCTACGCCGGGATGTCCTCAAGACGCACGCCTTCTCCGCGACGAAGGGCGCTCCGCGCGTCTTGGATACGAGCCAGGAACTCAGGATGATTTGCAAGTCGGTAGTCGAACCACGCATCCTCGGAATCAAACCCGATGAGGATGCCTCCTGGCCGGCCATGGCGGGTGATGACGATCTCTTGGTCGCCTGCCAGCCTGAGATAGCGCGAAAGATCATCCTTCACTTTGGCCAGAGCCACCGATCGAGATTGGCGTGCCTTTCTCCTTGAGCCAAGCGTGCGCTTGGGCCTTGGAGACGATGGCGAGGACCTCAAGTGCACTCTCTGTGACGTCATAGAACACCCGGGTTCAACTGCAAAGGCCGCCCTCCACGACTGCCCCCATGAGCGGAAGGCGAAGGGGCACACCTTGCGGCCATTGTGCACCTCCGTTGTTAAGAGGAAGTGTCTACATTATCGAGGGAGGTTCCCTCGTCGGTTCCGATTCTCTGTTCGACGGTCGCCGCCTTCGTGCAACCCGCTCGCTCATAGAGCTGGCCCTTGAAACCGGAGGCGCCCTGCACGAAGCAGACGTTGCCACGCACGTTTGGTTGCGCTGACCGCGACGAGATCTGACTCGTCGGGTCGAAAGTAGTAGGGCGGGTTTACGCACGCTCCTAGCCCGTCGTCCGCGCAGTCCTCGTCAAAGAGCTCTTCTTGGGGCACTACTATCTGAAGCAAAAGGTCTAAGCAGACGAAGCCGAGCGTCACGGCCCGCCCATGTGGGCCCGTCAACGCGGTTTCGGTCTTGAACGAGGTCAGCTTTCGGCTGTCTAGGCGATCGATCAGAAGTGGCCCCAGCTCCTCCGGACACCGGGTGAGCTTCGAAACCAATGTCGCAGTCTCATCTTTGGACCGAAGGACCGTACCGTCGCCCGCACCATCCTCCACATACAGCACCTCCTCTGCCCGCACCTTCGCCAGGGAATCGATTGTTGACCTTAGGACGACCAAGCTGCAATTGGGCTTCGCCGCGGCATCCCCGGTCCCGCCCAGTGTCAGGAAGAGGGCACTGAGCACAAGCGACGTCAAAGCTGCACCCCGCGATGATCCGTCGAACACGCGGCTTCAGCTGCAAGGGCCGCCCTCAACGACTGCCCCCAATCGGAAAGCGACGGGGCACACCTTGCGGCCCTTGTCAGTTGCAGGCCGTTGTTCGACGACGCGTAGTTCTTCACAACTAACCGCCGGATACGACTGCTAGTCCGGCTGCAGCTGTATGAGCTAGGCCGACAACAAAGGCACCCCAGCGCACGCCGGCTTTGGCGAATAGGTCCAAGCCAAAGGTGTAGATTGGAAACTGCAGGAAATGT
>CAZYEA010000349.1:0-4408 GCA_964646485.1 uncultured Acidobacteriota bacterium
CGCGGGCTCGACCGCCATCGCGGGCTCCGCTTCGGCGGCGGTCGCGGTAGCCGTGATGCCCGGCCACAGGGTTTCCGCCTCGTCGCTGAGCATCTTGCCGAGGCTCTCGTTGCCATCCTTCCGGGCGACCGCGGCGAGCCACACGCATTCGCGGGCCGCCTCCTCCATACGCTCGGTTTCCTTGAAGATTTCCTTCTTCTCGAAGCGGCCGTCGAAGATGTTGGGGAAACGGACGAGGACGAGGTCGACCTGCTCCTCGGCCTTGTCGAGAAGGCCGTACTTGCGGAAGACCCGCGACTCGGCCAGGTGCTCCTCGATGAACTCGCGATCGGTATTCGAACTCGCGGACACCCCCTGGGGTCTCACGATCGCGCCGGTGTCGAACTCGAGCCCCTCGAGGTCCGAGGCCCCGGCGGTGGCCACCGGGGGAGGCAGGGCCACTTCGGCCGCCGTCTTCTTCTCCACCGCGACCTTGGCCGGGCCGGACAGCACCGGCCCCGCCTTCTTCTTGCGCAACGACTCGAGGCGGGCCTTGAACTGCTCGTTGTCGGGCTCGACCTCGACCAGTTGAGACGCAGTGTCCTCGGCCGCGCGCTCGCTCCCGGCGGCGAGGTGGGCCTCGAGCAGGTTGCTGAGCGCCTGCACGATCGCGCGGTCGTTCTGACGGATCCTCGCCACCTCGACGAGTTTCTGGAGGGTGCGCACGTGGTGAGGCGACCGGTTCGTGATCTGAAGGAGCAGGTTGTTCGCGCGATCGGCATCGCGTTTCAACAGGAGCTGCTCAACCAGGGGAATGACCGTCTCGTAGGCCTCGTCGGCGCGCGCCTGGACCGCGTAGATCTGAACCAGGATGACGCGCGCCTCCTGACTGGAAGGCGACTTCTCGAGAACGCTCTCCAGGGTCGATTGCGCGTCGGCCACACGCTTGGCCCCGAGGTATGCCTGCCCCAGCTGCATCATCGACTCAGGCGAGGGATCCTGGGCGCTCACCTCCTCGAGATAGGCGATGGCTTTGTCGAAGCTGCGCTGGGCCAGGTGAACCTTGCCGAGCTGGGCCTTCACCTTGATGCCGCTGTCGATCTTCAGGCCCTTCTCCAGAACCTGGATCGCCTCGGCGGGGTGACCCTTGAGGTTCAGCTCTTCCGAGATGGCGATGTACTCGCCCACCGCTTTCGCGGTGGAGCCTTCCTTGGTGTAGATGTCGGCGAGGCGGGAGCGCGTCTTGAGGTCGGCCGAGTCGATCTCGACCATCTTCCGCAGAGTCTCGGCGGCGTCCTTGAGACGGTTGCGCTTGAGCTGATCCTCGGCGACGATCTGGTACTGGCCCTTCGCCTCCATCACCAGGCCCTGCTTCGCGTACAGGTCGGCCAGCTTGGCGTAGGGCTCCACGGAGGACGGGTCGAGCTTGTTGATCTTCTTCCAGATCGCGATGGCCTTCAGGTGGAAACCGTCCTTCGCGTAGAACTCGGCGACCTTCGCGTATTCGTCGCCCGCTTCCCGCATCTTTCCGATCTTCGCGAACAGGTCCCCGATCTTGTTGATCGTGTTCCAGTCGCGAGGGTTGTCCTCGAGCAACTGGCGATACAAGGGGATCGCCTGATCGAGCTTCCCCGCCTTTTCGGCCTTTTCGGCTTCCTGGCGGGTCTTAATCGGATTGATCTTGGCCAATGGTTTATTGCCTGACGCGGTGGGGTTTTATGCGAGCGATGTTCGATTATCTCTTGAGATTGTCAAAAGAGCCATCCGGTGCGTTCGATAAATGACTTCCGGTGAAAAGGCGACGGTCCGAGCGTCCTCAAGGCCTCGAGATGAGCGGCGCTCCCATAGCCTTTGTTCTCCCTGAGGCCATAGCCCGGGCAAGTGGCATCCCACTCTTCGATCATACTGTCTCGTCGAACTTTGGCAATGATGGAGGCGGCCGCGATCGAGACGGAGAGCGCGTCGCCCTTCACGATCGCTCTCTGAGCCACCCCCTCCAGGGGCTCGTCGATGCCATCCACGAGGACGAGCTTCGGGGCCACCTTGAGCCCGCTCACCGCCCGGCGGATGGCGAGGTGGGTGGCCATCCTTATGTTGAGCCGGTCGATCTCTTCGGCGCTCGCCATCCCGATCGACCAGGCGAGCGCCCCTTCGCGGATGCCCAGATCGAGTTCCTCGCGCCGTTTCGGGCTCAGCTTCTTGGAGTCGTCGAGGCCGGTCCAGTCGAAGCCCTCGCCCAGAATGACGGCGCCCGCCACCACGGGACCAAAGAGCGCGCCGCGGCCGACCTCATCGGCGCCGGCGACCGGAAGCTCCGAACGCGCGGCTGCCGCCTTTTCGAAGCGGTCGTTGCACAGCGGCGGCTTTCGCTCTCGCGAGGTCGCAGGCGATCGAGCCGGATCGCGCGCGGCCTTCTTTCGGCTCGGTCGGGGAACGCCTGGAGCCCTCCCCAACTGCCGGGCCTTAGGAGGCGGTCTCGGCGGCCTTGGCCTTGGCGGGCTTGTCGCGCAGCTCACGCAGGCGAAGCGCCTTGCCCTTGAGGTCGCGCACGAAGTAGAGCTTGGCCCGGCGCACGTGGTGACGCTTCAACACCTCGATCTTTTCGACCGAGGGGGTGGAGAGGGGGAAGATGCGCTCGACGCCCTCGCCGAAGGAGACCTTGCGGACGGTGATGGAACGCTTGACCCCGGTGCCGCTGATTCCGATCACCAGTCCTTCGAAGACCTGGATGCGCTCGCGCTCCTGATCTTTGTCCTTCTTCGCCTTCGCGGTCTTCGCCTTCTGCTCCTCTTTGAGGATGGACTCGCGGACCTTGACGTGGACGCGAACCGTGCTGCCGGTGCGAAGGTCGGGGTGAATCTTCGGGTTGATGTTCTTTTCGATGGTGGCGATGGCGTTCATGGGAATTCCTATGGGGTCCGGGAGCCCGCGAGTTTAGCCTACTCGCGAAGGTTTTGCCGACGGCGGCGGCGGCTCGGCGCCCAGATCGGGGCGTCTCGCCCTCGTCGCCTCCACGGCCTCGTGCCTCCGCCAGGCCGCGATCGCGGCGTGATCCCCGGAGAGCAGGACCTCTGGAACCTTCAGGCCGCGGAAATCCTGGGGCCGGGTGTAGTGGGGATGGTCGAGAAGGTCGTTTTCGAAACTGTCCTGAGCGCTCGACTGGTCGTCCCCCAGGGCCCCCGGAATGAGGCGAACGCTGGCCTCGATCACGGCCAGGGCCGGCACTTCCCCGCCCATCAGGACGAAGTCTCCGAGGCTCAGCTCCTCGGTGGCGAGATGGGTGCGGACCCTCTCGTCGATGCCTTCATAGCGGCCGCAGAGGAGGACGAGGCGGTCGACCTTCGAGTAGTCGCGGGCCTTGCGGTGGGTGAATCTGAGGCCCCGCGGGGAGAGGAGCACGATGGGCCGCTCCGGCGATGCCCCCTCCGGCATGATGGCCTCGACCGCGCGGAAGAAGGGCTCGGCGCGCATCACCATTCCCGGCCCGCCGCCAAAAGGCGCGTCATCCACCCGGCGGTGCCGATCGTCGGAGAACGTGCGGAGATCGTGCGCTTCGACGCGGGCGAGGCCGGTCTCGATCGCGCGAGCCACGATGCCGTGGGCGAGGGCCTCCCGGATCAGGTCGGGAAAGATCGTGATGACGTCGATGCGAAGGGTCACGACGACACCGTCCCCGACGCCTTGACCTTCATGAATCCGCCCTTCACGTTCACTTCGATGATGAACGCGTCCACGAGCGGCAGCAGCGTCTCGCGAGCCTTCGCGTCGTGGATCACCAGGACCGGGGTGGCTCCGGTCTCCCACAAGTCGGTCACGGTTCCGATCGAGGCGCCCGACTCGACCATGACGTCGAGGCCCTTGAGTTCGTGGTGGTAGTACGAGCCCGCGGGAAGGGAGGGCAGGGAGGCCACGGGGATCCGCAGTTCGGCCGCGCGCAGGGTTTCCGCGTCCTCGATGCTTCCGATTCCCTGGAACTGGATGACCAGGCGGCCCTTGTGGGGGAACATCGACACGACCTTGAGGCTCATCGTGGAGCCCGACGGACGGACGACCCGCACCTCGTCCAGGCTCGAAAAACGATTCTCGTTATCGGTCAGGGGCTCGACCACGACCTCGCCACGGATGCCGTGGGGGCGCAGGACGATGCCGATGGTGACGCTGTCCGCGTCTTCCTTGGGAGAACGCGGAGGTGAAGAGTTCAAGTCCGAACCACCCTCGAGCTAAAGAGGGCGAGGGGAAGCCCCTGGCTAAGCCGCGAGCTTCTCGGCCTTCTTGTGGCCCTTGATCAGGGACTTCACCGTATCCGACGGCTGGGCGCCCTTCGAAATCCAGTAATCGACCCGGTCGGACTTCAAGACGACCTTGCCCGGGTTCGCCCGGGGGTCGTAGTGGCCGACGATCTCAACGAACTTTCCGTCTCTCCACGAAC
>CAZYEA010000350.1:0-4387 GCA_964646485.1 uncultured Acidobacteriota bacterium
CCGCCCGCGGGACGGGGCTTCTGCTCCTCGGCCTCGTTCACTCGAAGGGCGCGGCCGCCGAGGTCCATGCCGTTGAACTTCTCCGTGGCTTTCACCGCGTCTTCGGCATTCTCGAAGTCGACGAAGGCGAATCCGCGCGGACGCCCGGTCATCCGGTCCGTGGGAAGGAAGACTTCGCGAATCGCCCCGGCCTGTGAGAACAGGTCGCGAATTTCGTCCGCGGTGGTCTTGAAGTTGAGGTTGCCGACAAACAGTTTCGAGCCCACCGTGCGATCTTCTTTCTGGGAAAACACCCCAACAGCCTGATTGCTGTTCTTAAGGGGTTAGGTCCGGCGGCTATTGTATCCCCAATTCCAGCCCCTTCCGGAGGATGGTCATGACCGAAGACACCAAGAGCCTCACCCTTCTGCTCGACGAGGGGTTCAACCGCGCGGCCTGGCACGGCCCCAATCTGATCGGGAGCCTGCGCGGACTCACCCTGCCTCAGCTCCTCCATCGACCCTTTCGGGGCGGCCACAACATCTGGGAGCTGGCCGTCCATTGCGCGTATTGGAAGTACGCGGTTCGCAACCGGCTCGCGACTTTGAAGAGGAACACGTTCCCGCTCGAAGGCAGCAATTTCTTCAGTCGGAACGAGGGCCTGACCGAGGCCCACTGGAAGCAGGACCTCGCCCTGCTCAAGCAGCAGCATCGCCTGCTGAGAGAGACGATCCTCGGCCTCGATCCGCGCACTTATGGGGATCGGGTGAAGGGGTCGAAACACACGGTGCGGCGGACCGCCCTCGGCATTGCCGCCCACGACATCTACCACGCCGGGCAGATCTCGCTGCTGAAAAGGATGGCCTCGCGACCCTGAGCGGAGAACCGTCTCCCCTCTCCGGCTAGGAGCGGCACTCTCCCGCCCGATACAATGCGCCCATGATGGTGACCGCGATGATGTCCGCGCTCCTCCTTCAAGGAGCCCTCCAGATGACGCCCCAGGCCACGACGTCGCCGCACTTCGACGTCTCCGCCGCCTACGAGGCCCCCGCGAAGAAGGGTGCGCCCGCGAACATCGTGGTCGAATTCAAGAAGAAGGACCCGGACGTCAACATCAACGAGGAGCCTGCGGCCCGCTTGAAGTTCGCCCCCGGGGCGCCTCTGGTGGCGCCCCCCGCTCCGAAGAGTTCCGGCGTCATCCCGGACCCTGCCAACGCCCACTACATCGACCTCTCGAAGCCGGTCCGCTTTCCAGTGACGGTGGCCGAGGGCGCCCCCAAGGGCCTTCTCACCGTTCGCGCCAGCGTCTCGTACTTCTATTGCTCGAAGCGGGAGAACTGGTGCCGGAAGGGTACGGCCGAGTTCGATCTCCCGGTGGTGCTGCAGTAAGCCTCGGGACGACCGCTCGTCGCCGTCGCGCGCCCCAGGGGCCGCTGACTCCGAAATCATGATTCTCGCCTTCCAAAAGGACCTCACTTCCCGCATCCGCAAGACCGTGGGCGAGGTTTTTGGCGTCACCCTGGGCGAGATCCTGGTGCAGACCACGCCAAAGCTCGAACTCGGCGACCTGGCCCTGCCCCTCGCCTTCGAACTGGCGAAGAAGATCGGGCGCAAACCGCGGGAGATCGCCCAGGAGCTCGCGCCGCGGCTCAATGCCCTCGAGGGGATCGCCCGCGCCGAGGTAGCTGGCTCGGGGTTCATCAATCTCTTCCTCGACCGCGCGGCTTTCACCACAGAGCTTGCGTCCTTCATCAGTGCGCCTCCGGCCAAGGAACGCCGTGAGGGGCGAGTCATCGTCGAGCACACCAGCATCAATCCGAACAAAGCCGCACATATCGGCCACGTCCGCAACTCGATCCTCGGCGACACCTTCGTCCGGCTGCTGCAGGCGCGCGGCCACGAGGTGCTGACCCAGAACTACATCGACGACACCGGCGTCCAGGTGGCGGACGTGATCGTCGGCTTCGAGCAGCTCGAGAGGAAGTCCCTCGTCGAGGTGCGCGCCCTCGACGCCCGCTTCGATTATTACTGCTGGGACCTCTACGCGCGCGTCTTCGAATGGTACGGGGAGGACAAGGAGCGCAAGGCCCTGCAGGCCGCGACTCTGCACGCCATCGAAAAGCACGAAGGGTCGACCGCGGAACTCGGCGAGCACGTGGCCGCCCGGATCGTGCGGGCCCACATCGCCACCATGGCGCGCCTCGACATCGGTTACGACCTTCTCGTGCGTGAGTCGGACATCCTTCGCCAGCACTTCTGGTCGAAGGCCTTCGACCTGCTCAAAGACGCGAAGGCGATCACCTTCGAGACCGAAGGCAAAGCCAAGGGCTGCTGGGTCCTGCCCATGGGCGATAGCGCGGACGGCGCGGTCGATGAGAACAAAATAATTGTGCGTTCGAACGGCACCGTCACCTACACGGGCAAGGACATCGCGTACCAGCTGTGGAAGCTCGGCAAACTGGGCCTCGACTTCCGGTATCGGCGCCACGAGGACTCGACGCCCTCCCGTCCTCTCTGGTCGTCGACGAGCGGCGCCGCGGACGCAGGCGCCCCGGCCTTCGGCACGGGCGCGGCCCTGGTCTTCAACGTCATCGATGTCGGGCAGAGCTATCCCCAACGGGTGGTGAAGGCGGGGGTCGCGGCGCTCGCGGGCGAAGCCGCGGCCGACGGCACCCGTCACCTCGGCTACGAAAAGGTCGTGCTCTCGAAAGCGACCGCCCTGGAACTCGGCTACGAAGTCGACGATGAGGCGGGGGTGGTGAAGGTCTCGGGCCGACGCGGCCTCGGGGTCAAGGCCGACGACCTGATCGACGCGCTCGAGGCCAAGGCGTCGAGCGAGATCGCGACCCGCGATCCCGAGCGTTCACAGGCGGAGCGGGAGAAGGCTGCCCATGACATCGCGGTGGGCGCGCTCCGCTACTTCATGCTGCGCTTCTCGCGCAACCGCATCATCACCTTCGACCTCGAAGAGGCCCTCGCCTTCACCGGCGAAACCGGGCCCTACATCCAGAACAGCGTGGTGCGGGCGCGGAGCATCCTCGCGAAGGTGGCGAGCGAAGGACACGACCTGAAAGCACTCCTGAAGCGGGCCGGCGACCGCGACCTCCTGAGCGGCTGGCTCGCGACCGAAGAAGGTTCGTCCGCCTGGTCTTTGTTCCTGGCCCTCGCCCGCACCGACGAAGCCATCGAAACCGCGGTGCGCACCGAAGAACCCGCGGTCATGACCCGGCACGCCTTCCAGATCGCTCAGGCCTTCCACGGCTACTACCAGAATCCCGCCCATAGCGTGATCCGGGCGGAGAGCGAGGACCTGCGGGCGGTGCGCGTCCTCGTGGTCGATCTGTTCGTCCGCCACACGACCGAGGTCGCGCGGCTTCTCGGCATTCCTATTCCAGAGCGCATGTGACCGGTCCGCGCCCCCGCATCGCCATCACCGCCGGGAGCAACCCCGGCACGGTGAACCACACCTGGCTGCGCTTCGACTACCTTCACGCGGTCTCGAAAGCGCGCGGTCTGCCCAGCATCATCGCCTCGGGCTTCACCAACCCCCTCGATGAGGCCGAGCAGCTCGCGGGCGAGATCCTCGACAACTGCGACGGGCTGTTGCTCTCGGGGGGCACGGACGTGGACCCGAAGATCTTCGGCGAGGTTCCCCACACCGCCCTGGGCCGGGTCGACGGCCCCCGCGACCCGTTCGAGATCACCCTCGCGCGGGAAGCGGTGCGTCGCGACATGCCCGTTCTCGGCATCTGCCGCGGCCTGCAGGTCCTGAATGTGGCGCTCGGTGGCACCCTGATCCAGGACATCCCGAGCGATGTCCTCAACGCGACCACCCACGAGACCGGCGAGAACCGCGTCGAGATCGCCCACGACGTAGTGATCGAAGCAGGTTCCCTGCTCGCCCGCCTGCTCTCCACCACGCGGGTGGGGGTGAACTCGTTCCACCACCAGGCCGCGAAGCGGGTCGGCGATGGTCTCACCGTGTCCGCCACCTCGCCCCTCGACGGCATCATCGAAGGCCTGGAGATGAACGACCGCGCCTTCGTGGTCGCGGTGCAGTGGCACCCGGAGAACTTCTGGAAGACGAGCCCCGTGTTCGACGGCCTCTTCAACGGTTTCATCGAAGCCGCTCACCGCGCCGCCTCGGCCCGGCGCTCCTCGACAACCTCATGACCTTCCGCGCGGGGCTGCCCCTCCTCCTGGTCGCGCTCTCCGCCTTCCGAGCGCCCGAAGCGGAAGGGGCGACCCTCAAGTGGGAGAAGGATTTCAAGACGGCTACCGCGCGCGCGCGGAGCGAGGGGAAGCTGGTGATGGTCGACTTCTGGGCCTCCTGGTGCACCTTCTGCGAGAAGCTGGACAAGACCACCTACGTCGATCCCGCGGTGGTCGGCCGGCTCTTCAAGACCAC
>CAZYEA010000351.1:0-1778 GCA_964646485.1 uncultured Acidobacteriota bacterium
TATCCCTGAAACTCAGGATCACGGTCTGGATTATACGTTACGTAACGCGTCACGAGCCGGAGGCTTCGGCGCCGTCTTTCCTCAGTCGTCAGAACCTTACTTTGCAGAAACTCAGGGAACGCTGCGCTCAGGCGGCCGCGTCGAGCAGCGCTCGTGGACTCCGCTCCGCCACGATCAGCAGGGTTCTGGCGGGTCCCGACGGCGCTCGCCGGCCCTGTTCCCAATCCTGAAGGGTGCGCACTGAAACCCCCATCAGCTTCGCGAATTGGGACTGTGACAGGCCCATCCGTCCCCGGATTCCTGATACAGATGGGTGGGTCAAGACGCGGCCCGTCCGACGGGACTTCAGCTCACGGAGTCCCTCAAGGATCTCCGCTCCGAGATTGCGCTTCTTCGTCATTTCTCCAGTTCCTCCCTGATCCTCCGTAACACGTTGGCGGGGATGCTCTCAGCGTCGTTCTTCGCGTAGATCGTAAGCAGCCAGATCACTTCCTTGGCGACACGCGCCACGTACACCACTCGAACTCCGCCTCGTTTGCCTCGGCCCTTTGCCGCCCAGCGGACCTTTCTGACGCCTCCGGTGCCCGGCACAACATCGCCGGCCTCCGGCCACGCCGCAAGGTGACGCTGCAGGCTCGAATACTCCTCCTCACTCAGGTAGTCGTAGACGAGCCGTGAGAACAGTCGGGTCTCGACAAAAGTAAACATGTGCACTATACGGCAACGCCGTATGAGAGGTCGATCGACGCCATAGATGAAGTCCCCAAGATGACAGGTTCACGTTCAAACAGGGCTTCATCAGCCGGCCAGTCAGATCCGAGCCATCGAACCTGGGGCCCCGCGCGAGGATGGTAGCCACCCAACCCCCCGGACCGGGTCCAATCCGCCGCCCTCACCTCACCTACAATCCTGAGAATGCCGTCCCTCCCTCGCGGCCTCTACGAAGAACTCATCACCGAGGCCCTGGAAGCCACCCTCCAGCAAGTCGGCGCGCAGCTTCATACCCGCCGTCGACCCCTCCACGAAGCCGAGGCCGCCGACCGCATTGCGCTCCACCTCGCCCGCGAAATCAAGCGAGCCCTCGCGTGCCTGAAGGACAAAGACCGCGTAGCTGAAGGAATCACCCTCGCCCGCAGCATCATGAACCTCGTCGAGCAGACGATCCCCGACTCGGAGGCCCGACCGCAATCCCCAACCACCGCCACCGACCCCGTCCTGGACGCCCTCCTCGCCTTCCAACCCGACGGCACCCCCGAAACCATCCCCTCCCCCCTGACGCCACTTCTTGACACCACCCTCCTAACCAACGCCCCCCACGAACCCCGCGTCGGCCACCAAATCCTCACCGAGATCCACTCTGCCGACCGCATCGATATCGTGATGGCCTTCATCCGCCGCAGCGGCATCCGCCCCATGATGGCCGCCCTCAAGAACCACTGCGACCACGGCCGCCCCCTCCGCATCCTCACCACCACTTACACCGGCTCCACCGAAGAACTCGCCCTCGACGAGCTCCACCAGCTCGGCGCCGAGGTCTTCGTCTCCTACGACGTCACCACCACGCGACTCCCACCCGTCACCCCGGCGAAAGCCGGGGCCTAGCGCGAACGCTCCGTCTTGCGACCGCGACGTGGTCGTTTCCGTTCCGCGAAGTGGCCATTGTCCTTTGCGAGCCGCGCCGAACCGCGCCACGACGGGGAGGCGGGACCAAGAGCGAACCGTGGTCCGAGGAAGTCGCGGTCGGAAACGGCTGTTCGCGCTAGATCCCGGCTTTCGCC
>CAZYEA010000351.1:1788-4379 GCA_964646485.1 uncultured Acidobacteriota bacterium
GAGAGGCCCATCAACAGGGCAGTGGCTCCGGTCTCACGCCAGCAAGGCCACCACCGCAACCTCCTCGTCCCTCCAACCGGCCAAACGGCCAGCCGCTACAATGACAGGAGTCTGTCCCTTCTGCTGGAGCCTCCTAGTCTCCGCCACCGGCACCGGCAAGACCGTGATGGCCGCCATCGACTACGGCCGCCTTAAAAAGACGCTCCAACGCTCCCGCCTCCTCTTCGTCGCGCATCGAGAGGAAATCCTCACCCAAACCATCACCACCTTCCGCCACGCCCTGCGCAACGCAGCCTTCGGCGAACTGTGGGTAGGCGGCGATCGCCCCAACCGCTTCGACCACGTGTTCGCCTCCATCCAAAGCCTGAACGCGAGAGGCTTCGACCACCTCGACCCAAGCCACTTCGACATCGTGATCGTGGACGAGTTCCATCACGCCGAAGCCCCCTCGTACCGCGCCCTCCTCGACCACGTGAAGCCCACCGAGCTCCTGGGCCTCACCGCCACCCCCGAGCGAAGCGACGGCCTCCCGATCCTCCACTGGTTCGACGACCGGATAGCCGCAGAACTCCGAGTCTGGGACGCCATCGACCAGGGCTACCTCTCTCCCTTCGCCTACTACGGCATCCACGACGGCCTCGACCTGCGCGATATCCACTGGGTGCGCGGCCGCGGCTACGACGTGGACGGACTGACGAATCTCCTCACCGCCAACGACGCCTGGGCGAACCAAGTGATCGCGAGACTCGACGAACGCGTGGAAGCCCGAGGAGCCATGCGCGCGCTTGGATTTTGCGTGAGCATCGCCCACGCCCGATTCATGGAGCGCGTCTTCACGAAAGCCGGCATCCCGTCCAAAGCCGTCTGGTCTGACACCCCAGACGAAGAACGCCGCGCCGCCTTGACCGACCTAGCCGCCCGCAAGCTCAACGTGGTCTTCTCCGTCGACCTCTTCAACGAGGGCGTCGACGTCCCAGTCGTGGACACCCTCCTCCTCCTCCGTCCTACCGACAGCCCAACCCTCTTCCTCCAACAACTAGGCCGAGGCCTACGCCGCACCGAGGGCAAGACGATCTGCACCGTCCTCGACTTTGTAGGCCACCACCGCAAAGAGTTCCGCTTCGACCGACGCTTCGGCGCACTCCTCGGCGGCACAAGAAAGGAAATGGAGCAACGGATCCGAGAGGGCTTCCCGGTTCTGCCAGCCGGCTGCCACATGGAACTCGACCCGGTGGCCTCGGACATCGTGCTGAAGAGCATCCGAGAGGCCGTCCCGTCGACGTGGCCCGCCAAGGTCGCAGAACTTCGAAGCATCGCCCAAGGCCGCGAGTCTGTGAGCCTCGCGCAGTATCTCGAAGAGACCGGTTCGGACCTCGACGACGTCTACAGCAACGGCCGCTCGTGGTCCGACCTCCGCGCCGCCGCCGGCCTCCCGCTACAACCCGCGGGTCCCGAAGAACAGACGCTCCGACGCGCCTGCGGCCGCCTCCTCCACATCGACGACATGGAGCGAATCGAAGGCTACCGCCGCCTCTTGGCAGGTCTGTCATTGCGAGAAGCCCATCAAGACACACCCCTTCCGTCATTGCGAGGAGGCCATCGAGATGCAGCCGACGAAGCAATCCCACAGCCTTCCGTCGCCCCGCCGTCCCGAGACCACCGCCTGCTCCGAATGCTCATCTCCTCCCTGATGACCAAAGTGAAGCCGCGAGACATGCCCCTCGCCGACGCCACCACCCTCCTCTGGTCCCACCCCCAGGTCCGAGCCGAACTGACCGAGCTACTCGATGTCCTCGCGACCCGCATCAACCACCTCGTCCAACCCCTGACCACGCATCCCGACATCCCGCTGCAAGTCCACGCCCGATACACGAGAACCGAGATCATGGCCGCGTTCGTCCCCGGCAACACGGCCCGCGCCCACCCCTGGCGCGAAGGCGTCCACTGGGCCAAGGACGAGCACGCCGATCTCTTCGCGTTCACGCTGGACAAGACCAGCGGCCACTTCTCGCCCACCACCCGCTATCGCGACTACGCGATATCGCGAGACCTGATTCACTGGGAAAGCCAGTCAACCACCCGAGCCGACAGCAAGACGGGCCTGCGATACCAGAGCCACGCCGCCCTCGGCACCAGCGTCATGATCTTCGCCCGGCATCGCACGGACGACCGCGCGTTCTGGTTCCTGGGACCGGCGACGTACGTGAGCCACCAAGGCGAGCGGCCGATGGCCGTGACGTGGCGGCTACAGCACGAATTGCCGGGCGACTTGTTTGAGTCGTTTGCAGCGGCTGTTGCCTAACCACTCTAGTCCGCAGCTCCTTCACGCTCAGGCTACGCGAAGCGCGATCACCAGGTGCTATCTTGGCCCGGTTCGATGAATGAAACGTTGAAGTGGATCTTCGACCGATCAGGCAATCCTCCCAGACCACGCCGCGCGAGTGGATGCGGATGATGAGGGCCGAGTCACGACGAAGGGAACAAGCCAGAGGGCTCGTGTGGTTTGTTGGGGGCGCCCATGGCACGGGTAAGTCCACGCTGTGCAGATCTATCGCGACTCTACTAGGCGCGAGACATGTTGCAGCCAGCGA
>CAZYEA010000352.1:0-4378 GCA_964646485.1 uncultured Acidobacteriota bacterium
CCGGCCGAACCCCGAGCACTTCTGGTTCACCGCGAAGAACGGCACGAAGATCCACTCGATCATCATTCCCCCGCCGGTGGTCGAGCCCGGAAAAAAGTACCCCGTGCTCGTGAACCCCCACGGCGGCCCGAACTCGATGTCAGCCGATTCCTTCTCCGTGCGCTGGAACAATCACCTCCTGGCCGCGCCCGGCTACTACGTCATTCAGACGAACTACACCGGCTCCACCGGCTTCGGCGAGAAGTTCGCGGACGACATCGAACGCGACGTCCTCCGGGGGCCGGCGCTGGAGACCCTGGAGGCGGTGGTGGAAGCGCAGAAGAAGTATCCCCAGATGGATCTCACCCGCCAGTGCGCGGTGGGGGCGTCGTACGGCGGCTACTTGATGAACTGGTACAACGGGACCACCACTCACTTCAAGTGCCTGGTCAACCACGCGGGTGCGGTCAACAACGAATCGCAGTACGGCCTCAACGACGGAGGCATCGACCGCGAGCTGCGGATGGGCGCGCCCATCTGGGAGACGGGCAAGGGCCAGTGGTTCGACCAGTCTCCAATCCGCTACTCGAAGAACTGGAAGACCCCGACCCTCGTGACCCAGGGCGAGCAGGACTTCCGGGTTCCGGTGGTGGAGTCGATGACCACGTTCAAGGTCCTGCAGCGCCTGAAGGTTCCCGTGCGCTTCGTGATCTTCCCCGACGAGGGCCACTGGATCCTCAAGGGGCCGAACTCCAGGAAGCACATGGAGGAAGTGATGGGCTGGCTCGCGAAATACCTCGGGCCGTCGTCTTAGCCCGAACCGGCCCTCCCCGACCTCACGACTCAGGCCGCCGGAGACGGTGGGATCTACTCACCCAGCGCGGTCTTGATTTCCACCAGAAGCTCGCCGTCGTTGAAGGGCTTCTGGAGGAAGGCTTGAGCCCCGGCCACGATCGCGCGATTCTCGTTGGCCTCCCGATCCCGGGCGGAGAGCACGATGATCGGAATCACGGCAAGAGGCGGGATTCCCTTGAGCCTCTGCATGACCACGAAGCCGTCGCCCGCCGGGAGGCCGAGATCGAGAATGATCAGGTCGGGCTGCGAGCGCCGGGCCTCGGACACTGCGGTCATGGCGTCGGAGGCGAAGACCGTGTCATAGCCGCTCGCTCGCAAACGGATGTTGAGCCCGGCGCGCACATCCGCGTCATCGTCGACGATGAGTATTTTCTTCTTAGCCATGTCGTCCTCCCAAGGTGACTGTAGTGGTTGCGCCGTCCGAACCGGTGATACGGGTAATGATGTCGCGGGTGACCCTGAACTCGCGAGTGGCAAGAGGCGTGTCACGACCGAACAGGGGCAGGGTGAAGAAGAAGGTGCTCCCCCGCCCGAGTTCGCTCGTCACTCCGATCTCCCCTCCCTGCTGGGTGACGAGCTGCTTGCAGATGAAGAGCCCGAGCCCGAGTCCCCGACGTCCCGCCTTGCCGTCGCGCACCTGGTAGAGCCGTTCGAACACTCGTTCGAGACTCTCCGCGGGCAGACCGCAACCGGTGTCCTCGACCTCAAAGCGCAGGAACATCCGGGAGGCATCGAGATCGACCCGAGCGGTGACCGAACCGCCTTCGGGCGTGAATTTCACGGCATTGCCGATGAGGTTGATCAGAATCTGCCGGGTGCGCACGGGGTCGGCGTAGGCGGTGGGAAGGTCCGCTGGAACCTGCGAGATGAGGCTCACTCCCTTCGCCTGCCCGGCTCCTCGGAGGGTGTCGATGGCGTCCGCGATCACCTCCGCGGGGAGAACCGACTGCAGTTCCACCGACAGCTTCCCCGTCTGCATCCTGGTGATCTCGAGCAGGTCGTCGATCATCGACTCGAGCTGCTGGATGTTCCGGAGGATGACGCGCATCGCCTCCGTCTGTTCGCCCTGAAGCGGTCCGGCCAGGCCGTCCATGAGAATGGTGGAGAACTGGTGGATGGCGGTGAGGGGTGAGCGCAGCTCGTGAGACACGTGCGAGATGAAGTCGTCTTTGACCTGGAGCTCGTGCTGCACCAGCTCTTCTCGCAGCACCTGCTGCTGGCTCCGCGCGGTCTCGGAGTCGGCCAGGAAGCGCTGCCGCTCCATGGCATGAAAGAGGGCGCGCTGGAGCGGGTGGAGATTCAGACGGCCCTTGACCAGGCAATCCTGAGCCCCGGCCTGGAGGAGGCGGTTCGAGTCGGAGCGCGAGACCGCCTCGCTCGCGAGCACGACGATGGCCACGTCGGGAGAGGCCGAGTGCAGCCGCGACACCGCCTCGACCCCCTCTTCCCGGGCGTGGTCGAGCGCAAGCAGCACGATGTCGATCCCTTCGCGCCCCAGGTGAGGAAGCGCCGCCTCGACGGTGGGAACGTGGGTGACTTCGAAGAACCCCGCCTCCCGGTCGGCCAGGGCGGCGCGCAGGTCGCGCGCGTCTTGGGGAGACTCGTCGACGAGGAGCACGCGCACGGTTTCGGCCGCGGTGGCGATCCGTTCGGCCCGGCTCTTCTCCTCGACCACCATTCTCCGCCGTTCCGCGGCCATGGCCAGGCGGGCGCGCAGTTCTTCCGTGCGGAAAGGCTTGAACATCAGATCGAGGGCGCCCGTGGCCAGGACCTCGGACAGGGTGTAGCGCCCCCAGTAGCCGGTGATGGCGAGAGCCATGAGCTCGGGTTGAATCGAGCGCGCCCGGCGCACCAGTTCCAGGCCGTCGGGGGGCGCCATCGCGATGTCGGTGATCAGCAGATCGACGGGGTGGTCCGAGAGGTGCTGGATCGCGTCGTCCGATGAACCGCAGGCGGTGACTTCATGCCCATCGCCGTCGCACACCGAACTCAGGAGGCCGGCCATGTCCGCATCGTCGTCGACGATGAGGACCCTCATCGCTCGAAAAGAGGATTCAGCGAGGCCCCCGGTGTGCCGCCTGGTTCATGGGATCTCTCCGGAGGCGCCGGCCTCAAAAGCCCTCGCCAACTTCGTGAAATGACTTCGCGAATGCTACCTCACGGGCTTGCGCGGAAACTGTCTCAAGGTCCATACTGCCTGCGCGGGCTCGTGTTCGGTCCGGCAGGCCGAGCATCGGAGCCCGGGAATGGGGGCCGGCCAGTGCCGCTTGCGTCGTTAAGCCGCCTATGGGAAGAGAATCCGGACGCCCTGCTGACGATCTCGGCGGGCGGCACGGTCCTGAGCTGGAACCGGGCGGCCGAACAGACTTTCGGCTATCTGGCGGACGAAGCGATCGGCCGAAGCCTGGATGCCCTCATCGTTCCCGAGGATCGGCGGGACGAAGAGCGGCGAAACTACGAGGAGGCGCTCGCCACCGGACGCGTGGTCTACGAATCGCTGCACCGACGGAAGGACGGCACGCTGGTGCACGTGAGCGTGTCGACCAAGCCGGTGCGGGGCCCCGAGGGTGAGTTGCTCTACTTCCTCTCGAGCAAGAAGGACGTCACCCATCTGAAGGTGGTGCGCGACTCACGGCTGGTGGAGGCGCGCTTCGGCAACCTCCTCGAATCGACTCCCGACGCCATCGTCATGGTGAACATCACGGGCCGCGTGGTCATGGTCAATTCCCAGGCCGAGCGGATGTTCGGACGTCTCCGCCGAGAGCTCATCGGCAAGCCCGTCGAAGTCCTGCTGCCCAATCGCTTCCGCTCGGCCCACCACGGCCACCGCGGAGGGTTCTTCGCGCACCCCCGCACCCGGGCCATGGGCGCGGGGCTCGAGCTGTACGGGCTGCGCCACAACGGTGAGGAGTTCCCGGTCGAGATCAGCCTCAGTCCGATCGAGACCGAGGAAGGCACCATGGTGATGAGCGCGATTCGCGACGTCACGGAACGCAGACGCCTGGAGCAGGCACTTCGCGAGAAGAACGTGGAATTGGAGCGGGCGGCGTCGGTGAAGGACCATTTCTTCGCCAGCATGTCGCACGAGTTGCGCACGCCCCTGAACGCGATCATCGGATTCACCGGCACGTTGCTGATGAAGTTGCCCGGCCCCCTCAACCCCGAACAGGACAGGCAGCTTCGCATCGTGCAGAAAGGTGCTAAACACCTGCTCTCCCTGATCAACGATCTGCTCGACCTCGCCCGGCTCGGCGCGGACAAGCTGGACCTCAAGATCGAGCCGGTGAGCTGCGGCGCCGTGATCGAGGAGGTCGCGGCCGTGCTCCGCCCGGAGGCGGAAGCGAAGGGACTCGCCTTCAACCTCATCCTGCCCGAAGAGCCGCTCTCCCTGCCCACGGACCGGCGAGCCCTGAGCCAGATCATCATCAATCTGGCGGGAAACGCGGTCAAGTTCACGGACGCGGGCCAAGTGTCGATCCGGCTGGAGCGGGGCGAAACGAGCCGGGCCGGAATCGCGCTCAGCGTGGAAGACACGGGTCCGGGA
>CAZYEA010000353.1:0-4366 GCA_964646485.1 uncultured Acidobacteriota bacterium
TACTCCCATCCAGTCACGTGGTCGCGGCCGACGAGTTCGATAACTGGGCCAGCCTGAGCGGCTTGGCGCTGAAGCACCGACTTGGCTCGTTTTTTGATCCGGCATGGCCGTTCAGGCTCTCGGAGGAACAGATCGACGCGGCGAGGTCTGTCGTGCACCCCGAGATCGTCCTGCCCCCGTCACCGAATCAGATCGCGCTCCAAGCGGGCGGCCAGCTGCCGCTGCCCGGACAGGAAGGGGAATCCTGGGCACAGGCGCTCAAGACCATGGATTTCCAGCAGGAGCGGCTGGCGCGAAAGATCGGCGCCGGCCACCGACTGCTGTTCGGGGTGGCCGGGTCGGGGAAAACCGTCGTGCTGATTGCGCGCGCCAGGCTCTTGAGCGAAGCGCTCCCGAACGGCAGGATCCTCGTTGTTTGCTTCAATGTCCCTTTCAACCGGTACCTCGGGTGGGCCCTGCAGGGCCACGCCAATGTCCAGGTATCAACGTTTCACGGCTGGGGCGCCAAGAACGGCGTCATCTGGAAAGGAGAAGCGCCCGACGTCTACGGACGCATGCTCCTCGAGGCTCTCGAGAATGGCGGTCGCGACGCCGGAGCCTTCGACGCCGTTCTGATCGACGAAGCGCAGGACTTCGACCCGTCGTGGTACAGGTGCGTGACGCGCGCGATGAAGGAGCCTCGGAATGGCGATCTCCTGATCGTGGGTGATGGCAATCAAACCACCTACAAACTCGGGCGGATTTCCTGGAAGAGCCTCGGAATCGACGCAACACGTGGGCGAGCCACGATCTGGAAACACAACTACCGGAACAGCCGGCCTATCCAAGCTGCCGCCGCCTCCTTCTCGGAGAACAGCGGGACCTCAGATGAAGTAGCCGCCATCGCTTGCGAGCCGACGAGCGCGTGGAGAGACAGCCCCATTCTGCCTATCCTGTTCGGGCGGGCCTCGCGTAGTGAGGAGTTGGATGCCATCCAGGCCATTGTTCAAGGGATGCTGCAAGGTCGCCTTCCAGGGAATGACTGTCCACCCCTGCAACCGTCCGAGATCGGCGTGCTGTATCGAAGGAATCCGGGGGGCGGACTCCTTGAGAGGGTCCGGGACAGGCTCGCATCCATAGCGCCCACCGTCTGGCTCAACGAGAAGGGGCAGGGCGGCGACCATCGGCAGAGGGTGCTCGAGCCCGGGATCAAGCTTTCGACCATTCACCTGGCCAAGGGCCTTCAATATCGCGCGATCGTTCTGATCTTCGCCGATCTGCTCGACCCCGGTGAGAACGACACGCTGGAAGAAGAGGGACGCCTCCTTTACGTCGCGCTGACCCGACCTGAAGAAGTCCTGGTCGCGACGTGCACGACACGCGAGGGGCAGCCGATTCCACCCCTCCTTCACAGGATTCTGACCTGCGGAGCGTTTCGCCAGGGGTGAGGCTCCTCTGAGGTCGTGGCGTCCCCGTAGAATTGGGGCTCTTCCCCCATGCCGATCTACGAGTTCTACTGTTCCTCCTGTCATACAGTTTTCAACTTCCTCTCGAAGCGGATCAACACCGAGGCGACGCCCGCGTGCCCGAAATGCGGCAAGACCACCGCGCGCAAGGCGTCCACCTTCGCGATGTCGAAGAATCGGCCGGAGCCCAAAGGGGGCGAGGGCGCTGCGGGCGAGGGCGGCGACATGATGGATCCGTTCTCGAACCTGGACGAGTCGCAGCTCGAGTCCGCGATGGAGTCGCTCGCTTCCGAGGCCGACAGCATCGACGAGAACGATCCGCGCCAGGCCGCGAACGTGATGCGCAAGCTGTTCGACGCCACCGGCATGCCGCTTGGGGGCGGGATGCAGGAAGCGCTCAAGCGGATGGAGTCGGGCGAGGATCCCGAGAAGATCGAAGAGGACATGGGCGACATCCTCGAGGCCGACCCCTTCGGCGCCGGCCCCACGAAGAAATCCACGGAACGGCGGATTCCCAGGCGACCGGCGACGTACGACCCCCAGCTGTACGAGATGTGACCCCGCGGGCTCTCGCGTCGGGTCTTCTCCTCGCCCTTGGGGCCGCGGCACTCGCCTCCCAGACGGCGCCGACCGCGGACGGAGGCGCCGTGCTTGCGGGCAAGGTCACGCTCCTCCTGCCTCCGAAGGTCAAGATCGATCCGGGCGGCTCGGTGGTGTGGATCCCCGGGGTGACCACGAGCGTCCCCGGGACCACCGCGAATTCGGTCACCTCCAGGGATAAGCGATTCGATCCCCGGGTCCTCGCGGTCTCCGCGGGCACCCGAGTGAAATTCCCGAACGTCGACTCGATCTATCACAACGCCTTCAGTCTCAGCCCCGGCAACGCCTTCGACATGGGCCTCTATCGCAAGGGCGCCTCGCGGGACGTGGTGATGAAGAACCCCGGCATCGTCCGCGTGTACTGCAATATCCATCCCGACATGGCCGCCTCCGTGGTGGTGGTCGAAGGCAACGCCTTCTCGGTGGTGAAGGCCGACGGCTCCTATCGCATCGAGGGAATTCCTCCGGGCCGGCACGACGTTCATATCTGGAGCGACGTGGCCGGCGAGCAGGTCGTGCCCCTCACCTTCGAAGGCGGCCGCGTCGTCGACTGGAGTCCGGCGCTCGACGCCACCAAGTACCAGCGCGTCGCCCACACCAACAAGTTCGGCAAGGCCTACCCGAAGGCCAAGAACGATGCCGACCGGTACTGACCCTTCGGGGCCTCGTCCCGCCCGGGCCGACACTCCGCCACCGGGCAGCTCGCCCGGATCGGTCCCGGTGCTCCGGGCCATCGCCGACGACGTGCCGCGGGGCCTCGCTCTGCGCACGCGTCTGTTCCTCGGCTCCGTTCTCCTCCTTGCCTTCACCGTGGGCGCCGCGATCGCCTTCCTGACCCTCAAGGCCCAGAGTGTCGCCGACCAGAAGATCCGCGAGGACCTGAACGCGGTCCCCGCGATTTTCGAGGGCTACCGCTCCTCTCAAGCGAGTGCGAAGGAGCGCGCTATCCGCTCTCTCGCCGAAGAGGCGGGAACCAAGGCGCTCATGGCCGAGGTCCGCGAGCACCCCGAGACCTTCCACGACTCGGCCCAGGGCTTCGCCAAGGTTCTGGGCGCGCGCACCGTCTACCTCTTCGACTCCGCGGCCGCCCTGCTCGCGCGGAGCGACCGGGAAGCGGGGGAGGAGACGGGTCGCGACTTCACCGGCATCAGCTGGGTCGACGGCCCGCGCGAAACCAGGACAGAGAGTTCGGCCTTCATCCTGGAGGTCTCGCGCGATCACGCGCTCTCGCTCGTGGCTTCCGCTCCCGTGACCCAGGGACGCGACGCGGAGACGCGCCTCAACGGCGTCATCGCCGCCGCCTTCGAGATGTCGGCCGAGCGGGCGAACGAGCTTGGCCTTCTGGTCGCGGGAGACGTGGCCATCGTGGGGAACGTGGCCCCGCGGAGCGAGCCCGTGAAGCTCGAGGTGCTCGCCGCCACCACGAAATTCAAGGGGGCCATGCCCGAGGCCATGCGTCGGGCCGTGACCACGGTCTTCGAGAAGGAGACCCAGACCGAACCCGTCGAGTTCAACGCCGCGGGCGAGGCTTTCATCGCCAGCGCACTCCCCATCCGGTCGGGCCGTAACGAAGTCATCGGCGCGCTCGTGGTCGGCCGGTCCAAGGACGCCGAGATGGCGCCCTTCCGCGAAATACGCCGCAGCCTGTTGATCGTGGGCGCCCTCGCCCTCATCCTGTCCGTGCCTTTTTCGTTCGCCCTGGCCCAGGGCCTGGCCGGCCCCATCCAGAAGCTCGCGGAGGGAGCGCGCAAGATCGCGGGAGGAGAGCTCGATGTCTCGCTGCCCACCGCGGGCGGAGAGGTGGGCGCTCTGGCTCGCGCCTTCGAAGGCATGGTGGGCGAGCTCAAGGAGAAGGCGCAACTCGAGGCGCTGGTGGCGAACCTGCAGCGGCGTCCCGGCGATATCACGTTCCGCGGCGCTTCTCCCTCCTCCCGCGACTCCGGGGAAAGCGGGCAGGTGGGCCGCATCTTTGCCGGCCGCTACGAGCTCCTCTCCGAACTCGGCAACGGCGGCATGGGTGTGGTCTTCCGCGCCCGGGACCGCGAACTGGACGAGGAAGTGGCGCTCAAGGTTCTCAAGGGCGTGGGCGAAGGGGAAGGGTCCTCGGCCCAGGTGGACCGCCTCCGCCAGGAGATCAAGCTCGCCCGCGTCATCACTCATCCAAACGTGGTCCGCGCCTTCGACTTCGGGGAGAGCGGGGGATCGCGCTTTCTCACCATGGAATACGTGCCCGGCACCACCCTGCGCGAGGTCATCGACGCGCGCGGTGGATTGCAGCTCACCCCCGCGCTGCAGATCGCCAAGCAGGTCTGCCGCGGCCT
>CAZYEA010000354.1:0-4354 GCA_964646485.1 uncultured Acidobacteriota bacterium
TCCTTCTTGTGCGGCCCCGGCAGCATGTAGGTCGAGCGCATGCGCGGCAGGGGCGGGTACTGGTAGCTCTCGCGCCGCCCGTTCCCCGTGGGCTTGACCCCGTAGTGCTTCGCGGAAATCGTGTCGTGGAGGTACGTGGTCAGGACCCCGTCCTCCACCAGATTCGTGCGGCCGACCGCGTTGCCCTCGTCGTCGACATTGATCGATCCGCGCGCGCCCTCCTCGGTGCCTTCGTCCACCACGTTGACGAAGGGGTGCGCCACCTTCCGCCCGATCTTGTCCGCGTAGATCGAGGTGCCCTTGCGGTTGAAGTCCGCCTCCATGCCGTGGCCGATGGCCTCGTGCAGGAGGATTCCCGAAGCGCCCGCGCCGAGCACCACCGGCATCTCGCCGGCCGGCGCCTGGACGGCGTCGAAGAGGATCATGGTGCGATCGACCGCCTCCCGCACCATGAGGTCGAGCCGGTCCTGCGAATAGAACGACATGTCCCTGCGGGCCGCCACCCCGTAGGTGTTTTGTTCGCGCTCCCCGTTCTTCTCGGCCACGCAACTCAGGTAGAGCAGAGTCATGGGCTGGATGTCCTCCACGATGCGTCCGGTGGAATCCGCGATCAGGATGGCCGACACCTCGTCGCCGAAGGTGATGTTGACCTTGCGGATGGCGGGGTTCATCGAGAAGGTCTTGTCGTTGAGGCCGGTGAGGAGAGGGAGCTTTTCCTCCGGCCGGACATCGTCCCACCGCCTGGTGGTGGCGTAGCGGGAGGGCAGGCCTCTTGTGACGTGCAGGCGGGCCGGCCCATCGCGGCCCGGGCCCTCGGCAATGGTGGCGGCGGTGCGCGCGGCCTCACGGATGCTCGCAAGGCTCAGGTCCTCGGTGAAAGCGTAGCCCGTCTGATCGCCCTTGATCACGCGCACCCCCACCCCGAGCTCCGTGCCCTTGAAGGCGCGGTTCACCGTCCCGTCTTCGAGGACGAAGTTGTGCCCGACGCGGTGCTGGAAGAAAAGGTCGGCGTACTCGCCGCCCTGCGACAGCGCGGCGGAGAGGGCCTCGCGGATCAGCTTCTCATCGACGCCGAACGCGGTGAAGTAGGTCGGACCGAGAGTCGGTCCGGCCGGAGGAGGGGCGATCGAGGAGAGGCTGGTCATGTGTCCTTGCGTGGGGATCTGGTTCGGCGGGGGCTTTCGGCGGTGCGCCTGGCCTTGTGGTTCGCCTTGAGCACCGTGTCGACGAAGTAAGCCGAAAGGCCGATGCCGCTGCGATAGTCGAGGGCCTGCTCGAGGTCGCGGGAGGAGACGAGCTTCTTCACGGTCTCATCTTCCCGCGCCACCTCGCGGAAGGGCCGATCCTCGCTTCTCGATTGGCGGGAGAGGCCGAGGACGTGGGCATGGGCGGCATCGCGCCCCATCTTCTTGGCGAGAGCCATCATCAGGGCCTCGGAGAGAACGGCGCCTCCGGTGCGATCGAGATTGCGGAGCATGTTCTGCGGCTTGACGATGAGGGTCTCGAGGACACGCCCCAACAACTCGAGCTGGGCGCCGAAGAGCAGCGAGATCTCGGGGCCGAACGACCACAGGGTTTCGCCCTGCCGATGATCATCCTCCCACTCGCAATGCACGTAGTCGAGCACCGCGGCGACGCGCGCCTTGAGGAGCCGGAAGAGCAGGACCACGGAGCCCGAGGCCACAGGATTGAGCTTGTGCGGCATGGCGGAGGAGCCCACCTTGCCCACGCTGAATTCGGAGAGCTCGTCGATGTCGGTCTGCTGATGGTTGTAGACGTTGGCCCCGATGGTGGAGAGGGTGCCCGAGATCGAAGACAGGACGAGGAAGAACTCGGCGAAACGGTCGCCCGCGGTCTTGGTGGGAATCGAGGGATACCCGAGGCCCAGGCGGGCGGCGAAGCGTTCCTGGATACGGAGCCCGACCTTCCCGGTCGCGGCCATGGTGCCGACGGCGCCCCCGAATTCGCAGACGAGGACGCGCTTCTCGCTCTCGTGGAGGCGTTCGCGCTGCCTTCGGATGTTGTCGATCCACACCGCGACCTTGTAGCCGAGGGTGATGGGAATGGCCTGCTGTCCATGGGTGCGCGCCGCCATCAGGGTGTCGCGGTGCTTGCGCGCGATCGCCACCAGCGCCCGCTCGATACGGTCCAGGCCCGCGTAGACCACGCGGTAGGTGGCCTGGATCTGGAGGGCGGAGCCTGTGTCCATGATGTTCTTGGAGGTGGCGCCCCAGTGAACCCACTGCGCGGCGCTCTCGGGCAGACGGGCGCGGAGCGCGTTCACGAGAGGAAGGATCGGATTCCAGGTGAGGTCGAACTCCTTGCGCATGGCCCTGAGGCTGATGTTCTCCACCCGCGCGGCCTTTCGAATGGCGCGGGCGGCCGCCTTGGGCACGATCCCCACATCGGACTCGGCGAGGGCCAGCGCGGCCTCGCAGTCGAGCCACGCCTGCACCATGGCGCGATCGGACCAGATCGCGCGCATGGCCTTCGACCCGTAACGGTCCTCAAGGTAGAAGGAATCGAAGGCGCTCGCGCCGGTCATCGGGCCGCCTCGGCTTTCTGGGGTAAGGCCACGCTGATCAGGTATCCGATCACGAAAACCGCGGTGGCGCCCACCACGTTCCACCAGAGGAAATGGACCTTGGTGAAGGTCGCGACCAGTCCGACGATGGTCATGCCCGCGAAGAGCCCGACCGAGGCCCCGGTGCCGTTGGCCCGCGTGGTGAGGACCGCGAGCATGAAGACGCCGAGGATCGAGCCGTAGAAATACGAGCCGAACATGTTCACCACCTCGATGGCCGAGCCGAGACGGCCGGCCTGGAGCGCGACCAGGCAGGCGAAGCCGCCCCAAAAGGCCGTGAAGACCCGGGAGAGCAGGAGGTCAGCGGCGTCGGTGCCCGCCCCGCGGAAGCGCCTTACGAAGTCGATCATGCTCGCGGTGGCGAGGGAGTTGAACTCGCCGGAGAGGGTCGACATGGCCGCCGCGAAGATCACCGCGATGATGAGGCCGAGGAGGCCGTGGGGGATCTGGGTGAGGATGTAGTGCAAGAAGATGTAGTTCGTGTCCTTGTAGCCGGAGTCGCCGGTCGTCCGCTCGTAGACCGCGGTCACCTCCGCCCGCGCGTCCTGAAACTCCTTCTGGGCCGCGAGGTACCGCTCGGCCGAAGCCCCGTCGCCCGCGTGTCGGGTGGTGGTGAACTGCAGCACGGCTTCGCGCCGCTGCTCGAAAGCCGCCTGATAACGCGCCTCGGCCTGCACTTTGGCGGGCGAATCCGCCACTTTCTCGAACCTGGCCCGGGCCACGCTGTTGAAGAGGGCGGGCGGAGACTGGAAGTGGAAGAACACGAACACGAGGATGCCGGTGAGCAGGATGATGAACTGCATCGGCACTTTGAGGAAAGCGTTGAACAGGAGGGACAGACGGCTCTCGGTCAGCGACGATCCCGAGAGATACCGCTGGACCTGACTCTGGTCGCAGCCGAAGTACGAAAGCATGAGAAACAGACCGCCGATCACGCCGCTCCACAGGGTGTAGGGAGTGGACAGCGACAGGTCGGTGCTGATGGCGTTGAACCGTCCGGCGGTCTGGGCAATCGACAGGGCGTCGCGAAACGAGACGTTGTCGGGGAGTTTCGAGACGGCCACGAAGAAGCACGAGAAGATTCCGATCCAGATGATCGCCATCTGCACCACGTCGGTCCAGATCACCGATCGGTTTCCCCCCTTGAGGACGTAAACGATGGTGGACACCCCCATCACCAGAATGGTGGCGGATTCCGAGATCCCCAGGATGGTGGAGAGAACGAGGGCGGGTGCGTACAAGGTCACCCCCACGGCCAGGCCCCGTTGGAGAAGGAAGAGCAGGCTCGTGATGGTGCGCGTCTTCAGGTCGAAACGCTGCTCGAGATATTCATAGGCGGTGAACACCTTCGCCCGGTAGAAGAAGGGGACGAGGGTCACGCACAGGATGACCATGGCGAAGGGCAGCGCGAAATACACCACCAGGAAACGCATGCCGTCGCTGTAGGCCTGAGCGGTGGTCGAGATGAAGGTGATGGCCGAAATCTGCGTGGCCATGACCGAAAGGCCGACCGCCCACCACGGCAGCCCGCGATCGGCTAGAAAATAGCCTTCTTTAGTGCCGGTGTGCTTGGTCATCCTTATGCCGTCCCAGACGACATAGATCAAATACGCAGCCACAATTGCCCAATCGAGTGATCTCATTTGTTATCTGAAATAGCGCCCAAACGCCCATAGCGCGGCGATAACAACTACCGTGGTTATCACGACCGCGACGTACACTTTTCTCCAAAATTGATCCGGCATTTCCGGATTTGGGTCTTTGTTTTCA
>CAZYEA010000355.1:0-4353 GCA_964646485.1 uncultured Acidobacteriota bacterium
CAGCTGAGGGCCGCACATGACGAACGGACTCTCGTGCTCAGCCTCCCAAGACCCCCGCGCTACGGCCGCGAGCGAATCCCGGCCTCCGCTGTCCTGACCTCCAGACCAAGGAAAACCCAAACGCCATGAAGACCCCCGTTCGCGTCGCCGTCACCGGTGCTGCCGGCCAGATCGGCTACAGCCTCCTCTTCCGTATCGCCGCGGGCGAGATGCTGGGCAAGGATCAGCCCGTCATCCTGCAGCTCCTTGAAGTGACGCCCGCCCTGAATGCCCTCAAGGGCGTGGCCATGGAGCTCGACGACTGCGCCTATCCCCTGCTCGCGGGGATCATCCAGACCGATGATCCGAACGTGGCTTTCAAGGACGCGGACATCGCCCTGCTCGTGGGCGCGCGCCCGCGCAGCAAGGGGATGGAGCGGGGTGAGCTCCTCTCCGCCAACGCCGCGATCTTCACCGTGCAGGGCAAGGCCCTCGACGCGGTGGCGAAGCGCTCGGTGAAAGTGCTGGTGGTCGGCAATCCCGCCAACACCAACGCGTACATCGCCATGAAGTCGGCGCCCGGCCTCTCCCCCTCGTGCTTCACCGCCATGCTGCGGCTCGACCACAATCGCTCGCTCTCCCAGCTCGCGGCCAAGACCGGGAAGCCGGTGGCCTCGATCCGGAAGATGATCGTGTGGGGCAACCACTCCGCCACCCAATATCCCGACTACCGCTTCGCCACCATCGAGGGCTCCTCGGTGAAAGACACGATCAACGACGCGGCCTGGAACAAGGACACCTTCATTCCCACCGTGGCCAAGCGCGGCGCGGCCATCATCGAGGCCCGAGGCCTGTCCTCCGCGGCGTCGGCGGCAAACGCGGCCATCGACCATGTGCGCGACTGGGTGCTCGGCAGCAACGGCGAATGGGTGACCATGGGGGTGCCCTCGGACGGCAGCTACGAGATCCCGCCCGGGACGGTCTACGGATTCCCCTGCACCACCAAGGACGGAAAGATCAGCATCGTCACCGGCCTGGAAATCGACGCGTTCTCGCGCGAGCGAATGACGCTCACTCTCAACGAACTCAACGAAGAGCGCGAGGGCGTCAAGCACCTGCTCGGTTGAAGGGCCGGTCCGTTCCTCATCGCGAGGGCGGGGAAGTCCCATCTGGAACCGGAGCCACTCCTCCTCGCGAGGAGAGAGCGTAGGCCCGACCCTCGCCCACGACCCGAACGAGCCGGATTCGCTCAGAGAGGGAAGCCAGGGCAGCCTGCTTTTCCGCCCAGCGGTCGGGCTGATACATGTCGGTGTGGACGATGACGTAGGTCACCCCCAGCCGCTCGAGCTCGGCGAGGCCGGTCTCGGTGGGGAACTCGTACAGCTCGCGATAGAGCGCCTCGTGCCGCGGGGGCACCAGGCTCGAGTATCCGTTCACCATGGGCTGCCAGTGGGCGGCGCCATGGACCATGTACTCCGAATGGAACCTCGCCTGACGCAGGGAGTTGTCGGGAAGCGGGATGGGCAGCTCGACGACGCGGAACGGCCTCGGCTGGTTCGCGAGCCAGGTGTCGATGGGCGGGGTCACGATGGGGTCGTGCGGAGCGTCCCACGCGCTGGGCACGCACTCGAGAGTGGCGAGCGCCACGAGAGCCCAGGCCACCGCCGGACGCCTCACCCGATCGAGGCCCAGGGCGGCGAGGGTCGAGAGCGCGGTGAGGGTGAGCAGAAAGAATCGCGAGGGTACGCGGATGAGGTCGAAGCCCGGGATGAGCGCGTAGCCCACGCGGTAGAGGCCGAACGGGGGGCCGAGCGAGAGCCAGAGCGTCACCGCGGCGAGTCCGGCGATGCCTACGGTCGCGAGGCTCCGGGACTCGCGATGTCGGAGGCCCAGGGCGCCAAGGAGAGCGAGGCCGAGGAAGACAAAGCCCGGGAAAAGAGCCGCGTTCGCCGACTCGAGTGCGGGCCGCAGGGCAGGGACCCGTGAGGTGATCGCGGACTGGAGCCGCGTGGGCGAGAGCAGCCAGGAACCTGCGGAAGGGGCATAGCCCTCGGCATCTTCGATCACGCGCGTGAGTCCGACCCGGCCGCGCACTTCGTAGTACGGGATCACGAAGGGGAGGTTGAGGGCGAGGAGGAGGGCTCCGCCGAGGCCGCAATCGCGGACCGCCTTCCCGAGGCGGAGGTTTCTCGAGACCAGAGCCCCGCCGAAGAGCAGGGCCAGCGAGAGCGCGAGAAAGAGGCCGCCGTGGCCGCTCGTCGTCGCCTGCAGGGTGAAGAGCGCGAGGGTGATCAGCAGGTCGCGGGGTTTGCCGTCGCGAAGATATCGAAGCGCGAACGCGAGCGCCCAGGGGACGAAATGGAGGGTCGCGAGATGAGCCTGGGTGAGCCGGCTCAGGCGCGGCCCGGAAAATCCGCCCACGATGCCCGCGAGGAGCGCGCCCCGGCCCGAGGCTCCGCACTCGCGCGCCAGCCGGTCGCATCCAAGCGCTCCGAGGAAAGTGGCGAGGAGCAGGACGAAGTTCAGGATGAGGTCGAGGTTGGAAGTGGCGAACGACAGGGGAAGCGCCAGTACCGAGGCGCCGATGAGGTGCTCGGAATACGCAAGCGCCTGCCGCTCCGGGAAGAAGATGTTCGCGTCGAAGATGTGGAGTGGATCGGTCTTGAGGGCGTGAAGATCCCAGCCGAGGGTCCACAGGTACAGACGCGTATCGGGCCCCGCCGCGAACGTGCGCCCGCCCGGATCAAGACTGACGGGTGCCGTGAAGGCCAGGAGCAGCAGCGCGTAGACGAGGGCGCGCGTCCAGGAGGGCCTGGCGGCGCGACTCGAAAGTCCAGGCGCGGTCGGCCCCGCCGGCCGTATCGTCACGCCTTCCTCGCGGTGACGTGGGGTCGTTGAGGCCGGATCAGTCGCCGGAAACCGCCCGCTCCGGTCGCTTTCCAAGCGTCGCTCTCACGAAGTCGCGGTTCATGAGCGCGATGTTCTCGAGGGAGATTCCCTTGGGGCACGCGGCCTCGCACTCGCCGTGGTTGGTGCAACCCCCGAAGTCCTCGGCGTCCATGGCCGCGACCATCTTCCGCACGCGATCCATCCGCTCCGGCTGGCCCTGCGGAAGCAAGGCCAGATGAGCGACCTTGGCCGAGGTGAAGAGCATGGCCGAGGCATTGGGACACGCGGCGACGCAGGCCCCGCAGCCGATGCAGGCGGCCGCGTCGAAGGCGCGATCGGAATCCTGCTTGGGGACGGGAATGGCGTTGCCGTCGGGCGCGTTACCGGTGGCGACCGAGATGTAGCCCCCGGCCTGGATGATCCGGTCGAAGGCGGACCGATCGACCGCGAGATCCTTGATCACAGGAAACGCCTTGGCCCGCCAGGGCTCGATGGTGATCTCGTCGCCGTCGTTGAACTGGCGCATGTGGAGCTGGCAGGCGGTGGTGTTCTTCTGCGGCCCGTGCGGCCGGCCGTTGATCACCATCGAGCACATGCCGCAAATGCCCTCGCGGCAGTCGTGGTCGAAGGCGATGGGGTCCTGGCCTTTCGCGATGAGCTCCTCGTTGAGCACATCGAGCATCTCGAGGAAGGACATGTCCTTCGACACTTCGTTCGCCGCGTAGGACACGAACTGCCCCGAGGACGCGCCGTTCTTCTGACGCCAGACGTTGAGCTTGAGCTTCACTTGTAGCTCCGGGTTTGAAGGTGGACGAATTCGAAGTTCAAGGGCTCGACGTTCCTCTTGGGCGGCTTGTCGTCGCCCTGGTACTCCCAGGCCGCGACGTGGGCGAAGTTGAGGTCGTCGCGCTTCGCCTCCCCTTCGTCCTGGAACTCCTCGCGGAAGTGACCGCCGCACGACTCGCGGCGTTCCAGGGCGTCGCGCACCAGCAACTCGCCGAGTTCGAGGAAGTCCGCCACCCGGCCCGCCTTCTCCAGGGACTGGTTCATCTCGTCGGCGGTTCCGAGGACCTTGAGGTTCCTGTGGAACTCCTCGCGCAGGGCGGGGATGAGTTTCAGGGCTTCGGTGAGGCCGGCCTCGTTCCTCGCCATGCCGCACTTCTCCCACATGATCCGGCCGAGCTCCTTGTGGAACGAGTCGACCGAACGCTGCCCCTTGATGTCTAGGAAGCGCTTGTTTCGCGCGACCACCGCGGCTTCCGCGGCCTTGAACTCGGGATGATCGGTTGTGACCCTGGCGAGCTTCGTGGAGGCGAGGTAGTTACCGATGGTGTAGGGAAGGATGAAGTAACCGTCGGCCAGCCCCTGCATCAGGGCGGAGGCGCCGAGCCGGTTCGCGCCATGATCGGAGAAATTCGCCTCGCCGATGACATGCAGTCCGGGGATGGTGCTCTGGAGGTTGTAGTCGACCCAGAGCCCGCCCAT
>CAZYEA010000356.1:0-4342 GCA_964646485.1 uncultured Acidobacteriota bacterium
CGTCTACCACACCGTCGACGGGAGCCGGCAGGCGTTTCAGAGTCACGGCATCAAGGTGGCAACCAACACGTGGCACACCCTGAAGATGGAGGCCGTTGGCAGCCATTTTGTCGTCTGGTGCGACGGCGTCAAGGTGCTGGACGCGAAGGACGAGACCTTCAAGGACGCGTTCAAGGTTGGCCTGTGGACCAAGGCCGATTCCGTGATCGAGTTCGATGACCTCGTCGTTCAAGGTCAATAGGAGCGCACATCACGATGATCAGGAAGGCTTCACAACTCGTGGCCCTGGCCGCTTACGCCGCGATAGCCTCGTCGCCCGCCTCCGCGCAGGTCCTTCAGGCGGTCGCGGACATCCCGCTCCCTGGACCGGCGGTGCGCTTCGACTACCAGAGCGTCGATGCCGACGCCGGTCGCCTGTACATCGCTCACATGAACGCGGACAAGCTTGTCGTGTTCGATTTGAAGACCCGGAAGGTCGTCGCCGATCTGCAGGGTTTCGAGAACGTTCACGGCGTCATCGCGGTTCCCGCGGCGGGTCGCGTTTACGCGACGGTCACCGGCCGCCACCATCTCGCCGTGGTGGACGCAAAGACGCTCAAGGTGCTCGCGAGAGTAGGCGACATCGTCTATCCCGATGGCCTGGCTTACGCGCCCGGGGTCGATCGGGTGTTCGTCTCCGACGAACACGGGGCCGCGGACGTCGTCATCGACGCGAAGACCAACAAGCAGTTGAGCGTCATCCCCCTTGGGGGCGAGGCCGGGAACACCGTCTACGATCCGGGTGCGCAGCGGATCCTCGTCGCTGTCCACGGCAAGAACGAACTCGTCTCCATCGATCCGGTTTCCGCCAGGATCGTCGCTCGTTTGCGTCTGCCCGGAGTCGAAAACCCCCACGGGATAGCGCTCGACGTCGAAGGGCGCATGGCCTTCGTCGCGGGCGAAGGCAATGCCGTGCTCGCCGTCGTCGACGTCGATGCGATGCGAGTCATCGAGACCCACAAGGTCGCGGCCGGGCCGGATGTTCTGGCCTTCGACCCCGGATGGCGACGGCTCTATGTAGCCTCCGAGTCGGGCGGGGTGAGCGTCTTTACCGAGGCCGAGGGCATGCGCCTCGTCCGAGACGGCGACCTCTCGATGCCTCACGCCCATAGCGTGGCCGTGGACCCGCGCACGCACCTCGTCTACTTCCCTCTCGAGAACGTGGGAGGCCGGGCCGTACTTCGGATCATGACCTCCGCCCCGCCGCGGCACTAGCCGGCCTGCTTCGGGACGGCTTCCCCTTGCGCACGCTTCGCGGCCCAACGTAGGATGGACGGATGCATCGTTTTCGGGCGCTCTCCGCGGTTGTAGCCTTGGCTGGCCTGCTCCTGCCGTGGGCGCGCGTCGCGGTGGTGTCGGCGCACCTGTCGTCGGCGCACCATCATGCCGAGGCGAGCCATCATGCGGCCGACCTCGAGGACTCGTTTCATGGCCACCACCACGCGCGCGGCGAGGCTCACCACCAGCATTCGTTGATCGGTTGCGACCTCGTCCTTCAACGTTCGAGGACGATCACGGAAGTGCTGGCTCCCGCTTCCGATCCCGGCGTCGGTCTCCCGGCGATCCAAGCGCCGGCGCGAACCGGCTTTCAAACGCCGTGGGAGACCATCAGCGACCATGGCCCGCCTCGCGGGCCGCGCAGGGCCGTCCTCAGAATCTGATCCCTTGATCCCGCCTCACTTCTGAGGCGGTCGCATCAACTTCGTCCTCCTGCTGAAGGAAGCGGTCTGTTCGCTTCGCGTTTCCAACAGGCAGCCGGCGCCGGATTCCCCTTGTCGCTGAGCGAATGCGCTCATCCCCTCCTCATTCTCCTGGTCACGGTCTACAAGCTCTATGAGCCGATTCGAGTCTCGTTCTCTCTTTCATCACGCAGTTCTCGCCACGACGCTGGTCATCGGCGGCGCCGGCTTCGCTCTCGGCATTGAGCCTCAAGCCGGCCAGCCGACGACACTTGCCCTCGACACCCTCGTGAACGAGGTCCTGGCGAACAATCCAGAGCTCGCTTTCTACCGCGCCGAGATCACCGCGGCGAGCGGTGAGCGGCAGACGTCAGCCACCCACGCCAATCCGGACCTGTCCACGACGATCGGCAACAAGCGGGTCGCGAGCCCGGTCTTGTCCGACGGTCTCGCGTGGTCGGTCGCTTTGAAGCAGACGTTCGAGTGGCCCGGTCGCATTTCATTGCGCAAGGCGATCGCCGATCAGCAGATCAAGCTCGCCGAGCTGGGCCTCGGGCAGTTCCGGGCCGCCCTGGCGTCACGAGCACGGGTGCTGGCCTTCAATCTTTTCGCGGCCCGGGAGAAGGCCGAGGCAGCCCGAGAAGTCGCCGATCGTTTCCGGGCGTTGCGCGAGGTGCTGGTGCAGCGCGACCCCGCGGGCCTCACCCCCGTGCTCGAAACCCGCATCATCGAGGCCACCGAGTTGACCCTCCAGCGAAGGGCGACGGAAGCAGCACTTGCGGAGGAGTCAGCGCGGCTCGAATTGAATCAGTTGCGCGGCCAGCCCTGGGAACAGGCGGTCAGCATCCAAACGCCGTCGCTCGACTTTCCGCCCTTCCCCGGGGCGGAGCCCCTCCTGACCTCGGCGAAGACCAACAACTTCGACCTGCGCATGCGGCAGGCCGAGCTCGAGCAGCAGGGCTTCAGAGTGTCGCTTGCACAGAAGGAGAAGAACCCCGCGATGACGGTCGGACCCTACGTCTCACAGGAACGCGCAGGCGATCACGAGACTCAAGTCGGCATCAGCCTCTCCATGCCCCTGCCCCTGTGGAATCGGGGCAGCGGAAGGATCGCCACCGAGGAGGCGCGCCGCCTGCAGGCGGAGACAGTTCTTTCACTCGCTCATCGGAACCTGGAACGACAGGTCCTTGAAGCCTCGCTCGCCTACCAGGCGCGTCTCAGCGAGATGCAGCGATGGCGGCCCGATTCCGTCCGTCAGTTCAAGGAGGCGGCCGCGCTCGCCGATCGTCACTACCGCCTGGGAGCGGTGCCGATCGCCACCTACGTCGAGCTGCAGAAACAGTATCTCGACGCCGTCGATGCGCTCCTCAACACCCGACGCGAGACTCTGGCCGCCGCGCAGGAGCTGGAACGGTTGACCGGCGTTGACCTGAACCAGCCTCCGACCCGGAAGCCGGCGGCGCAACGATGATCGGTCGCATCCTGGAGTTCTCCCTGGGCCAGCGGCCCATGGTCCTGCTGGCCACCGTCTTTCTGCTGGGGCTCGGCGGCTGGTCCGCCCTTCACCTGCCCATTGACGCGGTGCCGGACATCACCGGCGTTCAGGTCCAGATCAACACCGAGGTCCCGGCCCTCGCCGCCGAGGAATCGGAGAAGCTCGTCACCCAGGTCATCGAACGCGAGATGGCGGGCCTGCCAGGGATGGACGAAATGCGATCCCTCACCAAGTTCGGCCTCTCCCAGGTGACACTCAACTTCACCGAGGATACGGATATCTACCGGGCGCGCCAGCTTGTGGCGGAGCGGCTTCAGGGCGTGCTGGACCGATTGCCCCAGGGAGCCTCGTCGAAGCTGGCGCCCATCAGTACCGGCCTTGGGGAGATCCTCTACTACAGCGTCGGCTATCGCGAGAACGCGCCCCACAAACCCGGCGGGGAGTTGGATCAGCTGATCGAATTGAGCGAGATTCAGGAGTACACCATCAAACCCCTGCTCCGGACCGTCCGGGGCATCGCAGACATAAATGAAAGCGGCGGTTATGAACGGCAGTTCGTGATCCAGCCGAGGCCCGATGCGCTCGAGGCCGTGGGCATGACCTTCAGCGAACTCGCCGGCCTCATCGCGCAGAACGTCGAGAACGCGGGCGGAGGCATCATCAGCCGCGGCGGAGAACAGCTCACGATCCGCGCGGTCAGCCGTGTCAACAACGCCGAGGAGATCGCAGCCCTGCCCCTGAAGTTCGGGGCGGGAGTGAAGCCGATCCTGGTCCGCGATGTGGCCGACGTGAAGGAGGGCACCCGGTTCCGCACCGGCGCCGCCACCCTCAACGGCCACGAAACCGTCATCGGCACCACCATGATGCTCGCGGGGCAGAACAGTCGGGAGGTGGCGGAGAGGGTCAAGGCCCGCATCGCGGAGATTCAGACGAAGCTCCCCGACGGCGTCGAGATCCAGATCCAGTACGACCGCTCCCAGCTCATCGACCGCACTATCGCCACCGTCCGCACGAACCTCTTCGAAGGGGCCGTCTTGGTGACGGCGCTGTTGCTCCTGCTCCTCGGCAACTGGCGCGCGGCCCTGATCGTGGCGACGGCGATACCCCTTTCCTTTCTGTTCGCGCTGAT
>CAZYEA010000357.1:0-4321 GCA_964646485.1 uncultured Acidobacteriota bacterium
CAAAGCCAAAAGCCGTATTCGAAAAACTGAGCCCGGATGCCTCAACTCGGCATCCGGGCTCTTTCCTTTCCGCTCCGAATCCGCTCACCCCGGGCCGTCGGGCAGGCCGACCCCGTCGATCACCGCGAAGTAGCGGCCGCTTTCGCTCTTGCCCTCCTTGATCCAAACCACGAACGTGGCCGGTCCGTTTCGAGCGAGCGGGACTTCCGAGAGGCGCAGCGAGGAAAGCACGCCCCGCGGATCTTTCGATGCGAGTTCGATCTCCGGCCGCAGGGCGAGAAGGGTCTCGCGCGTGATTTCCCCCGGGCGGAGGCCGCGCTGCTTCGAGAGGGGTGCGACCAGCATGCCGCGCCCGTCAATCCGTCGTCCTGGTTTCACCACCCGGCTGTCGCCCACCTCGACCACGCGGCTTCCCGTGCGTGCTTCAGGCGCGCAGCCGGCGACGGTCTGGTCGGAAGCAAGGGCGTCCCAGGCCAGATCCGCCTCGAACCACCTGCCCGCGTGCGGTTCCAGGATCGAGGCGCCGGCCAGGGCGATGTCCGCATAGGCATCGGCGCGATTGCGCTGAAGATTGTCGTACAGGTCGGGGGTCTCGTCGGCGAGATCGTCGCGCGATAGGCCGTCGAGAACGGAGACGAGGGCGATGAAGTTGAGCCGGGTGAGATCGCGGAAGCCCCCGCCCCTGGGGAACCCGCCGCTCTCGATCAGAACCACGGGGGATCCCCACGCCGTGATGTTGTCGCCGAACGCACGAGGGTTCCAGTCTTCGTCGTACCGGGCCACACCTCCTGGAATGAAGGGGCTGAGCACGCGGACGATGCGGCTCGCCACCCGCTTCGCGCGCAGGCGCCCGGGAGTGATCGTGCCCTTGGAGTCGCCGGCCACCGCGAGCAGAGAGATGGACGACAAAACGCCGGTGTCGCCCACGGTCACGCGCCGGCCCTGGTCGTGAAGATTGAAGCCCAGGATGGGGGAGAAGCGGTCGCGGATGGACTTGAGCAGCCGTCCTTCCGGAGTGGCGAGCATCAGGGCGTCGCGGTTGATGTCGATCCCCTGAGCGTTGCGCCTTTCATAGGCGGCGGCGCCGTCCGGGTTGAGCATGGGGATCATGCGCAGGGTGAAGGCGTCGAGGATGCGCGCCACCGCAGGCTGAGACGCGTGGCGGGCGAGATAGTCCGCGAGGTCGAGCAGGGCCGGGGTGGCCGTGGGCTCGTCGCCGTGCATTTGCGACCACAGGAGGATCGACTTCGAACCCCGTCCGATGGAGACCATCCGGATCTCCCGGCCCAGGAACGACGTACCGATCGTCTCCACCGCGACGAGCTTCGAATGAACCGCGGAAAGACGGGCGATCTCGGCCGAGAGGGTTGGCGGAGTGATGCAGGGGGCAGGGGAGGTGAGAAAGGCGCGCGTCGCATGCTCCTCGCTCAGAGCTTCCTTGCTGAGTGGCAGGGGTTGCGCCGAGCTCATGGCGGCCATGAGGAATATGCAACCGGCTCCCGTTGCCCCTACCCGTGTCGGCATCTTCATATTCTATGATCCGCGCAATTTCGATGGACCTCCTCCCATCCCGTTCTTCGGGCCGCGCTCCATCCGCTCGACGAGCGCTCGTCCGGGTGAGAACCGCGGTCATTCCCGCGTTCGCGTTGAGCCTCGCGTTGGCGGCGCCGGCGTTCCCCCAGTCCCACGGCTCTGACGACGCGGCGGCGCCGAAGGCGGAGCCGCCCGCCTCCGCGCCCCCCGACGGACCCCCGGCCTCCCGGCCCGCACCCCAGCACGAAGGCTGGTATCGCGACGGCTTCGTGTTCAAGAAGGGCAAGTCGCAGGTTCAACTCACCGGCTACGCGCAAGAGGACTTTCGCCACTTCGCCTGGGAAGCGAGCGGCGATCCGTTGGGGAAGAAGCGCTTCAAAGGCCGCGAGCTCCGCCGCACCCGCATCGGCGCCCGCGCGAAGTTCGGGTCCGTGTCTTTCGAAGTGAGCTCCGAGGTCCGCAAACTGGCGACCGGATCGAGGCTCAAGTCACTCAACGCCACCTACTCCTTCTCGAAGGGGTTGAACATACGCGTCGGGTTTTTCAAGCTGCCGGGCAGCAAGGAATTCAACGCGCTCACCAACCACACCGACTTCGTGGAGCGGACCATGATTGCGAGCCGTCTGGTTCCAGAGCGCGACTGGGGCCTGAGTGCGGCGGGCACTCTCGGGCGCTGGGAGTATGTCGCCGGGGTGTTTCAGGGCGATGGGAACACGAGCCCGCGGCGCACCGGGACCACCTTCGCGAGCCGCGCCGCCGTCGATGTGTTTCCCGGCGTGCAGCTGGCCGGGTCCTTTCTGCAGGGCCGGGTGAGTGCGGGGCTCGGGGATCCGGCGAAGGGGGCCTCGGGCCAGACCCCCACCGGCTTCACGTTCTGGAGCCGGCCCTACGTGAACGGCATGAGGCGCCGCACCAGCGCCAGCCTGTCCTACACCCGCGAGTCCTTCCGCGTCCTCGGTGAGTACCTCGAGGAGCGGGAGGGGAGGGAGGGCCAGGGCCCCGGCGGATCGAGCCTTCCGGACGTGCGGGGTCACGGTCTTTCGCTCCAGGCCTCCTACATTCTCACCGGGGAAAGAAAGACGCCGATCGTCGAGCCTCGTCGGTCTCTCTTCAAGGGCGGACGGGGCGCGGTTGAACTCCTGATACGGGCCGAGTCCCTTGGCTTCGACGACACCGGCCCCCCGACCGCCGTCGCCACTCGCGGCACCCGGGCCGCCGATATTGCGCCCGTCGCTGCTTCGGCTCTCGAGGCCGGGGCCAACTATTGGGCCTCGGACTTCCTCAAACTCCAGCTGACGGCTATGTGGGAGAGGTACACGGATCCCCTGACCGCTCCGGTTCCCGGCCGCAGGGGGCCGTACTTCTCCGTCATCAGCCAGGTCCAACTCACCGTTCCCTGAGCCCTGGCCCCCGCGACGGGGGCGTGACATTCGTGTTGCGTTTCCGGGGTGTCAGCCCATCAAACCCTTGGTTTGCCTTATCCTATGCGGCAATCCTGGGTGTGAATGAATTCCACTGACTCCAGTCCCGATTTGGCTGCACCTGTCGTGGGCGACGCGCAGCTCCCTCCTCCCCCCGGCCCCCTTCCCCTCTCCGCGCCTGTCCCTCCATCCGTAGAGACGAAGGGCGAGATGCCCGCTCCCGGTCTGCCTGCCGAAGTTCCTCCGCTCAAGGACTCTCCTAGGAAGGAGAAGGACGAGGAGAAGGAGAGGAAGAAGGACAAGGAGCGCGAGAAGGAGAAGGAGAAGGACAAAGAAAAGGACAAGAGCAAGAAGAAGAAGAAGAAGGAGAAGGAGGAGACGCGCAAGGCCGACCCGTGGCAGCGCTACAAGGCGCTCCTCGACACCCTCAAGGAGTCCCAGGACCTCGTCGACCTGGCCGATCACAAGGCCCGCTTCGCCCTCATGATCATGGGAGCTCTGAACGCGGCCATCCTCTTTGCGGGGACGCGGGCCGAGCTGCTCATGCGGGTTCCCGAGAAGCTGCGGCCGTGGCTCTACTTCTACTTCGCGATCTACGCGGCCATCGCCATCTATTTCCTGCTGCAGGCCATCGAGTCCCTTCGCCCCCGGAGACATCCGGCCCTGCCCCGCAAGTCCACGATTTCCGACCGGGATGAAAGCCTCGGCCTGCGCTTCTTCGCCGAGGCCATCCGCTACGACGCCCCCACCTACGTCGAGGCCTGGCACTCGGTGCGGGTGAGCCAGCTCAACGCCGAGCTCGCCCAACAGGTGCACACCATCGCCCGGATCAACAGCGCCAAGTACGCGGCGGTATCGAGGCTGTACCTTGGACTGCAGGCGATCACCATCCTCACCGCGGGCCTGCTGATCGTGCTTGGGTCCATCGTGTGGATCGACTTCCGCCTGACCTCCATGGCGGTTCTGGACGGCGAGAAGGCCACCCAGGGTCCGGCGAAGCTCAAGGCGGGCAAGCCCAAGAAGGGCGGTTGGTCGATTCTGGGCGAGCCGGAGCGCTTCGCGGTGGCCGGGGTCAAGGAGCCCTCGGGCATCGTCTTCTCGGCCGCGCGCAAGTCGCTCTTTGTAGTGGGTGATGAGGGGTCTCTCGTCGAAGTCGGCCTCGGCGGAAAAGTGATCGCGCAGATTCCCACCGGCGGCAATCTCGAGGACGTGGGGCTGCACACGCCTTCCGGGCGTCTGGTCCTCCTCTCGGAGAAGAAGGGCGAACTCATCGTCCTGGATCCTCAAACCGGGAAGACGACCGGCCGGTTCAAGTTGAACGATGTGGCCCTTCTGGGCGAAGCGGGGGTTGACCCGAACCAGGGCTT
>CAZYEA010000358.1:0-4275 GCA_964646485.1 uncultured Acidobacteriota bacterium
GGTGTCGAGATCTTTGGACTCACACTTGTGGGGGAGGGGATTGGAGCAGCCCTCCCGGTGATGATGAAGGCTGTCAGCAAGGGCGGTGTGCTCGGTGCCCGGACCGCCGCAGCCTTAAGGAGCGTCGCACGTCTTGCGAACGCCGGCGGCGAGGGCGGCAGGCTGGCGAAAGGATTCAGGATGCTGATCAAATTCCTCGATGCTCTCGGGCCGAATGCCCTTGGAAGGTGGTTTACCAAGCTCGAGGCTGTTGAAGAAGGACCTGAGCGGGTACTCAAGCTAATGATTCGCTACGCCGACGAACCTGACGCCGTCCTTCGAATCGAAGGACTCGCCAGAGGCTTCTCCGAGGATGGGGCGCGCGGATTCTCTGCAACAGAGAGTCCCATTGAGGCGCTTGTGACCATCGAGAAGATCGCGGACGACGTCAGCTATCGGGGCACACAGAGACTCATCGCGGTCAGTGCGGACAAGGCAGAGGACTTCGCGCGCACGATGGGACGGATTGCTGAACTGTCCAAGACTAGCCCCGAGCTTGTGGAAGGATTCGAGAATATCTTTAGAACGGTCGAGAACGTCGATGAACTCTTAGCTGCTTTTGGACGACGGGGGAGGCAGAACCCAGCCCAGTTCGATGACGCCCTCAGGGAACTTGGCAGGTCTGCGAGGTGCGCGCAGTGATCCGACGGTTGCTCAGGATTGGTGCGTTCTGCAGCCTCGCGGCCCTCTCTTCCGCCGCAGTGTGCCCCCCGCGTCTCCTAAAGGCATTCGATAGGGCGAAGGAGGAAGGAATACCGACCGAAGCGGTCCTCGACGACTACGCCAAGGCGATAGAGAGCACCGCGTCACTTCGCGATGTTACTTTCCGGCAGGCCTCGGAGCGTTTCGCCGACGATGTTCTTGCGGCGTTCGACAATCCTGCCCCCGGAATCCCAGAGCCCGCCTTTGAGAGGACTATCGCGAAGTTCGTCCACCTACTAGCAGGGCCCGCGGACGGTCGCTACTCGGCCGAACACCTTCGCAGAGCGATGATTGCTGTGGATGGCCTTCGCACTAACGGCGTGCTCTATGCTGGGCTCGCCGAACGAGTCGCGACTCGTCGATCATCGAGTTGGCTTGTGAATGTCAACAATAGGGGCCACTTGTTTGAAGTAATTGCGGCAAGGAGGCTGATTGAAGGCGGTGTTGTACGTGCGGAGGACGTGATCGGATTTGGCTTCCGGCTCCCGAGCGATTTTGAGGGCGACTTTGTCGTTCGACTCTCGGGCGGGGGAGAGCATTGGTTCGATATGAAGGCCCTAGGTGGCTCGATTAGCCTGGAGCAGGTTGCGAAGGCTGAGGCTGCGTTGGCTGACGGATCAGTCCAAAGGGTTACCTTTGCCTTCGAGTCTGGGACGAGTCCGGCTGACGACGTAGTGCTCGCCGCGATAGCTGACGCCAACGCTCGACTTCCACCGACTCGCCAGATCAACCTCCTAGATGCAGGACCAAACTGATGATTGACCCAGGGCGATGGCAGCAACTTCTCTCTTGCGAGCCCGGCCAACGCGGTGCTTCAGCCGAGGCCGTGAGGGAGGGGCTCGTCGAGGCAGATTTCAGTTTCTTGGCGACTATGTTGGCCAGCCCTGATGCGGCTGAGGTCGAGTCCGCTCTCCTGGTCCTGGACGCGGGGGTGATTCCGAGCGGGCGAACGATGTCACAGGCACTGGCGGTGGAGTTGAGTCGGCTGGTGAGAGAGCACTATCCAGAGGGAATCATCGGGTCCACCGCTTTGAGGCTCTGGCGCCTCGTTGACCGATTGGCGGCCGACAGGTTCATTGAAATGGAGTTTGACTTTTCGAATATTGCTGGGGTCGCTGCAGGCCGGGCCGTTCTGGACCTGAGCGTGAGTCGTGGACCTCATGCGCATGGTCGTTTGCGCGAGCTAGCGAGGCGGTCAGACGATGTTGGCACCGAGGCGCGACGGAGGCTAGAGCTTCTGGCTCCCTCTGACGAGCGGATCGAGAACCTTCGATCCGCCTGGCTTTCGGAGCGAACAACTGCAGCGCTCACCGCTCTGTACTACGCCGTCGGGACTCGGATCGCATGGGGCCGTACCACTCGGAAAGAGATCATCGCAATCTTCGGCGAACCGGACCGCCGCGACGGGGTATCAATCTGGTACGAGCCCAACCCTGGCTTTTCTGTGAGCTATCAATTTGATGGCGGGGGCCGGGTCATAGGGTCACATCTGACCTAATCTCCCTTCCCCCGGTTCCGAGCAAAGGCGGCCCCCGGCATCATGGAACGGGGTACCCCGGAAATGGGAGTTTGAACCCGCGCAGGCCCGCCCCTGGCTCCTGAAGCCCGCTTCGATCGCCGGGAGAATCTGAGCGGCTCTGGCGCACATTGGCGCGATCAAGGTAGCCCGAGACAGACCTCCGGCGCGGATGGGGTTTGCCACCGCCGCGCCCACTCGGAGCGGCTACGCGGCCCGAGGCGTCGGAATCGGGAATCCACCTGGACTCAACAGGGCGATTCCCAGTGGCGCCACCACGCACCGCTCACCCCTCTTGCCCCTCGGTAGTCGACTCAGCGCGGGCGCCGAGATTCCCTGAAACACCTCGAGCGGTGTGCGATTCCCGAGCCTCGTGTGAGGACGATGCAGGACGTAGTACGCGAGCGCCCGCGACGGCCGCTCCTCGAGGTCCGCGAAGCTCAGCGGCGGAACGAGACGAACTCCCGCGATCTGCTTAAGGGTTTTCCAGAACCGTTCCAGCCGCGCGGTGGCGTGAATGCTGTCGGCAGATGCGAATCGGTGGTTCACGCCGTGTCGGGCCACAGTCTTCCGGAACACTCCAGAGACGAACTCTCCGCCGAGGTCGGTGATGACGTGCTTCGGCCGCCCGAAGGCCGCCACCGCGGTCCTGAAGAGCCGGGCCATCACTGCTCCGCCCGGCTTTGAGGCGGAGGTCACCCCAACGAGCGGCATCCGCGAGAACGCGTCGAACACCGCGGCGAAATAAAGAGTGTTCGCGCCGAAGAGGGTCTTGAATTCGGTGACGTCCATCATCCAGACGTGATTCACGAAATGCGCCTTCACGGGGTTCGTCCGGGTTGGTGGGCCGGGCGACGCAATCGACGATGGCGTCTCGACCCTCTCCCTCTTGATGTTTCGCACTGTCTTCTCGGCGATCCGGAAGCCCGCGAGCGCGAGGTGCGCTGCGATCAGCTCGGCCCCGCCGAAGCCGAACCGCGCCATCATCCGGACGAGATGGCGCGTCGCGTCATTCAGCCGGGTCACCGGAGGAACGGGCTTTGCGAGCGAGCCTACGGTGCACGGTTCGGGCGACTGATCGCGCTCCCAGTTGCTGATGGTGTTGTCCGTGACCAGAAACTGCTCGGCCGTGCGCGCTTGATTCCATCCCATGAGGTTGCGGATCTCTAGGATTTCGAAGCGAGCCGAGGGGGAGTAGTGGGGCCGATGACGGTCGGGTACCTTGTGAAGGCGCGCGTGGAGAAGGCCGATGATTCGCCAGGCCACCGAGTTGAGCAGTTCGGCGCGATCGAGTCGGGCCTTGAGATCTTCATGTCCTCCATCCCGTCCGCGGAATTGACTGAGGTGGGTGCCCGCCGCGACCCCAGCAACCGCGTCGTGCTGAGGATGGCCCGGTTCGCGAGGCGCTCGGTCGGAGGGCGCTTCAGACCTCGAAGGCGAAGCCGAACAGGCAGGGGTGAATCGAAGGTCAAGGCGGGTCCTCACAATCATTCGCACAGCGGTGTTTGGGACCTCGTACGGAGGGACCCGCTCGTACCATGTTCTCCCATGAACGGCCATTGCCCGCGACGTCGGGGATTGCCCGGACTTTCTCGGCGTCATAGCGAGGCTCATGTTGGACAGTTCGTTCAGTCCCTTCGAGGGGCGCGAGAAGTAGATCTGGCTGGCCCGAGGTGCGCTGCCCTTTCAACCCAGCCAGTGCTCGACCGGCTTTTCGAGGAACTCCTGCAGGCCGATCCCGTTGCCGCCGACGAGAAGGCTGCGGGCGGGCTTGAACGCCGCGGTGAACGCGGCCATGCCGGGATGGGCGTCCGGCGCCCGTCCACTCTTCACTTCGATGGCGGTGAGGCGTGAGCCCGTCCTGACCACGAAATCGACTTCGCGGTTCCGTTCCCGCCAGTAGTAGACCGTGCTCGGGCCAGCGCCCGCGGCGTTCGCGAGATGCGCGCCCACGGCAGACTCGACCAGTCGTCCCCAATATTCATGATCCTGGCGCGCTTCCTTGAGGTCCAGGCCTG
>CAZYEA010000359.1:0-4262 GCA_964646485.1 uncultured Acidobacteriota bacterium
GGAAATCCCCGAGGAGGTCTACGAGGCCCGCGAGGAGAGCTTCGACCAGGATTACTCGAAGCCCGACCTGGGCGCCGGCGAAGAGGTGGTCACGGGCGGCTCGTACGGCGCGGATTCGTAAACCAATCCTCGCGTGACGTGAAGACGGGCACTGGAGACAGTGCCCGTTTTCTTTTGGAGCCCGCGCGCCGGGGCGCACTCGTACTCGTGAGGCGTGCTCGTTCGTACCGCCTCGAAGGCACGAACACCCGTTTGACCCTACGCCCTTCGCCATTCGTGACTCACGGCGTGGTGACGAAAACCTGCGGGCCAATGAAATAGGATTAAGAGAATCTCCAGGGCATGCACCCTTACTGAGGAGGTCGTCTGCCAACAACCCGTCCGAGTCATCCGAAACGCCTCAAGAGCGACATCCCTGTTGGGACTCAGTTCTCGCCAGCTCTAATCGACCTAAAGCCCTTCCTGCAGGCGCTGTTGCGGAAGAGCGGAGACAGGGGAGCGATGCTGGGTGCCATCTGGGAGCCCGGCGTCCGATTTGGGAAGAAAGCCGCGCGGCCAACAAAGCGTGTTCGCTCTCTGCCTTTGGAGGCCGCGATCCAGTATGGACTGCTCGGGCGAGACTACGTAGCCACGGATCTAGCCAAGCGGCTGGCTGATCTGGACGAAGCGACGCTGTACGGGGAGTTTGCGCGCCATATCTTGCTTCGAGGCGGTGGACTCAGAGTTGTGGAAGGCGTTCACGAGATGGTCCGGCAGGGGATGCCCGTAACCGGCGACACCCTGGCGGTGTACCTATCAAATCAGGGCTTCCGGGTGAGCGTTCACAACACCGCTATCAACAGCTTGCGACTGTGGCTTGAGAAGGGTGGCGTCTTTCTTCGCGCGTGGGAGGTCAACCAGGCGCGAGTCGACGAACTTCTGGGGGTCAACAGGGCTGACGTCGCGGGTTTGGTCGGGCTCGACGAGGACCAGAGGGCATTCCTGATTGCCCTGTGCCGCATCAACCCGCGCGGCCCGGTATCCGCGGCCGTTGTAAGAGATCTAGCCGAACAGTCTTTGAGTCGAATGATCCCGCGAGACTCCCTGCCGAAGAGAGTCCTGGAGGCACTCCGAGACCTGGGATACATCGAGTACGCCAGCGGTGGAACGTCCGGTGGAAAAGCGGCCCGGCTTAGCGTCACGCCAAAGTTCAATTCGCAGATCCTGGGACCATTCATGGCTGATGCCGTCGCAAGCCTCGATCCTCTCCTTACGCGCTATTTCGCGACGACCCCTGCGGACATCTATGCCGACTTGGACTCGCCACATCCGGGAAAGCGTGGGCGGGCCCTTGAGGCCTACGCCGTACACGTGATGCGCCTGATGGGCTTTCGATTCGTTGGATGGCGGAAGCGGGCGGTCGATTCGACGGGTAACGCAGAAGTCGACGTCCTGATGCGCGGTCTCTTCGGCAACTCTCCCACCCGCTGGCAGATCCAGTGCAAGAACACTCCGATGGCCAGGGTCGACCTAGAAGACGTTGCAAAAGAAGTCGGACTCGTGCCGTTGACGAACGCGACTCACATTCTGATCATCGCGAACTCGCAGTTCACCAAGGACGCTCGTCACTACGCCAGCGAGGTTATGCGCGCGACTCCGCTCACGATATTCCTGCTCGGCAAGGAAGACTTCGACGCGGTGAAGGCCACGCCGGGTGCACTCGCTACCATCCTCTACCAACAGGCCAACTACCTCTCGCTTATGGGTCGCCGCACCACCATGTGGGGGTGGTGAGCCGTTCTTGGGTTTTTGTAATACAATAACCCTCTAGAAGAGGGTAGATGGTTCGACCACGTAGTAGCAACCCGCGTTCATCCACTTTGAGCCTTCGGCTAACGCCGGCCGAGAAGAAGCAGATTGAGGCCCTGGCGGCGCGCAGGGGCCATTCGAGCGTTGCTGAATTGGTCCGTGGGTTCCTTGAATCGGAGGCGAGCCTCGGCTACGGAGCCAGCGAGGACCTGCTTGAGTCTGCGGTTGCCTCGACTATCTATTCGGCCCCAGCCCCAAGACGTCACGCGTTGGCAACCGCTCAAGGGACGGTCTACTGCGGCGACTCAATTGGTCTGCTGCACAAGGTGATAGCGCCAGAGTCGGTTGACCTGGTCATGACGAGTCCGCCTTTTGGTCTGGTACGAAAGAAGACCTACGGGAACGAAGACGCGGATGCCTACGTTGATTGGTTTCGGCCCTTCGCAGAAGGATTCCGGCGCGTGCTGAAGCCGAACGGGAGCCTTGTCATCGATATCGGTGGTGCGTGGAAGCCGGGACTCCCAACTCGCAGTCTCTACCACTTCGAACTATTGATAAGCCTGTGCCGAGACTACGGATTTCACCTGGCGCAAGAATTCTATTGGTGGAATCCCGCCAAGCTGCCCACGCCGGCTGAATGGGTCAATGTGCGGCGGGTCCGGGTGAAGGACGCGGTCAACTGCATTTGGTGGCTTTCTAGGACGCCATGGCCGCGTGCGAGCAATCGACGAGTCCTTCAGCCATATAGCTCAAGCATGAGAGATCTGTTGCGCGATGGGTACACACCCAAACTGCGCCCTTCAGGTCATGACATATCGTCGAAGTTCGGAATAGACAACAAGGGATCCATTCCCCCCAACCTCTTGGCGCTAGCGAACACAGATAGCAACAGCGCCTACCAGAAGTACTGCCAAGAGCACGGGATACCGCGTCACCCAGCGCGCGTCCCGCGTGCGGTACACCGCGGCCGGGGCGGAATACTAGGGCGTCGATGGATCTGTTGCGAGATCAACCCCGTGTACTTGGAAGGTGCTCGGTCGCGATTTCCTATCCAAGGCGAGAAACGCTCTGGGCCTCCCACCGTCCGGAGACAAGCTCTGACTTCTAGGACAGTGAAACCTTATGAGATCTTTCCGCCCGGGACCCTAGACTCTGGAAGTGAGTCACCGTTGCCGCGCGACGGGGGGCGTCAGCGTCCGACGGGAACCGCTGGCCTACGTCGAAGCGTGAGGTAGCCGACCCACCAGCGTCACCTGAACCGGCGAGAGTGGTTCCTGCTCCTGAGCTGCCCTGAGGCCCCGTCCGGATCGACAAGAACCTCTGCTCATGAGGGCGGGAAGCCGTGAACCTCGGTCTGAGCCCTGAACAAACGGCCGAGTCACTCGACCAATCGAAGCGGGTTCTTCACGACAAGCGTCATCCGCGGACCCAGGTACTCCTGGTAGAGATCATCCACCGAAAGATGGAGCAAGCGTGCCAGCGCTTCATCTGAGTAGCCCAACTGAGTACGATGCAAATCGAGAAGGTTTCGCATCGCCATCGGCCGCTCGGGCGGAATGTCCCCTTCGCCAGGCTCGCGACGACGCCACCCTTCCTTTCCCAGCCGAATGAAGATGTGCGTGTACGCGGATTGATCGATCGCCTCCAACTGGCGGGCACGTCGCGCAAGAGCCGCCATCGACATGCCCCACTTCGCCTTGAGCTCCACGAGACGCGGCAAGGAAATCGGCTGCATGAGCAAATCAGCGCGCAGCTCGGCAGGCGGCGCCAAGAAGGCCCCTGCGAAATCATCCGCCTCTTGCTCCGCTCCATCCGATGGAGTCTCATGAAGGACAACGTGACCCAACTCGTGAGCCAACGTCCAACGGCGTCGGGAGGCCGGCGCCTCCGAATTGATGAAGAACAGCGGCGGCATGCCAGAAATCGGCTGAGACAAACCGTCCAGACCACCCGCAGAGATACTCCCCATCGGGCGCTCGAGCACAATTCCTCCCGCTGCTTCGATGCAGGAGACTACGCTTCGGATTGGTCCAGCGGGGAGTCGCCATAGGGCTCGCAATGCGGCCGCGGCTTGCTGTGGAGAGCCCATGTCCTCGAGGTTGAACTTCGGAATCGAGACCGGCACCTCAACGCTGCGGAGAAGCCAAGCCACGTGCAGACTCTGGATAGAGTTCTGCGCATACACGGTCCGCAGAAGCTTCATCCCCGTCGCTCGGCGCTTTCGGTGGAAGTATTCGGAAAGGCCCGGACCGAGAACCGGATCCGATACCTGGAAGAAGGTGAGGGGCATGCGCAGCGCTGCCGCACAGCGCTCGAAGCCAGGAGGAGCCGGCCATCCGTTTTCCACCTTTGAAACCTGTGCTTGGGACATGCCCATCCGGTCAGCCAATTCCGCTTGACTGAGTCCTCGGGCCTCCCGCGCCAGTGCCACCAACTCGCCGCGTAGCTTGTCGACTCCGGGGTTCACCCGTTTC
>CAZYEA010000360.1:0-4160 GCA_964646485.1 uncultured Acidobacteriota bacterium
CCTGGTCGAGCGCTCCCTTTTGCTCGAGCAGGGTGACCACCAGGAACGCCGCCTTGAGGTCCTTCGGATCTCCCGCGGCGAGGCTCAAGGCGACGTCGAGCGCCTCATCGACTCGGCGCAGCTCTTTGAGAGCCCGCGCCTTGAGATCGAGGCCGAAGCGATTGCTCTTGTCCTCCTTGAGCGTCTCCTCGGCCATTTCGAGAGCCTCGGTCCCACGATGAGCCTCGATCAGAATTTCCCCGATCTTGAGGCGGGTGACGAGATCTTTGGGGTCAAGCTTCGCCGCCGCCTCGTAGTGCTTCAGAGCCTCGTCGGTCTTTCCCGCCTGCTGCTTGATGTCGCCGAGCAGCAGGAGGACGCGGGCATTCTCGGGATCGGCCGCGACCGCGGTTTCGAGGGCCGCGACCGCGGCTTCGGTGTCACCGGTGGCGAGAGACAAAGACGCCACCTGCATGAAGGCGTCCGAGTTCCGGGGATCGGCCACGGAAAGCCTCTTCCATGTTTCGAGCGCCCCTTTGGGGTCGCGCAGCACGGAGTAGAGCCTGGTCAGGTCACGCAGAGGCGCCGGGTCCGCCGGATTGAGGGCGACCGCGGTTTCGTACTCGCGTACGGCGAGGCGCAGCTCGGCTTCGCCGCCTCCAGACTGGCCATAGAACTGATGAATCTGGCCGGCCAGCATCCTCAGATCGGCCCGCCCGGAGGAGATCTTGAGGGCCTGGTTCACCGAGGCGACCGCGAGGTCGAAATGGCCCTGGTCCATGTGGATGCGCGCGATCTCGGCGTGGGCATCCGCTGCCGTCGGATCGGCCTTGAGCGTCCGTTGAAGGACTCTCAAGGCGTCTTCGGCTTTTCCCGCCTCGCGCAGCGAGAGCGCTTCGAGGAAGAGCCCATAGGCCGTGGACTGATCCGCCGCCGCGGGGGTGGCCTGAACCCACAGGGCCAGGGCCAACATCGTGAGAGGGGTCATTGCCCCGAGATTGTGTCACGCACGCATAGCTCGGAGGAAGGAAAGCGGCGGGGACTTCGTGGTTCGTAAGACGACCCAAGCCGAAGCCCCGCCGCGACGATTCTCGGGGGGCGCTTCAGGCGGCGTTTCGATCGCGAAGCCGATACTGATCGGCCATTGCCACCTTCAGCCGCTTCAGCGCCTCAGGACCCCCGTCGCCGCCTCTCAGGAGGTCGAAGAACCTGCGCTCGCCTCCATCTCCCCACGACCGCGCCGGCATGGTGACGGTCGGTTCCGGCTTCTCGGTGCGCCACAGGCTGAAGCCGACGAGCTTCAGCCCTGCGAGCAGGCCGTCCTCGGCGTCGAAATAGATCTCCGCCTCGCCGATGAGGTTTTTCGGGCCGTTTTCCTTGTCGATGAATTCGATGCGCATCTTGCTCTCTCCCTGGTTCTCTTTGGATGTTCGCTTGTGGTGATGCCCAGGAAACCACAACAGGCTCGCGGATTGAATGCCGAATCCTGAAGCCTTGGGAGAGAGGCGCCCCTGGCGGTTTGCGGTCCTGATCGTCGGGACCGTGGCCACCCTAACTTCGCCGGTGGTCGATTCGGGTCCGCGCGCGGGCAAAACTTGCCCCGGAACGAGGGATCGGTCTATAAGGAAACCCGAATGCAAGAGTCGTTCCAGGAAAGGCGCAGGGCGAGCGCTCTCCGATCCAACCCTACGTGGATCCTGAGAGCCCTTGCTCTGGTCATTGTGGTTGGGGTTTCCCTGGCCGTAATTCAGGCATTGCGAAAGCCCAGGACCGCGCCTCCGGCCACGGCCGCGGCCGCCGCCCCCAAGGGCGGGGCTGCCCCCGAAGCGTCCCCGTCTCCGGCCGGTTTGGGCTACGCGCCGAACGACCCACACGCCGACAGGCTCGAGGCCCTCGTCTTCGAGTCCTTCAGCGCCTCCGGCAAGGAGGGCGTCAAGCTCGAGGCCCAGGGCTCGTCGGGGAAGGAGAACGAGCGCCGGTTCCTGGACACCGTGAAGGCGCGCATCCCCTTCACCTCCCAGGGCAAGACCGCCTCCATGGAGATCGTGGCCGACCATGCCCAGCACGTCGCAAGCCGCCCGTCTGCTCTCTTCCAGGGCCACGTGAAGATGACCACCGACGACGGCCTCGTCCTGGAGACGGACGAGCTGTTCTATGACGGTCGCGATGGCCTGGCCCAGAGCGAGCGAAAGGTGGTCTGGCATCGGAAAGACATCTCCGGCGAGGCGGTGGGCCTGCTCTATGAGAGCTGGAGCGACTCCATCACCTTCTTCCGGGACGTCAAGATCCGCCTTCGGGACCCGGACGACCCCCCGGCTGATATCTCCGCCGACGCCGGGTGTCTCTCCCGCGAGCAGAACTCACTGTTTCTGGAGGGAAACGTCCGCGTCGACCAGGGTCAGAACCGCACCAAAGCGGGTTCCCTCGAACTCTATTTCGGTGGGGACCACGCCATTTACCGCGCTCTCTTCCGGGACGGTTTCGAGCTTGTGGCGGGCGGCGATACCACCGCTCTCGGCTTCTCCTTTCCGCGGGCCTTCGGCCGAAAGACCATCCGTGGCCGGAGACTGGAGATGAACTTCGGCCAAGGCCGAGTCCTGGAGGAGGTTTCGGCGGGGCCGGAAGGGCTCATGATCGTCGACCCCGGGCCAGGTGACCCTCCCGAGCGCCGCGAGATGCGCGGCGACGCCCTCGTGTTCAAGTTCGCCGCGGGCAAGCTCACGGAATATCAGGGCAATTTCAATACCAGCGTGCGCTTCGTCCCGATCGGCCCCGCGGCGGGCGACGCGCGATCGATCTCCGCCACCTACTTCTTCGCGAAGCTCGACCCTGCGACCGGCGAAGCCGAGACCATCACCTTCGACGAGAACGTCGTTTTCGAGCGGAAGAATCAGAAGGGACGAGGGAGCAAGGCGGAGTTCAGCGAGCGGACCGCCCGCATGGTGGTTTCGGGAGGAGCCTCTTTCGAAGACTCGCTCAGCAAGGTGGCGCTCACGTCCTCGTCGATCGACATCGACACGAGAACCGGGTCGTTCCGGGCGTGGGGTGGGGTTCGCCATACCCAGAAGGGCGGAATCCCCGGAGCGCCCTTCGGGACCGCCGGATCCGACCTCCTCGCCACCAGCCGCCAGGTCGTGTACGACGCCCCGCTCAAGAAGACTCAATACCTTGACCGCGTGGTCTTCCGGGCCGGCGAGGATGAGATGCGGGCGCTCACCATCGAGACCCAGGAGTCTCCCCAGGGAGCGAAGATCACGGCCGACACCGATGTGGAGATCGTAGTGGCGGGTGGAGCCATCGGCGCCGGCCTCGAGGCCCGTGCCTTGAAAATGGTGTACACGCCCGCCGATCGGAGATTCGCGTTCACCGGGGCCGCTTCGGTCCGGCAGAAGGACTTCGAGACCCGCGCTCCCGAAATCCTCGTAGGCCTTTCGCCCGCGGGCAGCTTCGAGATCAGAAGCCTCGAGGCCCAGGGCGGGCTGGTGGCGATCAAGGCGAAGGAACGAAACGCCGAAGGCACCCACTTGCTGTACACCCCGGGCACGGGCAGGGTGGCGATGGCGGGATCGCCCGTAAAGCTCGAAGATCAGGGGCGGCGGGTGCAGGGGAAGTCGGTTACCTTCTTCACCTCGGGCGATCAGGTGGAAGTCGTGGGAGAGGAAGGCCGAACCGAAACCGTGCTTCAACGAAAGATCATCAAGCCGTGACCATGCCCAAGCCTCAGATCGTCTTGAAGGCGGAGGGACTCACCAAGGCCTACGGCGCCCGCGTGGTGGTGAAGGACGTGGACATCGAGATCGCCACCGGTGAGGTGGTCGGACTTCTGGGTCCAAACGGCGCGGGGAAGACCACGACCTTCTATATGGTGGTGGGGCTCACCAAGCCGCGTTCGGGCTCGGTCTTCCTGGGGCGCGACGACATCACCGGCCTGCCCATGTATCTGCGGGCCCGCGCCGGCATCGGCTACCTCCCCCAGGAGGCGAGCGTATTCCGGAAGCTCACAACCGAAGAGAATGTCCTGGCCGTGCTCGAAACCCTCGGCTATTCCCTGCGCGAACAAAAGGCGCGCGCCCTCGAACTCCTGCAGGAACTCGGCATCGCCGGCCTCGCGGACCAGCGCGCCGACACCCTCTCGGGCGGTGAGAGACGCCGCCTCGAGATCTGCCGGGCCCTCGCCGCCT
>CAZYEA010000361.1:0-4145 GCA_964646485.1 uncultured Acidobacteriota bacterium
GCAAACTCCGCCCAGAAGAAGGTGGTCAAGGCCGAGCTCGCGGCCGCGAAGAAAGCCTATGGACCGGCGATCGCGCAGTACCAGGGCGCGCTCAAGAAACTCCTGCCCATGCAAAGGAGCGACTTCGCGGGTCTCTTCCGCGAGATGAAGGGGTATCCCGTCACCATTCGCACCCTCGATCCTCCGCTCCACGAGTTCCTGCCCAAGCGCGAGGAACTCATGGTCAAGGTGGCGGCGCGGAAGGGGAGCAAGGCCGAACTCGCGCGCGCCGAGAAGATGCTGCACGCGATCGAGTCGCTGCACGAATTCAATCCCATGCTCGGCCATCGCGGCTGCCGTCTCGGCATCACCTATCCGGAGATGACGCGCATGCAGGCGCGCGCCATCTTCGAGGCCGCGGTGCAGGTGGCGAAGAAGGGGATCAAGGTGAACCCCGAGGTCATGATCCCGCTCGTGGGCCACGTCGAGGAGTTGCGGCGGCAGAAGGCGATCGTCCTCGAGGAGGCGCAGCGCGTCCTCGGCAAGGGGGTCGCGGGCGTCCACTACACCATCGGCACCATGATCGAGGTGCCGCGGGGCGCGGTCACCGCGGATGAGATCGCGAAGGAAGCGGACTTCTTCTCCTTCGGCACCAACGACCTCACCCAGATGGGCTTCGGCCTCTCGCGCGACGATGCGGGCAAGTTCCTCGGCCCCTACGTCGAGATGGGCATTCTGGAGAAGGACCCCTTTGTCTCCATCGATGCGGCGGGGGTCGGTCAGCTCGTCGAGGTCGGGGTCAAGAAGGGCCGGGCCACCAAGCCCGATCTCAAGATCGGGGTGTGCGGCGAACACGGGGGCGATCCCTCGTCGATCCGGTTCTTCCACAACGTCGGTCTCAACTACGTTTCCGCTTCCCCCTATCGCATCCCCATCGCCCGCCTGGCCGCCGCCCAGGCCCAACTCGAAAAGCCGAACGCGGACTAGGCCGATGGCACGCTCGCCCCTGGAAGTGAGTCCAGAGTCCTCGGGCGAGTCGTGCTGACCTACTTCCGCTGCGTCAACGGGAAGATCGAGCGCCGGCCCGGCTTTTCCGCGGCCGACCTGACGAATTTTCCGAAGGCGCAGCACTGGATCGACCTCCAGGATCCCACCGCCGAGGAGGCGAGGATCCTCGAGGAGGTGTTCCACTTCCATCCCCTCGCCATCGAAGACACCGTCGCCGACATCCAGCATCCCAAGATCGACGACTATGGCGACTACGCGTTCCTGGTCGTCCACGGGGTGCGGTTCGAATCGCCGCGCGACACCTTCGTCACGCGCGAGCTCGACATCTTCCTCGGCCCGAACTACCTCGTCACCCACCACGAAGGCGTGATGCGCTCCATCAGGGCGGCCCAGGAGCAGTGTGACAAGAACTGGATGACCTCGATGGCGAAGGGCGTCGACTTCCTGCTCCACCAGATCCTCGACCAGCTCTTCGAGCACTATTTCCCCGTGGTCGACGCCATCGACGCGCGCATCGATGTGCTGCAGGAGGAAGTCTTCAAGAAGCCCGAGAAGGAGACCCTCGACCGGATCTTCGCGATCAAGCGTGACATCCTCACTCTCCGCCGGTTCTGCATGCCCCAGCGCGAGATCGTCCACCGCCTCGCCCGCAGCGAGGTGAAGGTGGTCTCGCCCAAGGCCTCGATCTATTTCCGCGACATCCACGACAACCTGTACCGGATCGTGGAGGCCTCCTACGCCCATCAGGACCAGGCCCAGAGCACGCTCGACGCCTACCTCACGGGCGTGAGCAACCAGCTCAACGAGACCATGAAGCGCCTGACCATGATCAGCGCGCTCCTCGCCCCTCTCACCGTGATCACCGGGTACTGGGGCATGAACTTCCAGCACATGCCGGAACTGCAGCTCGAATGGGGCCCCGCCCTGCCCATCGGGATGATGGTGGGGGCTTCGGGCGGACTGCTCTACTACTTCAAGCGTCGCGGCTGGATCTGAGCCGCGATGTCCAGGATCGAGCGCCTGCCCGACGACGTCGTCAACCAGATCGCCGCGGGCGAAGTGGTGGAGCGTCCGGCATCGGTGGTGAAGGAACTGGTGGAAAACGCCCTGGACGCCGAGGCCACGCGCATTGCCATCGACATCGAGCAGGGAGGCAAGCGCCTCATCCGAGTGCGCGACGACGGCCTCGGGATCCCCGCGGCCGAACTGCCGCTCGCGATCGAGCGACACGCTACCTCCAAACTCCGGAGTGCCGCCGACCTCGAGCACATCGCCTCGAGCGGCTTTCGCGGCGAGGCCCTTCCCTCGATCGGCAGCGTGGCCGATCTCGTGATCACGAGCCGCACCCGTGAGTCCGGCGAGGGCGCCCAGGTCTCGGTTTCCTTCTCGCGGGTCGAGCCCGTGAAGCCCGCGGCCCATCCGGTGGGGACCACGGTGGAGGTGAAGAACCTCTTCGCCGAAGTCCCCGCTCGCCGTAAGTTCCTGCGCGCGGAATCGACGGAGTTGCGCCACGCGGTTGAGGTCGTCTCCCTCCTCGCCATGGCGCGGCCGTCGGTCGCTTTCACCATGCGCGCGGACGGGCGCGAGGTCTTGTCCCTGCCGCCGGCAAACTCCACGGCCGAGCGTGTGGCCGCGGTACTCGGCCGGGATCTGGCCTCCGGCCTCGCGGCCGTGGACTTCGAGGAACTGGGTATTTCGGTCTCGGGCTTCGTCTCGAGGAATCCGTCGCTCGGCGGCGCCCGCCCCGACGTTCGTGCGTACGTCAACGGCCGTCCGGTCAAGGACCGGGGCCTGTCCAAGGCGCTGAGCGAGGCGTACCGCGCCCTCGGCCACTTCGACCCGAAGCCCGCGGCGGTTCTGTTCGTCGACATCGGGCTCGACATGGTCGACGTGAACGTTCACCCCGCCAAGACCGAGGTGCGCTTCCGGGAACCCTCGCGGGTATTTCAGGCCGTGGTTCGCGCCGTCCGCCGCGCCCTCGCCGGCGAGAGTCAGGAGGCTCGGCCGAGGCCCTGGGGGGAACGTGACCGTGCCCCCGCGGGCGGCCCGGCCGGACCGGCGTCCGCGGACGATGGGCACGAATCGTACGGAGCCCCCGATTCCGCGTCTGCGCCGAGGTGGTGGGAGTCGACGCCCGCGTCCGAAGGGGCGGCACATTTCGACGCGACAGTCGCTTCGCAGGCCGTGGTTCTCGGCCAGTTCCGAGACACGTACATCGTGGCCGCGCTCGAGGGCGACTTGTGGCTCTTCGATCAGCACACCTGCCACGAGCGCGCCCGCTTCGAGCAGATCGAAAGACGAAAGAACGGCGAGCGAGCGCAGAGCCAGGCCCTGATCGATCCGGTGGTGGTTCAAGTGCCGCCGGCCCTGGCGCTGCTCGCGGAGGAAACCTCACTCGAGCTGTACGAACTCGGCTTTGAACTCGAGCCCTTCGGCGCGGGCTCGCTCCTGGTCCGCTCGATTCCGCACCTGCTTTCCGGCCGCGACCCGGCGGAGGCGGTCACCAGGGTTTTGAGACAGCTCGAGGACGGCGCGGATACGCATTGGGCCGTGGAGGGCCGGGCTCACCGCCTCGCCGCGAGCCTCGCCTGCCACTCGGCCGTACGCGCCGGCCAGAAGATCAACCTCCCGACCATGCAGGAAATAGTCTCAGGCCTCCTCTCGACCGAATTCCAGGACTACTGCCCCCACGGCCGCCCGACGAGACACCGCATCCCCAAGGAAGACATAGCCCGCTGGTTCGAACGAACAGGCTGGCGAAGGTCCTAGCCGACCCAAGCCCACGACACCGCCCACACCGCCCACACCGCTCACACCTCACCCGCCGATATTTCCCTAGGGAGAGACGAGGACGAGCCGGAGGCGAGTACGAGAGCGCTAACTAAACGAAGCCGGAGGGAATCGATAGGGCTAGGCGGCCCTGAAAGGGCCGGCGCCCTACTGATGAGCTCACAGGTCAACCATTCGGGCAAGGCCCGAATGGTGGCGTGGGAGGGAATCGAACCCCCGACACGTGGATTTTCAGTCCACTGCTCTACCAGCTGAGCTACCACGCCACATCCTGCGATTCATCTTCGCGCGGGCGAACCCCATGCGTTCGTTACGGGGATGCGGATTCAATCACGCCGCGTGAGTGCGAGTCAATTTTCAAAGACTCG
>CAZYEA010000362.1:0-4077 GCA_964646485.1 uncultured Acidobacteriota bacterium
AACCTGCTGAACCCGTCCCGCGTCGGCGTGAATGAGGGGCAGGTTGTCGCCGAGGTTCTGGACGATGGTCGTGGTCTGCATGGAGAGCGGGTTCTTCACCATGCGGCAGGCGTCGCGCACGATGTCGTTGATGGAGACCGGGCGCCGCTCGGACACGGACTGCCTCGAGAAGTCGAGGAGGCCCTTCACGATCTCGCGGCAGCGCTTGGTCTCGCGCACGATGACCTCGAGGTCCTCCTTGAGCTCGGAATCCTTGCCCGCGCGTTTGAGCAGGAAGCTCGAATAGGTCAGCACGCCGGTGAGCGGGTTGTTGATCTCGTGGGCGACCCCGGCCGCGAGCCGCCCCACCGAGGCCAGTTTGTTGGCCTGCAGGAGCTGGCGCTGGGCATCGGCGAGCTTCTGCATCATCTCGTTGAAGGACTCGGCGAGCTTCCCGATCTCGTCGCGGTTCCTTACCTCCACTTTCTGCGCGAGGTCGCCCTCCGCCACCTTGCGCGTGACCGCCACCAGCTGGCGCACCGGCCGCAGCACGATGCGCCCCACCAGCCAATAGATCATCAGGCTGGTGGCCGCCACCGCGATGAGAGCAAAGGTCAGCAGGCGCGCCCGTCCTTGCCGGGCCGCGCGATCCACCTCGGCCATGGACATGGTGATGTCGAGGACCCCGAGCACGGTCTGATTCCTGGGGTGAGCATGGCAGGAACTCTGCCAGCACCCCGGCTCGTTGTAGATGGGGTCGATGATGCCGAAGGTCTTCACTCCCTCCGCCGACTTGAAGGTGCGCACGCGCGCGGAGATGGGAACGCGGGAGAGGGGCTGGTCGGCCGCGTGGCACATGTAGCAGGCCTCGGTCTGCTTGTTCACCATCTTCCCGGCGTCGTTTGGATCGGTGGAGAGGATGATCTTCCCCTCCTTGTTGAACATGCGGACCTTGTCGATCCCTTCCTGGGCCCCGATGGTGCGGATGATGCGATGCACCGCGTCGGGACGATTCAGCATCATGTCGTCGCGGGTGCTGCTCTTGATGGTGGCTCCGAGCTGATTGGCGCTGCGCTCGAGGTCGCCGAGGAGCAGACGCTGCTGGGAATCGAGGATGAGCCAGGCGAACACGCCGATGATGACGAGGGCGGTGGCCGCCACGCCGATGATGAGCTGGTGGCTGATCCTCGAGGTCATCTCAGGGTTTCTTCGCGGGGCGGCCGATGTAGCGGATCAGAAAGACCAGCATCACCAGGAAGCTGAGGACGAGCAGGTTCTCGAGCCCCTTGGTCTCGAAGATGTTGACATAGGAGTAGGACTCCATCACGAGAGCCTCCCTTCGCCGAGGGCGCTCAGGCGAGCGGGCGGATGGTCATCGAAACCGGTGGCCTTGCGCAGCACGGGCATGCGCATCACCACCCACCGGAACACCCAGATCTCGCAGCTGATGATCATCGCGGTGACCCACACCTCCTGCCACGACGGAACGTAATGGTTCGGCGAGAACCAGTTGAAGGCGATGAGAGAGATGTTCAGCCGGTTCAGGACCACGCCCAGAATCGCGAGTCCGGCCGCCCAGCGCACCACTCCCAGGGAGCGATGGCGTATGCCGTAAGCGAACATGAAGCAGGGCACCAGGGTGAGGCCCAGGATCTCGAGGAGGTACCAGTACCCCCAAGCGTCGCCCATCAGGTTCCAGTGGTGCTCATGGATGAAGATGAGCGCCTTGAAGAAGTAGTAGGCGAACATGGTGAGGGCGGCGCCGCGCGCGAGGCCGAAGATCAGCTTGTCGAACTCACCGTGCTCCGCGTCCATGTGGTCCTTCAGGACGCGGTGGCTGAGCGTGCCCTCCACGATGATCATGGAAATGCCCGCGAAGATCGAGGAGACGAAGAAGAGGACGGGCATGAACTCCGTGTACCACAGCGGATGGATCTTGCCCTTGGCCATGAGGAACAGGGCGCCCAGGCCCGCCTGGTGCAGGGTGGAGATGGTGAAGCCGGCGATCACCGTGCCCACGGTGATGGACTGCAGGAAGGCGCGCATCCTTCTCGCACCCAGCCACTCGGCGATCGCGGGCGAGAACTCGATCAACTCCGCGGTCATGTAGAGGGCGAAGTGCCAGGCCACGAGGAAGAGAACCGAGTTGTACCCGAAGGAGTTCCCGATCATCGGGTTGATGATGTGCCAGGGCTTCCCGAGATCGAGGAACAGACCGCCCGCATAGAAGAGGTAGGCGAGGAAGCCGTTCAGCACGGTCACCCGGACGATCGGGTGATAGCGCTCAACCTTCAGCACGTAGACCACGAAGGTGATCACGTAGGCGCCCCCGGCGAGCGCGACGCCCGTAACCACGTCGAAACCGATCCAGAAGCCCCACGGGAATTCCTGGTTGAGGTTCGTCACCGATCCGAGGCCCTGAGTGAACCGGATGGCGAGGATCACCAGGCCCACGAGGATGATGGGAATGGAAATGACGTTGAAGGGGGTGAGGAACGGCGCTTTCGGCTTCAGCTCCTGGCGGAGGAACTGAAGCAGGTTGAGCGGACGGGCTTCAGGAAGAGCGGTGGTGCTCATCGCGAGATCTCCCCGTCGTCGTCCTCGTGTTTGCCGCGGCCCGCCTGATCGACCAGCAGCTTCAGGCCGACGAGCAGGGTGGGCAGGCCGAAGTCGAGGATGGGGACCGAGTAGAGGAACTCCTTCGTGTACTCGGGATAGGGCGTGGTGCCGAGGTGGGTCGGGAAGCCGAGTTGCTCGAAGGGGACGGAGGCGAGGTAGAGCCAGCCCGTGCCCCCCACTTCCTGTTCCCCGTAGATGTGGCGCACGTACTGGCGCGGATGGTTGTAGATCCGGACCCGCGCGATCTCCATCAGGTCGCGCTTCTGCCCGAACATCAACGCGTCCGCGGGGCAGGCCTCGACGCAGGCCGGCCGCTTCCCCTCCTGGAGCCGTCCGTAGCACATCGTGCACTTCTGGATGTCCGGATTCCACTCGTTGTATTCGAACTTCGGGATGTTGTAAGGGCAGGAGACCATGCAGTAGCGGCACCCCATGCACTTGTCCGCGCGCCAGATGACCGGCCCTTCCTGGGTCTTGAACATGGCGTTGGTGAGACAGGCCGCGGTGCAGGCGGGCTGCCAGCAGTGCATGCACTGCTTCTTCACGAACACGTCGCCTTTGTCCGTCTTGTAGCGATTCACCACCGTCCACTGCTTCTCGCTGGTCAGGCGCTCCTTCTCGAGGGCCGCGTCCTTCTCCACATCCGGCACGAGCATCCCGTTCGCCTGGCCGCAGGCGACCTCGCAGGCCCGGCAGCCGATGCAGCGGGTGGTGTCCACGAGCACCCCCACGAACTCCTTGGCGGCCGGCGACTCGGCGGCCGCGGCCTTTCCACACGCGAGGGTGGCGCCGATGGCGCCGCTTGTCATCAGGAAACCTCGTCTATCCATGATCAGCTCCGGGCCGGATGGCAGGTCTTGCAGGCGGCACTGGCATTCGCACCCGTGCCCACCTCGTGGCAGGACCAGCAGTTCTTGTGGATGACCACCTTGGCGCTCAGGGTCTCGTCGGCGATGTTTCCGTTCTGAGCGTGGTGGCAGGTCGAACAGGCCTGGGGCCCGAGCGCGCTCGCACTCTGGGGCCGGTGGCAGATGTTGCAGTCGATCCAGAAGTCCTCGAAGTACTTCGGGTGCGGCATGGTGAGCGCCTTCGCGTCGGTCTCATGGTGGCACTGCGCGCACTCGACCTTCTGCTCCTCCACATGCTTCTCATGGGGGAAGTTCGCTTTGCCGATCGGGGTCCACCCGCTCGCCAACGCCGCCGCCGCGGGCTTGGCCGCGACCGCGGCCTCTCGCATCGGCGGGCTTGACGATCCCGTTTTCAGGCAGGCCAGGAGCGGCAACGCCAGTGCCGGCAGAAGGGCAAGGCGCGTGTTTCGCATCTTCATGTCACACCTCGGTGCGCCCGCCATGAACGGAGGCGCCCGTTGCTCGAACTACGGCCGATCCAACGCGTGCTCGAAGACTTCCCAGGCCACGTCGTCGAGTCCTTCGTCGCCCCCGCTCCGGACGCTCTTCCCGGAAGCCTCTCTCAGGCGCA
>CAZYEA010000363.1:0-4048 GCA_964646485.1 uncultured Acidobacteriota bacterium
CCAGAAGGGCGCGTTCTTGATGGTCACCCCCTCGATGAGGATGTTCTTCGACTCATAGGGCTCGATGAAGGTGGGGCGCAGGAAGTGCCCCGCGCCGTACACTCGCTGCTCCACGGGGACGCCGTCATCGGCCTGTTTGAAGAGCTGGTCGCGATCGCCACGCTGGGTGCCCGGCTCGGGCTTCCCTCCGCCCTTCCACTTCCACCAGTTCAGGTCGCTGGCCTGGCCGTCGAGCGTGCCTTCGCCCGTGACCGCGATGTTCTCCTGCCCGCCCGCGTAGATGAGGGGCGAGTAGTTCATCACCTCGACGCCTTCGAACCGCGTCTTGACCACCGGCAGGTAGCGCGCGGGATCCGTCGAGAATCTCAGGGTGGCGCCCTTCTGAACGTGGAGGTTCACGCCGCTCTTCAGGTGGATGGGGCCGGTGAGGTACTCGCCCGCGGGAATCACCACGCGGCCGCCGCCCTTCGCCGCGCACTCGTCGATGGCCTTGCGGATGGCGTCGGTGACATCGGCGGCCCCGTCCGCCTTCGCGGACACCGGGCAGTCGCGCGCGGGAAAGGCCGGGGCCTTGATGGCCGCGAGGATTCCGGGCAGGCGCGACCAGGGATCGACGTCGGCGCCCTGCGCCCAAGCCGACCGCGGGGTGAACAGCGCGGCGGCGAAGGCAACGGCCGCAAGGTTCCTCGAAATCCGGACGGCGGTGATCATCAGGTGGCTCCCTTTCTCGCGACGCTCAGCCCAGGCGGTCCAGGGTGACGCCCTGCATGTCTTCGAATTCCTGGTTCTCGCCGCCCATGCTCCACACAAAGGCGTAACGGGAGGTGGCGGCGCCGAAGTGCATCGACCACGCGGGCGAGAGCACGGCCTGGAAGTTCCGCACCACCATGTGCTTCGTGTCCTCGGGCGGTCCCATGAAGTGGAAGGCGACCGCGCCCGGGTCCAGGTCGAAGTACAGGTAGATCTCGGTGCGGCGGGTGTGGGTGTGCGGGGGCATGGTGTTCCACACGCTGCCCACGGCCAGGTCCGTGTACCCCATCACCAGCTGGCAGCTCTTCGCTCCGCGCGGATGGATGTAGCGGCGCAGGGTGCGCTCGCTCGCGTTCGCGGCCGATCCGATGGTCACGGTCTCGGCGTCCTTCTGCCGGACCACCGCGGTGGGATGAGCGGCATGGGCGGGGTGCGACACCAGATAGAAGCGCGCGGGAGTGTCCGCGCTGTCACTCGCGAAGGTCACCTCGGCCGAGCCCTTCGAGATGTAGATGAAATCGCGGGGGCCGAGCGCGTGGGCCTTCCCGGCCACGGTCACGGTGCCGCCGGCCGACCCGAGATTCGCCACACCCAGCTCGCGGCGATCGGAGAAGTGCCCGGCCTTGATCTCCTCCGGACTCACCAGAGGAAGGGGCGCGTTCAGGGGCACGGCCGAGCCGATGATCGTCCGCTCTCCCTCCCAGTGGACGAGCTTCACCTCGCCCGCGGTGAAGAGGTCATCGACCAGGAAGTGCTTCCGCAGCTCCTCGCCGGTGAGCCGCGGGTAGTGCTCGGGATGAACCAGACGCCGGGTTTCCATGGAAATCTCCTATCGCTTCGGGGAATCGAGCTCCAGGCTCGCGAGGATAAAGGGACCCACCGCCTTGGGATCGTTGCTGCGGACCGGCTCCTTCACGTAATAGTCGAACGTCCCCGACCGCCACGTCCCGCTGTTCGGATCGCCGCCCAGGCCGGCCACCGCGCAGCCCTTGTGGATGCTCATGATCCCTTTCTCGTCGGTGGTGACGAATTCCTTCACCACCGAGGCGTAGATCGACCGGCCCGCGGCTGCGTACTTCGCATCGAGGTAGCCAAGCCGCGTCCCTTTGAGAAACGTGTAGGCGAACATGACCGAGGCGGAGGACTCGAGATAGTTCCCGTCGAGACCCGGCTTGTCGAGGACCTGCCAGAAGACACCGGTCTTCGGGTCCTGCACCTTCATGACCGCCTCGGCGAGGCGGCCGAGGATGGCTACGATCTCGCCGCGGCGCGGATGGGTCTTCGGAATGAAGTCCAGCACGTCGACCAGGGCCATGGCGTACCAGCCAACCGCGCGGCCCCAGAATTCCTTCGAGAGACCGGTCTGCGGATCCGCCCATTTCTGTTCGCGCGACTCGTCCCAGCCGTGGTACAGGAGGCCGGTCTTCGCATCGCGGGCGTGAGCCTCCATCCACACGAACTGGTTGATCACGTCGTCGATCAGGGCTGGTTCGTTGAAGGTCACCGCGTACTGGGCCAGGAAGGGCGAGGCCATGTACAGGCCGTCGAGCCACATCTGCCAGGGGTAGCGCTTCTTGTGCCAGAACCCGCCCTCCTTGGTGCGCGGGTGGTCCTTCATCTGCAGGCGGAGCAGGTCGATGGCCTTCCGGTACTTCTCCTCTTTCGTCTTCGCATAGAGAGGAAAGAGGACCTTGCCCGCGTTGATGCGGTCCACGCTGTACTCGTTGATGTCGTAGGACTTGATCGAGCCGTCGGGATTGATGAAGTAGTCGTAGTACGCCTTCACGTAGTCGAGATACTTCGCCTCTAGGGTCCGGTCGTAGACCTCGAGCACGCCCTTGAGGACCAGGCCCTGGGTGTAGTTCCACGCCGGCTTCGCGCTGTCGAGGGTGAGCGGGCTCGGGTCGCGGGCCATGACCGAGTCGGCCATCTGGGCGTAGCTGGGTCTTGCCCCGACCGCGGCGGGCTTCGGCGCCTGGGGAGCAGGCTCGGAGGCAGCACAGGCGCTTGCGAGTCCGAGCACGACCAGGGAGAGGGAACGAGACATTGGGTCAACTCCTTTTCGAAACCGCTTTCATTGAACACCCGCAGGCGCGATAGGCGACAACCGAAACCAATCGACGTCGGCATGGCCTCTCCGGGGCGAGGAGGCCGCAGCCGATGCGAACAGCCCCACCCGCGCGCCCACCCAGACGCCCGGCCGCAGCACAAAGCCCGGAGCCGGGACGGCGAACTTCGGGTCGAGGTCGAGGACGTCGAAGCGGACCTCGCCGGTCTTCGCGAAACTCGCGCGCAGGGTCACCGCGGTCGTGGCCGGAAACTCGCCGGACTCCGCCCCGATGTCCTCGTCCGCGCCATCGCCGTCCACATTCTTTCCCATGGAGCGCACCACGACCAGGCCGCGCGGCCTGCGCTCGACCGCGATCGACGCGCTGTCCCGACCGAGCACAGCGAGACCGGCGCGCTCGCCCAGCGCGAGGCCGGAGGCGTCGATCCTGGCGCTCACCTCGAATTCCTCCGCGGGCAGCTTCTGCAGGAGGACGGCGGCCTGGTTGAAGAGGCTGCGGGAGGAAGCAGGCCGCGAAGTTGCCTGAAGGCGAAGCCAACCGGAGCGAGCGCTCAGGGAATGCCAGTCGGTCTCGGGATTCGCATTCCACTGCCACTGAAGTCCGAGGAGCGCTGTGTCGAAGTCATCGCTCGTCTGGGGCGTTCTCATCGGGCCGCCGAGCACAGGCTTTCGGAACTCCGCCACCGGCTCGCCCACGCCGTCGCCGTCCGGGTCCGCCCCGATCACCGGCCAGTCGTTCTTCCAGTTCATCGGCTGCAGGTGCGCCACGCGACCATAGGCGCCGCGGTCCTGAAAATGAAGGAACCAGGATTCCCCAGACCGGGTGTCGACCCAGGCTCCCTGGTGAGGGCCGTTCACCGCGGTGCTCCCCTGCCTCAGCACGATGCGGTCCTCGTAGGGGCCGAGGATGTTCCTCGCGCGCAGGACCGTCTGCCAGCCGGTCGCGACTCCGCCCGCGGGGGCGAAGATGTAGTACCAGCCGTTTCGCTTGTAGAACTTCGGGCCTTCGATGGTGGGATGGTTCGCATGCCCGTCGAACACTTGAGTGTCTGGCCCCTCCACGCGCAGCCCGTCGGAGCTGAGCCGGGTTACGGTCAGGACGCTGTTGAAGCCCGCGCGACTCTTCGCCCAGGCGTGCACGAGGTACATCCGCCCGTCGTCGTCCCAGAGCGGACACGGGTCGATCGCCCCTTTCGCGGCCTTGACAAGGGTGAGGGGCGTCCACGGACC
>CAZYEA010000364.1:0-958 GCA_964646485.1 uncultured Acidobacteriota bacterium
GGCTGGTCGCCGAGCCTCGGTTCCATGGAGGACAGCAATCTGGCAGTGATGGCGAGCCAGGAGCTGCCCTATCGAGGCAAGCGTGGCCTGCGTGGCGACATCGCCTCTCGCGAGGCCGGACAAGTCGCGCAGCAGGCTCAACGCGTCGAGCGCAGCATCACTGCGGGGGTCAAGCGCGCCTACTACGGTCTGCTTCTCAGCCGCAACCTCCTCGACCTTATCCGCGATCAGGAGGAGAACTGGAAGCAGATCGAAGGCGTCGCCCGCGCCCGGTATGCGGTGGGCCAGGGCGCCCAGCAGGACGTCCTGCGCGTGCAGGTCGAAGTCACACGCATCCAGCAATTCCAGGCCGAGCAGGAGGCGGAGAGCGACATCCGTCTGGCCGAGATCAACCGCCTCCTCGCTCGCGCGCCGAATACGCCTCTCGATACGCCCGCCCGGCTGACCCTGCGTCCCGTGCTGAGTGATCTCGACCGCCTCTTCGATTGGGCGGCCGGGGTCAGCCCCGAGATCAAGGCCATCGGCCTTGGCGCCGAGAGAGCTTCCCTCGCCATCAGCCTGGCGAAGAAGGAGTTCAAGCCTGACTTCAGTGTGCAAACGGCCTACATGAACCGCGGCGGTCTGCCCCCGATGTGGCAAGCCGGGGTCGGCATCTCGGTCCCGCTCTATCGGAAGAGGCTGTCGGCGGGCGTTGCCGAGGCGGAAGCGCAACTCCGCTCCAACCAGAGCGCGATCGAGTCCGTCCGACTTCAGCTCCGCTTCCGCACCCAGGAGCGGCTGACCCAGCTCAAGACCACGGAGAAGGTCGCGACACTTTACGGTGAGGGCATCGTCCCTCAGGACCGCATGTCCGTCGAGGCGGCGCTCGCCAACTACCAGACCGGCAAGGTGCCCTTCATCGCCGTCCTCGAAGCGCTCACCACGCTGTACAACGACCGGACGACACATTTGCGCTTGC
>CAZYEA010000364.1:968-4042 GCA_964646485.1 uncultured Acidobacteriota bacterium
TCGACGAGCCCATGGGGCCGGCGCAGACGCGCGCGAGCCTGGAAGAGGCGAGCCTCGACTCAACCTCCGGGATGGTGGCGGGCGCGGGGAGCGGCGCCAGCCCGGGGATGGCCGGCTCCGGCGCATCCACGAGCGGCCCCGGCGGCATGGGAAATCGGTGAAGGAGAAGTCATGACTGAGACTGAACAAGATCGATCGCCGGCGCCCGAAGGTGAACCAACGCCCACGGAACCGAGACGCGACCCCGGGCGCCGTTGGCTCCCGCTAGCACTCGTCGCCCTGGTTTCACTCGCCGTTGGCGTGGGCGGCACCGCCCTCTTTCTCCGCGGGCCGCGAGGCGCAGCGACGCCGCCCCCGGCTCCGGCCACGCAGGAGGGCCAGCCCCAGGAGCACGCCGACATGCCCGGGATGCCTGGGATGGAGACCCCGGTCGAGGCAGCCGAGGGCAGTGTCTACATCTCGCCGGCCCGGCAGCAGCTCATCGGCGTTCGAACCGCGGTGATAGACCGCCGCGCACTCGGCACTACGGTCCGGACCGTGGGCACGCTCGCCTACGACGAGACGCGTGTGGCTCAGATTCACACCAAGATCTCCGGATGGGTCGAGCGCGCCTACGTCGACTACATCGGCAAGGACATCCGTCGCGACGAACCGCTGTTCACGGTGTATAGCCCCGACTTGGTTTCGACCCAGACGGAATACCTCCTGGCCCTTCGGAACAAGGCCCAGTTCAGCGCGAGCCCGATTGCCACGAGCCGGACCGCGGCCGACAGCCTCCTGGCCGCGGCGAGAGACCGGCTCAGACTTTGGGACGTGCCCGAGGAGCACATCAAGGAGCTGGAGCAAAGCGGTGAGGTCCGCCGAACCCTGATGCTTCACTCGCCGTTCGACGGAATCGTCCTCGAGCGCAACGTTTTCCCGGGACAGTACGTCACGCCGGAGATGACGACCTTCAAGATCGCGGATCTCTCCACCATCTGGGCCTTCGGCGCCGTTTTCGAGTACGAACTGCCGCTGATCAAGCTCGGACAAGAGGCGGAGATCGAGTTCCCCTACGGACAGGCCAAACGCCTGCTGAAAGGCCGGATCACCTTCATCGCCCCCGATATCGACCCCCAGACTCGGCGGGTGCGCATTCGAGCGGAGTTCAAGAACCCCGGCCAGACACTCAAGCCCGAAACGTACGTGACCGTCGTGATCCGCACAGACGGCGGGCAACGGCTGGCCATCCCCAAGGAAGCGGTGATCGACAACGGGGAGAAGCGGTATGCGCTGGTGGCTCTGCCGAACGGGTACTTCGCGCCGAAGGAGATCCAGGTCGGTCCTCCGAGCGACGATTTCTATCCGCTACTCAGCGGCCTGAAAGAGGGCGACACCGTCGTCTCGTCTGCGCAGTTCCTGATCGATTCGGAGACGAACCTCCAGGCCGCCATGCAGTCGATGATCGGCATGCCCGGCATGGACATGCCGGCCGGCGCTGCGAAACCGCCCGCCGCCAAAGCCGCGCCTACATCTGCCCCGGCCGATCACTCCGGCCACAAACAGTGATAGGCGAGGTCCCCTCATGATCGAGAAACTAATTGCCTTCAGCGCCAAGAATGCGTTCATCGTGGTCCTGCTCATCGTGGCCATCGTGGGCGGCGGATTCTGGGCGATCCGCGCCACGCCGATCGACGCCATCCCGGACCTGTCGGACGTCCAGGTCATCGTCTCCGCAAACTGGGAGGGGCGCAGCCCCACCCTCGTCGAGGACCAGGTTGTCTATCCAATCGTCACCGCCCTGATCTCGGCGCCTCACGTCAAGGTGGTTCGGGGGTTCTCGTACTTCGATGTGGGCTTTGTCTACGTGATCTTCGAGGACGGAACCGATCCCTACTGGGCCCGCAGCCGCGTCCTTGAGTACCTGAACGGCTTACAGGGCCGCCTGCCCGCGGGCGTCCAGCCCGTCCTGGGTCCCGATGCCACCGGCGTGGGCTGGGGCTTCGAGTACGCCCTCGTCGACAAGAGCGGCAAGCACGACCTCTCGAAGCTGCGGACGCTCAACGACTGGTACGTCCAGTACTGGCTACGTTCCATCCGAGGTGTCGCAGAGGTGGCGCCGGTCGGCGGCTACGTGAAGCAGTACCAGATCGAGATCGACCCCAACGCGCTCCTTTCCTACAACCTCCCGCTCGACCGAGTGGTGGACAACGTCCGAAAGAGCAACAACGATGTAGGCGGCCGTGTGGTCGAGTGGACCGGCCGCGAGTACATGGTTCGGGGCAAGGGCTACATCGAGAAGGTGGAGGATATCGAGCAGATCAGCCTCGGCGCCAAGGCTGACGGGACTCCGATCCTCGTCAAGGATGTCGCCCGCGTCCACCTCGGGCCGGAAATGCGGCGGGGCGTCGCGGAATTGAACGGCCAGGGCGACGTCGCGGGCGGGATCGTGGTGATCCGCTACGGCGTCGATACCTACGGCGTCATCCAGGACATCAAGAAAGCGGTCAAGGAGAAGATCCAGCCCGCGCTACCGCAGGGCGTGGAGTTCGTCACCACCTACGATCGCTCCGACCTGATTGAGCGATCGATCGACAACCTGAAAGAGAAGCTGATCGAAGAAGCAGTCATCGTTTCGCTGGTCTGCGTCGTCTTCCTCTGGCATTTCCGCAGCGCTCTGGTCGCGATCCTCACCCTCCCGCTCGCAATCCTGTGCTCGTTCATGGCCATGCGCTATATCGGCCTCGGCTCCAACATAATGAGCCTGGGCGGGATCGCCATCGCGATCGGGGCCATGATCGACGCGGCGATCATCATGATCGAGAATGCTCACAAGCACCTCGAGCATGCGCCCGGACGGCCTCGCCGCGAGGTGCTGATCGAGGCCGCCCAGGAAGTCGGCCGGCCCCTCTTCTTTTCGCTGCTGATCATCACTGTCTCGTTCCTGCCCATCTTCACCCTCGAGGGGCAGGAGGGACGGCTCTTCAAGCCGCTCGCGTTCACCAAGACCTTCGCCATGGGCTTCGCTGCGTTGACCTCTGTGCTCATCGTCCCCTTCCTCATGGTGCTGTTCATCCGGGGAAAGATCGCGCCCG
>CAZYEA010000365.1:0-4037 GCA_964646485.1 uncultured Acidobacteriota bacterium
CCGACCGCGCTCGGGCTCGAACCGCGGCCAGCGCTCCAGCGCAGCGAGAACGAGCTCTGATCGAAGGTCGAGCCCGTCTTCGTCCAGCCGTCGCCGGCCGGTCAGGCGGCAGGCCTGACCGTGCGCGATGGCCCGCACGCGGTCCAGGTCCAGGCTGGTGTAGTCGGGCGGTGTCGCGTCTGGTGCGAACTCAACCATTCGCCACCTCCTGCACGAGCAGGCGGTGGGGAAGTCCGTGTCGAACCTCGATCGACACCGTTGCGCCCTCGCCGGTCGTCCTCAGTTCAGCGAGCAGCTCAACGACGGCTTGCTTGAGTGCGAACTCCGCTGGGCGGGCGGCCGTATCACCCCCATGCGCTCCTCCGAGCTTCACCTCGCGAACGACCCTGGGCATGGGCGTGAAGGCCGGCTCGCCGCCGGCCACGTGCAGCTGCTCGATCCGGCCGAAGCCGATCCGCTGCATCAGCTCGACCAGGCGCCGACCGCCGCTGCTCAGGGCCTGCTTGGTCGGAGGGTTGGTGGTCGCCTTCAAGCGGCACCACCTTCCGAACCGGCATCGCCACGGCGGCGGTCGATGGCCGCGAGTTCGAGCCGGACCTGCTCAATCGCGCGTCGGTCGTACAGACGCACGCGGCCCGCCAGCGCCGCCGGGCGAATCGCCGGCCGCGTCGCCAAGACGCGCAGCACCCGGTGCATGGGCTGCCCGAGTTCGCTGGCGATCACGCCGGGGGTGATCAGGGTGGGCGGCGGGGTCGAATCCGGGCGATTCGGTGGGGACGAGGTTCCCATTGCGGCGGCTCCGTTCCCGGGCGATGGGCCCGGTTACCAGTCCGCAAGTGGTCGCGTGACTACCTCGTGTGTCTCGTGATTCGCAGGATGGAGGCCGGTCGCGACTGGGCGCGACCACCGGCAGCAAAGGCTGGCAACCCCTACCGCTCCGGCCGCTTCTTGACCGATCTCCGCTGGCGTTCCTCCCGCGCGCGTTCGGCCTGCTGCTCCGCAATCAGATTCGCGATTGTTTCGTCGCGGTCTGCCGGTGCCTCGTCATCGCCTGCGTGGTAGGCGTCCACGGGCGGGTGGGGCTCGCCCGCGTCGATGCGATCATCCAGCGCCTCCTGTGCCGACTTGGCATCAGCCCGGGTGTTACCGAGCTTGTCGGACGACCCGACCTCCTTGGCCTTGGTCGCACCCGTCGATTCCGCTCGGCGGGCCTTCAGGTACGTGGAGTGCTTGAGCACTTTCGTCATCGTGGCCGGCGAACATCCCACGACGCTGGCGAGTTGATTCCGCCCCGGGAAGAAGCCGCCGTGCTTCTTCACGTGCTCTTCGGCGTGCCGCATCGCCTCCTGCCACGACATCGAGCCAGCCTTTGACGTCTTGGAGGCTGACGAGCGCCCGTTGACACGAGCCCCGCCGCCGACAACCGCTTCCACCAAGGGCAGCATCGCCTCCCGGAACGCCGCTGCAATGTCCGCGGCGTTGGTCAAGTTCACATGGGTCGTTTGGGGCGTCGCTTTCTCCGCGGCGACGCTGCGGAAAGACACGAGTTGTCCGGCCCCATGAACCGGAGGGCGATCTTCCAGTGCGCCGGCCTTCATGACGAAATCGATCACGCGTTCCCGACTGGCAATGACCGCGGCGTGCTCGCGGGACAGATTCGAGTCCAGCGGGACGCTGAGGTCCGCTCTCGCGAGCAGCCCGTGCTCGGTGAGCCGCCATTCATCGCCGCCGACTTTCGTGACCCTGAACGGCCGGCTGGCCGCCCCGGTGCGCCGACGCCAGTCCTCAATGGCCCCCGACCACCGGCTCCAAGACTCGGCGAGCACAGGCTCGATCGCCATGAGAAGGCCCGCTTCGCCCGTCACGGCGATGGTGGCCTCAAAGGACTCGTTCTGACCCGCCATGTCCAGTCGCAGAGTGTTGCGCCGTTCCACAAGTCCTGCTGCCACAAGGCGCAGGAGCGTTTGCTGTTCGGTGACCGAGAGCTGGTCGGTATCCACATGCTGCCACGTGTCCGGGATGCGCCGGAGGAGGGCTTCGATCGCTTTGGCCAGTTCCTGGTTCATTCGGACCTGATGGTAAACCGCTGCAGGCCGAAATGCCCACCGTGCCGCACCGACCTCCCGGGCCATTCTGGGCCGTTTGCGTATTCAGAAGGAGCAGGCCGGCGAGCCCTGCACCGGAAGCCGGTCGCCAGCCCGTTCATTCCGCAAAGAGCACGAGGAGCTCCCTATGTCCACCGCCCAAGCCGTCCAGGCGCGGCCATCGCCCGCCGAGAGAATCACACAGTTCATCGAGCGCAACGGCGGCGAGCACGAGCGATGGTTCATCGGTGTCACCTGCAACCCGCGGGAGCGCCTCCTGTGCGAGCACTGCATCAACTCCACCCGCGACCCGTTCTTGATCGTCGGCTGCGACACGGCCGAGGAAGCCCGACGGGCCGAGTACTCGCTGCGGAAGAAGCACGGAGGCTGGGGTAAGCGGTTCGACGGCCTCGACCCCGCGGCCATCTTCGTCTACACCTTCCGGATGAGCGCGACCACCATCCCCAACCAGCGCTAACCAGGCCCTCGTAGCTCGCCCAGCGGACCGGATCGGAATGCCGTCCGGTCCGCTGGGCTTTGTTCATTCTTACGCATAGGCAGGGGGCCGGCGGCAGCACGCGCGCTAAGGCGAGGACCCGGTCCCGCTGGCGATACTGATCCAATTGTCGAACCGAGGGGCGGAACCCAATGAAGAGATCCCCTCGATGATTCGACGCATGGGATCATTCGTCACGAGCACCATGTTGCGCTCCATCGCGTGACTGACCATGATCAGGTCGAACTCGTCGGCGCCGAGCGGTTGACCCTTGACAGGACTGGTCCACACCTCAGGCCACTTGGCAGCATTCCTGACTTCCTCGCGAGCAAACTGCCGCATGAGCGCCGCCTTGAGTGCTCCGTATTCGGCGGCGGTGTGCTGCGTGAATGGGCGAATGTCCAGCTTGTTCGACCGCAGCACCTCTCGAATCTCAGTCTGTGCGTCCTCACGCCCCTTTTCCTGGAAGCAGCAGCCAACCTCCAACTCGGCGAGCGTGGCCGTGGCAATGCAGACATGCGACTCAGTAGCGATCGTCGACAGTTTCGCGAGGATCACTCCGCGCCTCGGGTCCTGCTCCCGAAGCAGTGGAATCACGTGATTGGTGTCGAGTAGGTACTCCTCCATCGGCTACTCCCCGGCCGCCAACTTCTCGGCACGACTGAGTGCGGCGAGAGCAGCCTCGGAGCGGACGGGCTGGAACGACCGTGACAGGACCCCGGCGGACGACTGGGCGTATGTGTCGGCGATGAACTCGTGCAGGTGCACATAGGGGTTGAAGTCACCGGGGAAGTAGTCAGGGAATACGAACGGGAGACCCTTTCGCTTCTCTCCCCGGAAATAGTCAAGAAGTTCACGCTCCAGCCGAGGCGGCAGGTCGTACAGACGGAGCACCTCCGCGTCCATCCGACGCAGCGCGCTAGTGGCGTCGGGTGGAGTATGGCCGAGAACGCACGGCACGAAGGTATTCGTCCGCGAAATGGCACACGCTTGCCCACTTGAAGGCATCCACCTTCGGGAGCGGCATCTGGCGCACCACTCGAGCTGGAATATCCTGCTTGCCAGAGTGGGCCGCCACAAAGGCATTGCCGAATGGCGAGTTCAGTACGGCCCAGAAGAACAGAAGGGGAGGCGCATTGCGCTTCGGTCGAACCACAAGGAACCGCCGCGTCGCCACGCGACCCTTTTCATCTAGGAGCGCTCGCAAGCGCCATCGATCGCGACCGGCAGGCGCATAGTTCACTAGTACCTGCGGGACCCCACTTCTCGGCTCAGGCCCCGTGCGCCGGATCTTGGCGCGACGGAAGTCCACCCATGTAACCGCGGGAAGCTCATGAATCCCGTAGTTTCCCTCCGCGCGGCGTACAACTTCCTCGAATCCGGGCTTGGGCTTCAGGGACTCCGCCGCGGGATTGCGCTCAATGCTCTCCTCATCAAGCTCCAGACCCTTTGCAATA
>CAZYEA010000366.1:0-3238 GCA_964646485.1 uncultured Acidobacteriota bacterium
TTTCACTCCAGCCCCGCGCGGAGGTCTGGGCCCAGACTTCGTTCTCATCTCGTCGAGCGAGGCGCACGGCGAGCCGGCCCGGCTTCGCGCCGGCCGGGACGACGTCGGCCGTGACCCTCTGGTACATGACGCTCGTGAATTCGAAGGGCTCGTATCCGGCCCGGTTCAGCAGCGCGAGGGCCGAAGGGTCGGCAAGGGGACTCACCTCGTGAAACACGGGCGCCCCGAGATCCTTGAAGAACGATTCAAGCCGATCGAGATCCTCGCTCGTAAGGGGCTGGGTGAGCCCGAGGCAGAAGGTCTGGGTCAGAGGCGAGTCGATGCCGTCGAACATCGCGTGAGCGCCCGCCACTTCGATATGCCGGGCGCGACTCTCAGGGAAAGCGCGGGCCCTTGCTTCCACGAAGTCGATATTGCTCTGGGCCTCGGCGCGCTCGAGCCTTTGGGACAAGGCGAGGTCAGAAAAGGGATACGTCCGGAGTTCGGCCATCGCGCCAATTTATCGCGCGAGGCCCCTCCACAGGGCGCTCATGCGGGCCCGGGTGGCGGCGTCGGGGAACGTGCCCATAGCGGCCTGGAGGTTGTCTTGCATGTGTTCGGGCTTCCCGGTGCCCGGGATCGCGCACGTCACCTGAGGAAACGAGAGGACCCACTTCAAGAGGAACTGCGCCCAGGAGCCGATCCCCTGCTCCTGCGCCCACGGCGGCAGAGGGCGTCCGCGCGCGAGGCCGAAAGCACGCCCGCCCCCAAACGGCCGGTTCGCGAGGAAGGCGACGCCGCGATCCTCGCACAGCTTCAGCAGACCGTCCGCGGCCTCGGGTTCCTCGAGGGAGAGGGCGAACTGCACGAAATCGAAACGCTCCGCGCGCACGATGCGCATCAGCTCGTCGAGGGCGCCCGCGGTGTAATGGGTGATCCCGATATGGGCCACCACGCCCTCGTCCTTCATACGCCTCAGCTCTTTCGCGTGGGTGCGCCAGTCGACGAGATTGTGGATCTGCATCAGCTCCACCCGCTCCGAGCGCAGGAGGCGCATGGACTCCTTCATCTGGGCGAGGCCCTCCGCCCGTCCTTCGGTCCACACCTTGGTCGCGAGGAACACCTTCGCGCGGAGCGAGGTGTCGCGGAGCAGGTCGCCAAGGACCGCCTCGGACGTGCCGTACATGGGTGAGGTGTCGACGACATCCGCGCCCGCGGCGGTGAAAACGCGCAGAACTTCGGCCAGCACGGCGCGGCGGGCGGAGTCGGGGCCGACATCGAAGGTTTGCCAGGTGCCGAGACCGACGCGGGCCAGGCTGCGCCCGGTGGAAGGGATGACCGACCGGGCGAGGCCGGGGGAAGGCGGCGCCAGTCCCGCAGAAGCCGGACCGAGGGCCACGCCGCTCACCCCGGCAGCACCCGCGAGGAGAACGTCTCGACGGGAAATCGGTGAGCCGGGCATCGCGCTCAACCCTTCACCGGACGCTTCGCCCGCGCCTGAGCAGCCGCTGCGCGCTCCTGAAGGCTCGTGACGGCAAGACGCGTCTCGCGCACGAGGAGCACCGAGGCGTAGATGAGCGAAGCCACGGCGATGGCGCCGGCCAGGATGGCCGACGACTCCAGGGCGATGGTGGGAAGGCTCGGACCCGAGGCCACGAAGGTGGCGCCCAAGAGCGAGGCAAGTGCGGCGGTGGCGAACCCGCTCAAGGCCACGTAGATGCTGCGCAGGGCGCGCAGTAGCAGTAGCGAGCGCCGCTCGGCGGTGGCGAGATCCCGGAAACGCCGGGCCGCGATGTCCTCGGGAACCTCCTCGGGCGCTTCGATTTCGCGCGAGAGTTCCCGGGCCCGGTCGGCGGTGCGGGCGAGCCGGTTGCTGGTGCTCATGATCAGGACCGTGCAGGCATTGGTCATGATGGCGGGGGCCACGATCAGGGACAAGGCGGCGAAGGGGTTGGGTTCGGGGGTCATGGGCAAGGAGCGGGAAAAAGCAGAAGCCTCCGTGGCGTTTCCGATTGTAGTGGTCCCGGCCGTCCGCCTCTCAGGCGTAAACTCCCGCGTCGCACACTAAGGAAGGGAACCCAAATGTCCACGGTAGCAGCCCCCCCCAACGAGCGCCGCAAGGCCCGGCGCGAGCCGCTGACCAGCGCGGTCATCCGCTTCTGCGGTGACTCCGGAGACGGCATGCAGGTGACGGGCAGCCAGTTCACCAACACGGCGGCGCTGTTCGGAAACGATCTTTCGACCTTCCCCGACTTCCCCGCGGAGATCCGCGCCCCCCAGGGGACCCTCCCCGGCGTCTCCGGCTTCCAGGTGAACTTCTCCTCGACCGAAGTGCACACTCCGGGCGACGCCGTCGACGTCCTCATCGCCATGAACCCCGCGGCCCTCAAGACGAACGTGGGGGACCTCAAGACCGGCGGCATCGTGATCGTGAACTCGGACAGCTTCACCGAGGTCGACTTCAAGAAGGCGAAGATGACGAGCAACCCCCTCGAGGACGGGTCGCTTTCGGGCTACCGCGTCTTCCAGGTCGATCTGTTGAAGCTCACCAAGGCCGCCTGCAAGGACACCGGCCTCGATGCCAAATCGATCGACCGCTCCAAGAACTTCTTCGCCCTCGGGATGTGCTACTGGCTGTTCGGCCGGTCGATGGAAGGGTCGCTTCGCTGGATCGACTCGAAGTTCAAGGGTCAGGTGGCCGAGGCCAACAAGCTGACCCTGCGCGCCGGGTATGCGTACTGCGAGGCCACCGAGGCTTATCAGACGGTGGCCTATGAGGTGGCGCCCGCCAAGCTCCCCGCCGGGACCTATCGAAACCTCTCCGGCAACAGCGCTCTCGCCATGGGGCTGATCGCGGCCTCCGAGCAGAGCGGCCTGCCTCTCTTCCTCGGCTCCTATCCCATCACTCCGGCCTCCGACATCCTCCACGAGCTCTCGATGTACAAGAGCTTCGGGGTCATCTCCTTCCAGGCCGAGGATGAAATCGCGGCGGTGACCTCGGCCATCGGCGCCTCCTACGGCGGGTGTCTCGCCACCACGACCACCTCGGGCCCGGGCATGGCCCTCAAGATGGAAGCGATCGGCCTCGCCATCGCGGTCGAACTGCCGCTTGTCGTCGTGGACATCCAGCGCGGCGGTCCGTCCACCGGCCTCCCCACCAAGACCGAGCAGGCCGACCTCTTCCAGGCCGTCAACGGCCTACACGGCGATGCGCCGCGCCTGGTGCTGGAACCGAACTCGATTGCCGACTGCCTGCGCA
>CAZYEA010000366.1:3248-4007 GCA_964646485.1 uncultured Acidobacteriota bacterium
GAAACTCCGAAGCTCCCCTCCCCGTCCTCGCCCCCGCGACCCCGGGCGACTGCTTCTGGGTGGCCCTCGAGGCCTGCCGCATCGCCCTCAAGTACATGACCCCGGTGATCGTGCTCTCCGACGGCTACCTCGCAAACGGCGCCGAGCCCTGGCGGGTGCCGAGCGTCTCCGACCTGCCCGCCTTCCCCACCAAGTTCCGGACCGATCCTGAAGGCTTCAAGCCCTTCATGCGCAACCCCGAGACCCTGGCCCGGCCCTGGGCCGTGCCCGGCACTCCCGGCCTCGAACACCGCATCGGCGGCATCGAGAAGCAGGACATCACCGGCAACATCAACTACGAGCCTGAGAATCACGACAAGATGGTTCGCCTGCGTGCGGCCAAGGTGGCAGGCGTCGTAGCCGACATTCCTGACGTGGTCCCGGCCGGTGACCCCGAAGGCGACTGCGTGATCGTGGGCTGGGGCTCGACCTACGGCTCGATCACCGCCGCCCTCCACTCGCTTCGCGCCAAGGGGCACAAGGTCGGTCACGTGCATCTGCGGCACGTGAATCCCATGCCGAAGAACCTCGGCGCGGTGCTGAAGCGCTACCGGAAGGTCCTGGTCCCCGAGATCAACCTCGGCCAGCTCGCTTTCATCCTCCGCGGCACCTATCTCGTCGACGCGGTCTCTTACTCCAAGGTCGAAGGCAAGCCCTTCAAACAGATGGAAATCGAAAAGAAAGTTCTCGAGGTGATCCAGTGAACGCGAGCGTGCCTCT
>CAZYEA010000367.1:0-3112 GCA_964646485.1 uncultured Acidobacteriota bacterium
CCGAACAAGCACACGCCTCTCGGCGTTGAGGTAGCGGTCCAGTTCGGCGCGTGCGATGTCGGAGATCTTCTTCAGAATCAGGCGGCGGGCGTCTTCCTCGCTGATCTGGCCGCCGATCGACATGAGAACAGCATCAGTGTGGGCGAGACGAGCGATCAACGCTTCCTTGTCCTCGTTGATCGAAGCAATGGTCTTCTTGTCGGCGTTCTTGTTTGCGTCCAGGTGTGCAAGGCGTGCCTCTGCCTGCCGGATCAGTTCGGTGGGCTCCGCTTTGAGGTCGTCGGCTCCGATCCGCTTGAGTTCGAGCTTGAGCACCAGGTCTGTCCGCTTTCGCTTGTGTTCGGCCTTGGCGTCCTTGATCCGCTTCTCCATGGCCTTGATCGCCATGTCCTGGTCTTTAAGGTTCTCGAACTCCTTCCTGGCCGAGTCCCCAGTGGTTTCTTTGAGATCGTCGATGAGTTCTTTCAGGGCCTTCTTGATGACCGCGGCGGTGACTTCCTCATCCTCATCCGGTTCGTACGCTATGACCTCCTGGGCGCTCTCGACCGCCTCTGCCAAGTCCCCCTGGGCCTCGGCAATCGTGGCCTCCACTGCCTCAATGGCATCGGCCTCGGCCTGGAAGTATTCGGCGATGAGGTACTTGTCGGGAATGAGGGAGTGGTGCCAGCCAATCGAGAGGATGGTCTTGAGGTCAAAGCGGATCTGCTGCCACCAGTTGACGAAGACGCCGGCCGCTTTGAACTCGTCGAGCACGCCGAGCGGTACTAGATTGCCCTTCAGCGTGGTGAGGAGCTCGTGACGGACGTCGGGCATCTTCTTACCGCCGCTTCCGGAGTACCGAAGCTGCGCGAAATCGCTCTTGGCGAGAGACCACCAGGACTCAAGGATTTCGTGGTGCCGTACGAGGGTGCTGACTAGGGCGGGATCCGCTTCGATGGTGGAGTTGATCGCCCGCGTACTGTCAATAATGTTGCTGAAGGCGAGGTAGCTGGGCCGCTCAGGGCCGAAGATTGAATCGGGTTTCACCCCGAACTTCGCGAACTGATCTTTGCGGGCAACGACCTCCACCTCGGGGATGCCCCCGATCAAATGCGCCTGAACGTCTTCGGGTTCGGGGTCCGGGCTGTTGTCGACGTAGCGGCGAATATTGAGGTTGTAGTCGTGGGTATTAACGATCTCTGACTTCGCAACGAGACGAGAGTACTTGGGCAATTCGCGCTTCTGCGTGAAGACGAAATCGATCTTCTCGATGTCCTCTGGGCGGAGCTTGTTCTGATTCTTGCCCTCGGCATACTCGCGGTCAGCGTTGATGAAGAGGACCTTGTCCTTGAGCGTGTCGGGTTTGCGCTTGCTGCAGACCAGCACACAGGCAGGGATGCCTGTCCCGTAGAAGAGGCCGGGCGGCAGGCTGATGATTGCCTCGATCACGTCATCGTTGACGAACAACTCCCGGATGAGCTTCTCTTTTCCACCGCGGAAGAGGACGCCGTGAGGCATTATGGTCGCCATGCGGCCGCTGGGCTTGAGACTCGCCAGCATGTGCTGGACGAACATTAGGTCAGCCTTCTTTCCGGTCTCGGGACACCACTCGCGGAAGCGGCCTGGGAACTTGACGCTCGCTCGGCTGTAGTTCTGCGAGAACGGCGGGTTTGCAAGCACGCGGTCGAACTTGCGGATCTGGCCGTTGTCGAGGATCTGAGGGTCCTCCAGCGTATCCCCGTTCTCGATGGTGAAACGGGTGATGTTGTGGAGGATCATGTTCATGATGCAGATCGACCACACTGTGCCGTTGGAATCTTGGCCGTACAGGGCGAGATCGTTGGCGTTTTGCCCCTGCTCGTCGACGTATTGGTGGGCTTGGATTAGAAAGCCACCGGAGCCCGCCGTAGGGTCGTAGATCGTGTTGCCGGCCTCGGGCTCGGTGAGCTGGACGAGGAGCCGGACGACCTCGGCCGGGGTATAGAACTCGCCACCCTTCTTTCCCGCACTATCGGCGAAGTATTTGATGAGGTACTCATAGGCCGCCCCGAGAAGGTCTGGAAACTCGAAGTTGTCGTTTACGAGAACGAACCCCGGCTGATTGAAGTGGTCGAGCAGGTCCTTCCACTTCTGGTCCGGGATCTTCGTCTTGCCTTTGACCGCGTTGAAGTCGATGTTGTTCTTCAGCACGCCAGCAAGGGCGTCGTTCTCGTCCTCAATGGCGGCGATCGCCTTGTTGAGCATGTTGCCGATGTCGTGCTTGAGATCCTTGAGAGCCGGCACGAGGTCGCCGTTCTCGTCCCTCCACGTCTCATGCCAACGAGCGCGTACCGGGACAAAGAACGTCTCTCCATAGGAAGTCTTGTCTTCCAGAAGGGCACTCAACCGCTCAGGTTGGGACCTCAGATGGGCGAAGTCCTTCCGACGGAGCTGGTCACGCTTCGCGTCGAATTCGTCGGAGAGCCGCTTGAGGAAGAGCATTCCGAAGATGAACTCCTTGAATTCCGATGCGTCCATCTTTCCGCGCAAGATGTCCGCTGCCTTGAGGAGGAAGGACTCAAGTTGGGCGATAGTGATCTTTTCGGTTCGCAATTCTGCGATTTCTCCTGCCGTAGCGTTCGGTGCGTTCAGCCGACCTTACCTTTTCGGACGCTCCGTCCTACGCCCGGGCGATGTGGTTCATCTTCTTTCGGAACCTTTCCCGAAGTTGAGGGTTCGTCGGTGTGGAAAGCTCTCGGAGGTAGGCGTCGAATGTGGTTTCGATGCGTTGGTGGAGGAGCCGCGGGTTCACGATCACTCCCTTGCCGTCCGCCGTCAAGGAGACGAGTGGCCGATCTCGGCGGACAAGTGAGCTGCCCTTCACCTCGGCCTGGTGCAGAATCCCGCACCGAATCGTTCTATAGAAGAGCTCGGCGGTCGTTTGATCAAAGCCTTGCCCAAAGTCTGGGCTGGTCAGAAATGCGACGAAGTACTCCTCCGACGCGAGCACCCTGCGTCCGCCTCTTACGACGTAGGGAGTCTCGGGGACGCCCTCGCGAAACTGCTGCAACGTCTCAATCAAGAGGCACTCAAGCGCGAGAACCGCAAAACCGCTTCGCCTGCGACTCAACAGCAGCGCTGCCGGCTTCAGGAA
>CAZYEA010000367.1:3122-3990 GCA_964646485.1 uncultured Acidobacteriota bacterium
GGCGGTGCGCCAGTCCGCCTCGCTCTTGAAGGTCAGCCCCTTCCAGTCTTGATCTGTGAAGTCCGGTGCGATATCCATCCTTTGCCCCCTCGACTCTATCCAGTCTAAAAGGATTGGTACCGTGACGCTCGCGGCGTTGCCGCGAGCTTGTCGTCACTATGGACTGGTGCTCCGGAGGACGACGTCCTCGACCCAGAACTCCCAGGCTCCGGGGACGATGCCGTGAGGCAAGGGGTTCACACCTCTCGGGTTGTGGACCAGGACGAATCCGGACCCCTTTTTCGGCCAGGCAAAGGGTCCAACGCAGGCATAGAGGACAGCACTGATGCCGACGGTCTCTTCTTGTTCGAAGAATCGCGTGGAGACCAGAGCGCCTGATCGCTTAACCAGGCTGGGTCGATATTGGTACGAGCGTCCGCCCGTGCCTCGGCCCGTTCCATCAGCCTCGATGACCTCCCACCCAAAGGGCAGTACGGCTCGGACAACCCTCGGCAAGTCCATTTCTTTGCTTGCGCTCGGGACGCTCCCGGCGTTGATTGCTATCACGTAGGGCATGTCGAGAGGAACAACCCCATCCCGCAGATACGCGTGGTACTTCCGGACTTTCTCGATGAGCCCTGCGGTAATGCGCAGGGTGATGTCGGCGTCGGGGACGTCTCTCACTTCGCCGACCCGGGCCTCGGTTACTTGGTCTATTCCGGTTCCAGGAGTTACGGCGATTGCCTCATAGTAGGCGCTCGGAGCGCGTTGAAGGAGGTCTGGGCCGGGCGCACGCGGCCCACGCTCGGCCCGCGGCACGAGTTGCGCTCCTTGTTTGAGAAGAGTCGCTGCTAGGTATACCTCCCAAAACACTTGGTGAAACTGCGCC
>CAZYEA010000368.1:0-3988 GCA_964646485.1 uncultured Acidobacteriota bacterium
GGCATCTGCTTCTTGCGATGGAGACCGTAGGTGGGCTCCTGCTGGGCACTGAGGATTCGGCGACGAAGCTTCTCCAGCTCCTTATGGATCTTGTCCCAGTTCGCTCGGAATTCCTGAAGAATCTCGGCCAGGGCCTGGGCAAAGGAGGCCTGGAGCTCAGGGTCGTCGTCCATCTCGACTTCCAGATGATGTCGAATCGCGTGCTCGATCTCGGCGGCCTTGGTCTTGGCTCGACGCCTCTTTGCCACATCCTTCTCAAAATCCTCGTCCAGGATTGAGATCGGCGGGACCTTCACGTCAATGCCACGCGACTCGAGATAGGCATCGGTGATTGCGCGCAGTTTCGGAGGGATGCCCTTCATGCTCAGACGCTCATCACGGAAGTGCTTTTCCGCCATGACGTTGATCTCTGCCAACGCCTGATAGTCGGGCAGGTAGACGAGCGCCTCCTTCGCCGGGAAGAGGACGTTCAGGCTGCTTGTGAGTTCCTTGAATGCCAGCATGAAGTCGAAGCGGATGTCTTCGTCGTAGAAGACGCCATAGAAGGCGTCGTGGTCAGTCAGGTCTGTGAGGCCATGCTTCTTGAGCAGATCCATGACAGTCGCGTGGTTCCGCCTCAGATCCTGAAGCTCCTCATCGGGGAAGCTGAGGGCGTCGACAACCTCCTTCTGTTCGCGCTCGTCGTAGGTGTCGATCGCCTTCTTGAGGTGGTGTCCGACGCCCACGTAGTCCACCACAAAGCCCTTGTCTTTCGACTGACCACCGACGCGGTTGACCCGGGCAATTGCCTGCAAGAGGTTGTGCGCGACCACCACCTTGTCGAGGTACATGACTTGCTCGACCGGCGCGTCGAATCCCGTGAGGAGCATGTTGTTGACGATCAGAACCCCTACGTCGCCATTTACGCCCTCTTCCTCACTGCCGAATGACATCTTGAAGCTCTTGATACTCGCCTCGTGCCTAGAGCTGTCGGAAAACTCCTTCAGGTGCGGGAGGTCATTGTGGCTTCCGGAGATCACGACGTCAGTCTTCATGGCTCGGAGTTGAAGGAGATCTAGCCTCCCCGGGTTGGCTTTCTCCAGGTTGGCAAGCGCCGCGGCAAGTGCGGCATCAAGATGCTTCTTGTAACGAACAGCCGCCTCGCGCGAGGTCGCCACGACCTGAGCCTTGTAGCCATTAGGGAACACGTGCGTCAGGTAGTGCTCCACCATGTCCTTCGCCTTGGCCTCGATCGTGGACTCTGCTTCCAGGTATGCGTCTCGTGAGCCATAGCCGAGAATGGCGAGGCGCTCCTGGATGTTGTAGTCGCTGAAGACATCCTGGAAGGAAGCGTCCATCCCAGCCTGGTCAGGGACCTCCGCGTTGTGCGTTCGACCCTCGTAGACGATCTCCAGCGTCACCCCGTCCTCGATCGACTGTCGCATCGTGTACTTATCGATGTAGTCGCCGAAGACCTGCTCTGTCTTGTCGATGGGTGTGCCGGTATAGCCAATCTTGGCGGCGTTCGGCATGCCCTTGTCGAGATTTGCCCCGAGCAGCTTGTACTGTGAGCGGTGTGCCTCATCGGTCATCACGAGGATGTTGGGGCTCAGATTCAGCTCGGGAAAGGTCTCTGTGAGCTCCGCCTCGCGGAACTTATGGATCATCGCCATGACCAGGTCGGAGGTATCAGCCTTGAGCAGCTCCTTGAGGCTCTTGATGCTGTCGGCGACCTTCACGGTGAAGCCAATGCTCTGGCTCGTCTCGGACAGCTGCTGCTCGAGCTGGGTCCGGTCCGTGACGAAGACAACCTTCCAGCTTGAGAGTTTCGTGTGCCGGTACATCTCCCGCACCATGAACATCATGGTCAGCGACTTCCCGGAGCCTTGGGTGTGCCAAATGATTCCGCTGCGCTCGCGGGGACTACGACCCTCGACAAGCCGCCTTACAGCCAGCTTGACCGCCCGAAACTGCTGGGACCGGCCCACGATCTTGATGGCCTGGCCTTTGTCGTTCGTCGAGAACAGGGTGAACGTGCGAATGAGGTCGAGCAGGTTGCCCCGGTCGAGCATCCCCGCGACGAGTCGCTGCTGGTCGTTGGGACTTCCGGAGCCGTGGTCCAAGTCGTCGACCGTCCGGGGGTAGGGATCGGCCCAGCGGTAGAAGTACTTTTCCGTGTGCGTGGTGATCGTGCCGAACTTCGCCTCCTGGCGGCACGTCGCCACTACGAACTGGTTGTAAAAGAAGAGTGCAGCGCTGCCCTCGCCCTTCGCGCCTCGCTGCTCGGCGTAGCGGAGGAGCTGGTCAATGGCCTCGGGGATGGCGTCCTTGACCTTGGGCGACTTGCACTCAATCACGACGACCGGCAGGCCGTTGAGGAACAGGACGATGTCGGGGTAGATGTGGTGCTCTGTACCGAGAATGCGGACCTTGAGCTGGCAGACCGCAGTAAATCGGTTGGTGTCGCGGTTCGCGAAGTCCATGAACCGGACCGTCGGGCTCTTCTCGCCCGTCTGCCGGTCCTCGCTGACACTCGTGTTCTCCAGCAGGAGCTGGAACAGGTGCCTGTTGTTCTCTAGCAACCCGGTGCCAGGGAAGTTGGCGGTGAGCTGTTTGGCAACCTCCTCGACCTGGTCGTCTTGAAGCCAGGGGTTGATGACCTTGAGCCTCTCCCGCAGCACCGGAAGCATCACCACATCCGTGAAATTCTCGCGGTACGAATCCGCGGGGCGCTGGTCCCGTTGGAGCACATCCTTGGTTAGATCGACAATTTCCCAGCCGAGGCTCGCGAGCTGGCCGAGCAACGGCTTCTCGACATGGTTCCGCTCGTCGATGCGGATGTGCTTCGGAGTGCCGTCCGCGCTCACGGTGTCACCGCCTCCTCCTGCGTGAGCAGGGCCGAGACGCGCCGGGCGCCCGATAGGAGATCCTGCACCAGCCCAGTCTTGAGAAGGCGCAGCTTGCCTAGTGCGGATTGATTGGCGAGCACAGTGTCGGACATGTGCTTGATACCCGCATACAGACGAACACACTCGGCGTCATCCGCTGGCCAGGGAATCCAGAAGCTGCGCACCTGCTTGTAGTTCAGGCCTTCGCGGTTTCCGCCGGCATTTAGTTGAGAGATTTGTCGTTGTCCAATGCGTGACTCCAGCACGGCCGCCAGGAAGCCGGCTCTCGCCTCCGTAACACTGCGAAGGCGGATAGCACAAACGTGCTGATTCACGTTCGCGGCGCCGTTCACTTTCGGCATGCGACAACACCGCCCAATGGAAGCCCCCGTAATGTTTAGCAGGACGTCGTTCTCGAACACTTCACTCCGACGCATTGAGTGATGTACATGCTCGGGTATGTACGCAATATCCTCGAGCCTTAGGCCGCCGAAGTGGACGTTCTGGCTTCGAATGAAGAGTACGCCTTCAGACACGTAGACGGCTTCTCCTCCCGTTGGCGTGACCCCGCTGCCAACATGACAGGAAATCTGATCGATCGTCGGGGCATCCCACTCCGCCGGAATGCGACCAAGCGAGGAGTCCTTGAACTTGTGGGTCTGTTCGGAGCGGAGGTTGCCGTGTTCGTCGATCCCGCGGGCGAGCAGGTTCTGCATCAGCCCGGTCTTGATGCGCTGCTGTTTCGCAACGAGGGTCTCAGTCTCCTCGATCGCGCGGTCAAGGGTTGAGAGAACCTCGGCGATCCTCGCTTGCTCGCGCTGACAGGTCGGGAACAAAGCAGTGAAGCGATCGAGTTCCTTGCGCGTGATGTGCTGCATGGTTGACCCATGCGACGCTTTGGTCAGAGCCGGTAGATGGAACTGGATGAATTCCTTGAGGAACAGGCGATCGATGCCGTCCTTCTCGAGAACCTTGAACAAGTGCTGATTAAGCACGGCCGGGCCGTGCGTCCAGATGCGGAGAAACAAAGAAGCGCTCCACGAGAAGATGAGATCTCCGTCGTCGATGACAACATCCTGTGGAGGCTTCCCCGCATAGCGATCTGCCGGCGCCTTCGGGTG
>CAZYEA010000369.1:0-3985 GCA_964646485.1 uncultured Acidobacteriota bacterium
CCTCTTCCTATCCCTGCCGGGCCCGGGTTTGGCTCCGGCCGCCGCGGGATCGGCGGCCTGGTCTTACGAGCTGAAGGGAGGCGTCGCCTCATGCTCGGCGGTGCTCGTGAGCAATCCGGCCCCCTCGGCCAAGTCACCGAACCCCTGGCTTCTGACCGCGCGACATTGCCTCGAAGGGAGCAAGCCGACGTACGCCAAGAATCCGCGCGGGTACCGTATTCAGCTCGAACGTCGGGAGGACGGGGGAGGCGTGAAAACCCGCGGCGCGTTTGCCTTCGATCTCTCCGCAAGGGATATCTCTCTGATCGAGGTTCTGCCTGATATGGTCAGCGCGGGCACACCTCTGACGGGTGCGACGATCGCCGGAGGCGGGAGCGAACCGTTGTACGTCTTTGGCTGGAGCGCGGGATTCCGAAGGATTCCCGTGGGAGAGACCGCGGGGTCATACACGTGCGACGATGAGGGGACCTCGGGCTTCATCCGTAAGGGGCGCCTTCTCTTCGTCACCGGCAACGAGTGCGTGGGAGAGGGCGACAGCGGGGGAGCCGTCGCCACGGATGCGGGGAGATTGATCGGGATCGTGCGCGCGAAAGACCGGACCATGGTGGACGTCACCGAGGTCGTGGGCCATACCGCCGACCTCGTGCCCGCGTTCCTGAGCGCCATCAGCAGCGCGTGCGCGGGCGATGGCCGGAACACTCAGGGCTGCTTCGAGGTGATGAAGAGGTTCAACGTCAAGGGGAACCCGCTGGCCGGCGAGGCGCTGACGTTCGCCGCTCTGCTGATCCGTGAGCTGGACTCCATCGACGGATCATGGTTCGCCAAGCTCGAGCCGCGCAAGAGGGAGGAGGCGCTCATCCGTCTCACCGGCCTCAAAGCGAAGGCCGCCGAGCAGATCCTGAGCAAAGCCGGCGAGCGCTGAGCTGCGGCCGGCATCCTGTCTATCCGGTCTTCAGCGGGCCCACGACCCTGTACCTATTAAGAATGACACCGGAGGGAAAGGCCCTGGATCCGACCAACTCGAGGGAACGTGCTGGTGTTCCCTGCGCGAAGAGGCGCTTCCCGGTGCCCAGAAGGACCGGAGACACGATCAGCAGGATTTCATCCGCCAGCCCCTGTTCGAGCAGCGTCGAGGTCAGAGTGGAGCTGCCCGCAAGGATCAGGTCCGCGCCGTCCCGAGACTTGATACGGCGAACGCCTTCGACGAGGTCCGGTCCGAGACCCTCGAAGGGGCCCCACACAAGACTCTCCGGCCGGTGGGTTGCCACGAACTTCGTCGCCGCGTTGAGGCGATCCGCCATCGGGCTGCTCGGCGCCTTTGGCCAGAAGCCCGACCAGGCGTCGTAAGTGCGGCGGCCGAGCAGCAGATCGTAGCGTTCGCCGTAGGCGGCGATCACCGCGTCACGTCCCTCGGGACTGCGATAGGGCGCGCTCCAGTCGCTGTAAGGGAAGTCGTCGCCATCGTTGGAGTGCTGGATCACGCCGTCCAAAGAGATGTGTTCGGCGATCGTGAGCTTTCTCATTCGTTTCTCCCGAGAAGTGCGTCGAGTTGGGGCAGGGCCGCGCGGAGGCCTTCCTCCATTCCCGGCGCGGTTTGTTCCAGCGCTGCAAGACTCGAGAACCGCGTCACGTTGGTCATGCGCGAGCCCGCCCTGGTGGTTTCGAAAGTGAAGGTCATGGTAGCGGGCCCGTTCGGATCAAGGGCGTTGTCGTCGCCGTCTTCGGCCTCGAAGGAGCTGATGGGATTCACCGCGGTGAACTTCCACGAGCCGGTCCACTTCTTTCCGTCCGGCAGGGTCAGGAAGTACTCGGCGCGACCGCCCACCCTGAAGTCATGATGGGTGAAGGTCGCGGGAGCAAAGGGCGGGCCCCAGAAGCGCTCCAGCTGGCGTGCGTCCGCAAATGCGTTCCACAGCCGTTGCTGGGGGACCGGGAAGTCCGCGACCAGGGTGATGGAGAGCGTTTCGGGCTCTTTGACGACCGAGGTGATGGGCATGACTATTTCTCTTTTTCCAGGAGGACCTCGTCGAGCTGCGCCATCCGGTGGCGCCAGATCGATTCGAGGTGGTCGAGAAGGGCGCTCGCGTGTTTGAGTCGGGCGCGGTTGGTGGCGACCTGTTGCTCGCGGCCGCAGGCCCGTTTCCTGATGAGTCCGGCCCGCTCGAGCACGGCGACGTGCTTTTGCACCGCGGCGAAGCTCATGTTGTATCGCGCCGAGAGCGCCGACACCGACGGCGTCTCCGTGAGCGATCGCGCGAGGATGTCGCGCCTGGTGCCGTCGGCGAGGGCGCGAAAGAGCTGGTTGAGCGACTCCTCGTTCTCTTTTCTAAGTACAACCATATGGTTGTATGTTAGGCTGGCTCGGTCAGTCTGGCAAGGAATATTTCCGATCAATCAACCGCCTCTTAGGAGAATCGATCATGGCGTCGCCGAAGAAGAAGGAGAAGAAGCTCACCAGCCTGCCCGTCGCCATGACGGGCCGGGCCAGCCCCGCGAAGGCGGCGCTCGGCGATGCCCCGGTTTTCGCCTACATCGAGAGCCTGCCCCAGCCGCAGCGCGGGATCGCGGAACGCGTCGATGCTCTGGCCGCGAAGACGCTGCCCGGCCTGCAGCGGTCCATCAAGTGGGGGATGGCCTGGTACGGCGTAGGCGAGGGATGGTGCTTCTGTTGCGGCGGCTTCGCCGGCCACGTCAAGCTCACGTTCGGCCGGGGCACCTCGCTTGAACCCATACCGCCGGTCACGCCGATCGGAATGGGCAAGGCCTCGCGCGGCGTGGACATCGCATCCGCGTCCGACCTCGACGAAGGCCAGGCGGCGTCCTGGATGAAGCAGGCTGCGGCGATGCCGGGCTTCGGCGGAAAGAAGCGCTGACCCCGGCCCGACCCTTACCGATTCCCATCCGGGCGCGCGGGCTCAGGCTCGGCCCCCGATGCGGTCGGAGGGCCTGTTGGCGCGATTGACACGGACATCGTTCGCGGGCCTACACTACGAGGGGGTCGTCGACCGGGCCATACCAGAGTGTCCACATGGGACAGGCTTCAACCACGAGACGTCTCGCCGCCCTAGCCGCCCTCGTCGGGGCCGGGGTCGGCGTGCTCGCACTTGCCGACTGGCAGAGGGCCGGCTGGAGTCGCACCGCCTTCACGCCGGACTTCGGCGGACCCGTGGCCCCCCTGGCCGCGTATCTCTTCGTTGCACTCGGCGTATCTCTCGCCATCCTCGCGCTCGCTGAAGCAGGTCCGCGCATTCGCCGCGGAGCCGGCGCGGTGTCGGTCGTGACCCTCGTTCTCATGGTTGTGGTGGTGATCCGATCGAATTTCCGGACGCCGGATTTCGTCGAGTGGCGATCGGGCTCCCCGGAGCTGTGGGGACCCGTGCCGGTTGGCGCGATGTCGCCGGTGGCCGCGACGTGCTTCGTCCTGACCGCGGTCGGACTTCTGGACTTTCTGGGCGCGTTCGCGCGCCTCCCGACCCTTAGCGTTCTGACCGCGCTGAACCCGCTGATCGCGGCGGCGTTGTCCGTGTTCGCGCTGTTCGCCTACGCTTCCGGGCCGCCCCTCGCGACCGGCGAACGCCTGATTCCGATCTCCCTGCACGCCTCCCTGGCGTTCGCGGCCCTCAACTCTTCCGTTCTCCTGCTCGGGCTGTGGCCGCGGCTGCGGCACCGATGGGAGTCCGGAGTTCCTTCCGACGCTCGTCGCGCGCGGGGGGCGCTCCTCGGACAGCTGGGCCTGGCCGTAATTTCTGTCGGGGTCCTCATGGCCCTCACGGCACTCCTCTCCCTCCGGCGGGCCCAGGCCTCGGCGTCTGTCGCGGCCCGCGAGCAATTGGGCGCTATCGCCGAGCTGAAGGCGGCGCAGGTTGCCGAGTGGCGACGGGAGCGCGAGAGAGAGGGCCGGTTCCTGATGCGCGCGCCCGGCGTGGCCGGGGACATTCGCGATTTGAGCCTCGATCCTTCTGATGCGCGGATTCGCGCCCGGGTG
>CAZYEA010000370.1:0-3965 GCA_964646485.1 uncultured Acidobacteriota bacterium
CCTTGCCGCTGCTCGGCATCACGGTGTTGTAGGCGCGGGCGAGGCGGGTGATCGAGTCGAGCAGGATCACCACGTCCTTGCCGTCCTCGACCAGGCGGCGCGCGTGTTCGATCACCATCTCCGCGGTTTCGATGTGGCGCGACGGCTCGAGGTCGAAGGTCGAAGCCACGACCTCGCCCTTCACCTTGCGCTGCATGTCCGTGACTTCCTCGGGACGCTCGTCGATCAGGACCACCAGCAGGGTGACTTCGGGGTGATTGGTCGCGATCGAGTTCGCGAGATTCTGGAGGATCACGGTCTTGCCGGTGCGCGGCGAGGCCACGATGAGGCCGCGCTGGCCCTTGCCGATCGGGGTCATCATGTCGAGGATCCGTCCGGTCATGTCCGTGGCCGTGGTCTCGAGCCGGAGCCGCTGCTGCGGGTAGATCGGAGTCAGGTTGTCGAAGAGGATGCGATCGCGCGCGGCGTCGGGGTCCAGGTTGTTGATGCTGGTGATGCGCGAGAACGAATAGAAGCGTTCGGCGTGCCGGGGCGCGCGCACGATGCCCGAGAGTTTGTCGCCCGTGCGCAGGAAGAAGCGGCGGATCTGCGAGGGGGAGACGTAGATGTCGTCGGTCTCTGAGCGGAAGCCGACTTCCGGTCCCCGGAGGAAGCCGTAGCCCTCCTTGGTGGCGGCGAGCACCCCCGACGAGGTCAGGGGGATGGGGCTGTGCGAGCGCGTGCGCAGGAGCCGCCGCAGCACCTCCTCGCGCGGCAGTCCGGGAGCGTCCACGATCCCGTTCTCGAGGCCCAGCTCGATCAGCTTCAGCCGGTCGGCGCGGCGCAGAACGCTGAAGTCCGAGATCGAGAAGAGTCCGGTCGCGGGGGCCTCCGGGGGCGAAGCCTCCACCACCTCGCCCGGCTCCGCTTCCGCGGGTTTCACGGCTTTCGGGGTCTTGGCCATCAAAAGGACGGAAATCGGCTAATGGGTGACGGGCGCCAAGGGCGCGGGCGGAGTGCCGGGCGCGATGGTCTGGGCCGGCGAGCCTTCACTCGGCAGGATGGCGAGGCGGAAGACCTCGTCCACGGAGTCCACGAGGTGGATCTTGAGGGCGGCCTTCACCTCTTCGGCCACGTCGGCGAGGTCTTTCTCGTTCTCGCGCGGGAGGATGATGGTGGTGGCGCCGATGCGGTGAGCGGCCAGCAGCTTCTCCTTGACTCCTCCGATGGGAAGCACCTTGCCGTGCAGCGTGATCTCGCCGGTCATGCAGATGTCACGCCGCACCGGCGCTCCCTGAAGCGCGGAAACGAGGGCGGTGGCGATGGTGATCCCCGCCGAGGGCCCGTCTTTCGGGATCGCGCCTTCGGGCACGTGGATGTGAATGTCGATCTTTCGGTAGAAGACGGGGTCGATGGTCAGTTCGCCCACGTGGGCGCGCACGTAGGAGAGCGCGGCTCGGGCGCTTTCCTGCATCACGTCGCCGAGCTTGCCGGTGAGAGTCAAGGCGCCGCGGCCGGGCATCAGAGTGACCTCGATGGGCAGCGTTTCGCCTCCCACTTCGGTCCAGGCGAGCCCCATGGCCAGCCCGACTTCGTTCTTTTCTTCGGCCTGGGGGTCCCGGAATCGAGGTACCCCGAGCAGATCGATGACGTCGTTCTCGGAGAGCACGATCTTGTAATCAGCGCCGCGCTCGACCACGCGCCGTGCCGTCTTCCTGGCCAGGCTCCCGAGCTCGCGCTCCAGGCTGCGCACGCCCGCCTCACGCGTGTAGCGGCGGATGACGGTGCGGAGCGCCTCGTCGGGGATCTCCAGGTTCGAGATCTCGAGACCGTTTTGCTCCAGCTGTTTCGGAATCAGGTGGCGCTTCGCGATCTCGATCTTCTCGACCTCGGTGTAGCCGGCGAGGCGGACGATCTCGAGCCGGTCCTGCAGGGCGTGGGGAATGCCGTGGAGGGTGTTGGCGGTGGCGATGAAGAACACCGACGACAGGTCGAAGTCGACGTCGAGATAGTGATCGGAGAAGTTCTTGTTCTGCTCGGGATCGAGGACTTCGAGGAGGGCGGACGAGGGGTCGCCGCGGAAGTCGTAGGTCATCTTGTCGACTTCGTCGAGCAGGAAGACGGGGTTGCGAGTGGCCGCCTTTCGCATCAGCTTGACGATCTGGCCGGGGAGGGCGCCGATATAGGTGCGGCGATGGCCGCGAATCTCCGCTTCGTCGCGCACCCCGCCCAGAGAGAAGCGCACGTAGGGCCTTCCCGTGCAACGGGCGATGGAGCGGGCGAGCGAGGTCTTGCCGACTCCGGGCGGTCCGACGAAGCAGAGGATGGGTCCTTTGGGTTCGTCGACGAGCTGGCGCACCGCGAGGAATTCGAGGATGCGCTCTTTGATCTTGTCGAGGCCGTAGTGGTCCTCGTTCAGGATCACCTCCGCGGCCTTGATATCACGGGTCTCCTTGGCCTTGCGGCGCCAGGGCATGGCCACGAGCCACTCGAGGTAGTTGCGGGAAACCGTGGCCTCGGCCGACATGGGGGGCATGCCTTCGAGGCGCTTCAGTTCCTGACGGGCCTTTTCGAGCGCCTCCTTGCTCATCTTGGCCTTCTCGATCCGCTCCTTCAGCTCGTCGAACTCGCTCGGCCGCTCTTCCTTCTGCCGCTCTTTCTGGAGCGTCTTCATCTTCTCGGAGAGGTACTGTTCCTTGGGCGAGCGTCCCGCTTTGGGCGAGCGGCCTTCGCGCTTCTCCGCCTCGAGCCGCTCCACCTCGATCTCGAGGGCCTGGGCGAGCCGGGCGAGCCGCGCCGAGGGCTGTGGCATTTCGAGCAGCGCCTGCTTCTCGTCGGTGGGGAGCACGAGGTGGGAGGCGACGGTATCGGCGAGCTTGCCCGCATCCTGAACACGGACCGCGGCCAGCATCGCGTCGTAATGAAGGTGATTCGACATCTTCACGTAGCGGTCGAACAACTCGACCACCCGGCGGACCACGGGCTCGATGTCGCCCTCGGGCGCGAGGCGCGGAATCGGGCGCACCAGGGCCTTCATGAAGCCGCTCTCCTCTCCGAATTCGAGGGCCTGGCCGCGGTCGACGCCCTCCACCAGAACGCGGAGATTCCCGTCGGGCAGGCGGAGGCTTTGCACGATCTGGCAGATGGTGCCGTAGGCCCGCACCTCGCGAGGGGATGGGGAATCGCGCTTGGGATCGAGCTGGGCGGTGAGGAAGAGGCGTTTGCTGCGCTGAAGGGCGTGCTCGAGAGCCAGGATCGACGGCTTCCGCCCGATCACGAAGGTCATCATCATGTGCGGGAAGACGACCACGTCGCGCAACGGGACGGTGGGCAGAGCCTCCGGCGCGTCGGGGCTTGGCTTGTGGGATGGAGGCATGGGAGGGGGTCCGTCCTTCTTGGGTCCGGGTGAGGCGCCGCCTGTATGGCGCCCTTCAACGTCTTCAGGGGGTCGGGATGCGGCGCGGCCCGGGGTCGGGCCTTTCGCGTCCTAGCCCGCCTTTTCGATGACCATGATCGGCTTCTCGCCCGAGACCACGACCTCGCGCGTGATCACGCATTCCTTCACCTTCTTGAGCGAAGGCAGGTCGTACATCAGGTCGAGCATGAGATCTTCGAGGATCATCCGAAGGCCGCGCGCGCCGATCTTCCGCTCGATGGCCAGATCGGCAATCGCGAGCATGGCGTCGTCGGTGAACCGGAGCTTCACGCCTTCGTACTCGAACATCCGCTGGTACTGCTTGATGATGGCATTGCGCGGGGTAGTCAGGATGTCGATGAGGGCGCGCTGGTCGAGGTCATGGAGGGTCGCAACCACGGGAAGCCGGCCGATGAACTCAGGGATGAGGCCGTAGCGGATGAGATCCTGGGGCAGCACCTTCTGGAGCAGCGCCTGCTTCTCGATGTTCTTGGTCTCGGCTTCGGCCTTCTGACCCGCCCGGAAACCGAGAGTCTTGCGACCGATGCGTCGCTCGACCACTTTCTCCAGC
>CAZYEA010000371.1:0-3952 GCA_964646485.1 uncultured Acidobacteriota bacterium
CAAAACCGCGATTCCTACGAGTGTGAGCGCGATGCGCGCCAGAGCGGCTACTTCGGCACCGGCGTGGCGGGCGCGGTGAACATGCAGGAGTTTTTCAACCGTTGCATGGTCGCGCATGGGTATGAACTTCGTAGGGTCGATGAGGATGGCAACCTTGAGCCAACGGCAAAGCCGGTCCCACCCTCCGGACCCGACCCCGAGGCGCTGGCCGAGGAGCGCCGTACCGCTGCCATCCTCAGGGGAGAAAAACCTGCCGACGCTGGAACCGCGGTCGAGAAGGCGAAGTTCGGCCGCTGCACCGAGGACGACGTGGCCGACATCGAGCGGCTGGTCTCCCTCTTCCAGGACCGGCAGCCCCACATCACCGAGCGGCTGTACAGCCCGGTCCTCTTCGCCAACATCGATTTCAGAAGCGGCGTCGGCCCCGGCTTCGGACTCAAGGCCGCGGCGCAGCTTGAGGAGGACGTGAAGGCGGGCGCTCTCGGGCTCAAGATCTTCAAGGAGCTCGGGCTGCGCATCAAGAAGACGGACGGCACGCGCCTGCATCTGGACGACCCGGAACTCGATCCCATCTGGGCCAAGTGCGGCGAGCTCAAGATCCCCGTCCTCATCCACACCGCGGAACCCGCTCCCTTCTTCGACCCCATCGATTTCAGCAACGAGCGCTGGCTGGAAGAGGCGCTCTATCCCGATCGCCGTTATCAGGATCCCTCCTTTCCGCGCTTCGAAGAGCTGCTCGGCGAGCGGGACCGGATGTTCGAGAAGCACAAGAACACCACCTTCATCGCCGCGCACATGGGGTATCTCTCGAACGACCTCGCCCGTTTCTCGAAGTTCCTCGACGCCCACCCCAACGTGTATCCCGAGACCGCGGCCGTCCTCGCCGAGTACGGTCGTCAGCCCCGCACCGCGCGCGCCTTCTTCATCAAGTACCAGGACAAGATCCTCTTCGGCAAGGACAGCTTCCAGCCCGATGAGTATCCTTACTACTGGCGCACCTTCGAGACGGGCGACGAGTACTTCGACTACTACCGCGACTACCATGCCTTCTGGAAGCTGTACGGCATGGAGTTGCCGGACGAAGTGCTGAAGAAGCTCTACTACAAGAACGCGCTGAAGCTCGTGAAGGGCCTTCCCACCACGGGCTTCCCCGAAGAACCCAGGCGCGCCGTCCCCGCGAAGAAATAAGAGGTCCGACCCATGATCAGCCGGTTCCACCCCAATCCCCTCGGCCGGCTGGTCATCGCCGCCACGCTCATGGCCGCATCCGCGAGCATGGTCCGGGCCGGTGAATACCAGGACGACCTCAAGGGGCGTCGCGCCCGGGCGATGCAGAAGTTCGACGCGGGCACGGTGATGATCGCGTGGAGCGCGCCTTCGAGGGTGTACTCGACTGACGTGAACTACGAGTACCGGCAGGACTCGACCCTGCTCTATCTCACCGGCCTCGATCAGGAGGAGACCATCCTCGTGCTCATGCCCGGCGCGGCCTCGAAGAAGGAAGTCATCTTCGTGCGCGAGCCGAACGCGCGGCGGGAACATTGGAACGGCCACACCCTGACCAAGGAGGAGGTGACCTCTCAAACCGGCATCGAGACCGTCTACTTCCTCGGCCAGTTCGAGTCCTTCATCACCGCTATGTTCAATGGCCGCAACTTCGGCCTGCGGCGCGGCGAGGTCACCACGGAGTGGAACGTCTTCCAGGATGAGCTGAAGGCGGGACGGGGCAAGCTCGCCCTGCTCTTCGGCCCCCGCCCCGCGCCGTCGCAGGAACTGCCCGAGCTCTACGCCTGGGCCAGCCGGTTCCGTGATCGCTTCTTCGGCGTTTCCATGGTGGACGCGAAGCCCATCGTCGACGAACTGCGCCAGGTGAAGACGGCGTACGAACAGAAGGTCCTCGAAAAGAGCGTCCTCATCTCGAGCGAGGCCCACAAGGCGGGCATGAGGGCGGCCGCTCCGGGGAAGTTCGAGCACGAGGTCGAAGCCGCGATCGAAGCGGTCTACCTGGCAAACGGCGCCATGAGCTGGGGCTACCCTTCGATCGTGGGCAGCGGACCCAATTCGACCATCCTCCACTATGAAGCCTCCTCGCGAAAGATGGAGCCGGGGGACCTGCTGCTCGTGGACGCAGCCGGAAGCTACCAAGGCCTCACCGGAGACATCACCCGCACCTATCCCGTGAGCGGAACCTTCTCGCCCGCGCAGAAGGAGATCTATCAACTCGTCCTCGCGGCCCAGGAAGCGGCGAGGACGGCGGCAAAGGCTGGAAACAAGACGAAGGACATCGAGAGCGCGTCCGAGGAAGTCATCAAGGCCGGCCTGCTCAAGCTCGGCCTCATCACCGACGCGAAGGGCGAGCAGTTCCGCACCTGGTACACCCACGGCATCTGCCACTGGATCGGAATGGACGTGCATGACGTGGGTGACTACGAACGGCCGCTCGCCCCCGGCATGGCCTTCACCATCGAACCCGGCCTGTACCTTCGCCAGCAGGCGCTCGACGACATGCCCGACACTCCGGCCAACCGGGCCTTCAAGGAAAAGGTGGCCCCGGCCTTCGCGAAGTACAAGAACATCGGCGTGCGGATCGAGGACTCGTTTCTCCTCACCGACGCCGGGCTCAAGAGCCTCTCTCAGAGCGTTCCCCGCACGGTCGAGGAAGTCGAGGCGTGGCTCAAGCCGCAGCCGCCCTCAAGGCGATAGACCTCACCGTCCGAGAAGGCGGAAGCGAGGGAGAATTGGCCCTCGCGTGAGCGTCCTCGACTATCTCCGGACCCTCGGGCGGACGCCTTCGGCCTCCGTCGAGGCCGATTCCCGCTTCCTGGCCCTCACCGAGGCGAATGCCGCACTCGTCTACGTGGTGGAGGGCGATGTCATCCGCTACGCCAACCGGGCGGCGCGGAGCCGGAGTGCCGCGAAGGCGCAGGGCCTCGTGGGCCAGCGCTTCTCCGACCTCGCCCACAAGGACTCGCGGGCAGCCCTCTCCCAGCGCATGACCGGGGCGACGCCTTCCTCGACCCTCTCGCCCCAGCGTTTCGAGCTCAAGCTCGACGGTCCTCCGGGCGCCGAACCGTGGATCGACCTCACCCTGAGCCCCATCGATCACGAGGGCCGCCCCGCGTTGCTGGCCATGGGTTTCGACATCACCGACCGCAAGCTCGCCGAGAACGCGATGCGGGAATCCGAGCGGCGTCTGCGCGACCTCATCGAGAACGTGCAGCTCGTCTCCATTCTGCTCGACGCCCGGGGCGAGGTGACCTTCGCGAACGAGTACGCCCTCGAACTGCTCGGCCTGCACGAGGAGGGCGTTTTGGGGCGGAACTGGTTCGAGCTCGTGGTCCCCCTGGACCGCCGGACGGCCATGCAGGAGGCCTTCACCGCCCGCATCGCGTCAGCCACGGCACCCCACGAGGAATACGAGATCCTCACCGCCCGCGGCGAGCCCCGGGTGGTCTCGTGGAACTCAACCATCCTCCACGACCCGACGGGCGCGGTGTCCGGCATGGCCTCGATCGGAGCGGACGTCACGGAGCGGCGCCGGGCGGAGAAGCGCCTGCTCCATGACGCCCTGCACGATTCCCTCACCGGCCTGCCCAACCGCGCGGTGTTCATGGACCGACTGCGCACCGCCATGGCGCGGCTCAAGCGGCGGCCCACCCACCTCTTCGCCGCCCTCTTCCTCGACCTCGACCGGTTCAAGGTGGTGAACGATTCCCTGGGCCATCTCGCGGGCGACCAGTTCCTGGTGCAGATCGCCAGGCTGTTGCAGACGACCCTGCGGGCCGAGCACACGGTGGCGCGGCTGGGGGGCGACGAATTCGCCATTCTCCTCGACGACCTCGACGACCGCGACGATGCGCGGCGGGTGGTGGAACGGATCTTCCAGGCGCTCGAGACCCCCCTGCGGGTGAGCGGCCAGGACATCTTCGCCACCGTGTCGATCGGCATCGCA
>CAZYEA010000372.1:0-3951 GCA_964646485.1 uncultured Acidobacteriota bacterium
AAATGAAGATGGCCTACAAGGGCAAGGTCGCGGGCGACGAGATCAAGATGTCGCGCACCCGCCCCGGCGCCGACATGCCGCCGCAGGAGTTCGTGGCCAAGCGCGCCAAGGAGTAGTCGTTCATTGACGCTTCGGCGACCGGGGGGCGGCCCGCGCCGAGGCCCGCGCGGCTTAGTTGCTGCGGCCCCGCCCCATCTCAGGCACAAGCGGGAGCGTGGGGGCCCTTGCTTACGGTCGTCCAGTGGCGTCCCGCAGCGGCTCGTATGACCCCGCGTTGCTAGTGCGTCGACGTGTCTCCGGTCGAGTGCCCGATCGAGGTCTCGCGGTCCAGCACCGCGAGGGTGTGCTGGTAGATGTTCTCCACCTCGGCCCGTGAGTTTGCGATCGCGGTCATGCCGAGTTTGCCGTACTGGGACAGCGCGCCGATGAGATGGAAGAGCACGCCGGACTCCGTCGAGTGCGAATAGTGGAGCCGGTTGATGGTGAGGATCTCGATGAGGTCCTCGGGGAGGAGGCCCCGGTAGCTCTCGGACTTCAAGTTGTCGGTGGCGCGGTAGTACTTCACGTGCCCGGAGGGTGAGCGGAACAGGCCCGTCGATTCGTCGAGCGCGCCGCCGGTGAGGAACTGGAGGGCGAGGAAGGGATGGGTGGTTCCACCCATGCGCAGGTTGATCTCGAGGGCCGCGATCGACCATGGGCTCTGGCCGTGATCACGGTAGGCGAGGAAGTCGATGGCGAAGCGCGAGACCACGCCCTTCTTGGCCAGCACTTCGCCGATGGCCCGCGCCGCTTCCTGGATCGAGAGGCGGTATTCGTCGTCCGCGGGGAAGGCGCACCCGAGGAAGATCTGCCCGGTGGCGCCGCCCAGGAGCTGGTCGTGGGTGGAGATCGTCATCACCTGGCCGGAAGGGGAGATGCGCAGCTGGGTGGACGGAGAGACCTTCTCGTTCGCGTCCATGAACTCCTCGACGATGCCGCCCATGCGGGTGAATTTGTCGAGATAGACCTCAGGAGTTTCCTTCGGGATCGAGAGCTGCAGCTGGCGCATCTCATCCTTGATGGCGGCGCGGGAGAATTCCGAGGGATACCGGTACAAAGCATTGCCTTCGCCCGAGAAGCTCTCGTTGAGCTTGATCACCGCGCGCTTGAGCCCGGGATCGCGCCGTCTCATCTCGTAGAGCGAGTCCGCGATCTCGCCCTCGCTGCGCAGATCCTCGAAACCGAAGGGCAGGGCCACTCCCGCTTCCTTGAAGACCTTCCGGCTCCCGGACTTCGTGCCGATGTGGTTGAGCGAAGGGTCGACGCCGTTGAGAGGGATGCCGAGGAGAACCGCGAGCTTGCGCTCCAGGGCGGTGGAGTTGAAGACGGTGAGGTAGGAACGGTCCTTGTCGATGATGCCCTGGCGGATGCGCTCGAGCAGGCGCGGCCGCTCGAGGATCTTCTCGGTCAGCGACCTCGCGGAATCGTCATAGGCGCACAGGAGGGTGAGCCGCGAGCGGGCGTGGGAGGCGGGGATGCCGGCGAGGAACTGGAAGTAGTACTCCAGGATCATCGGATGCACGGGCTGCGAAGTGACGTAGACCATGCGGGCACGGGGATTGCGCAGGCGGATGAGGAGGAAGAGCAGCCGCTCTTCGTAGAAGCTCGACCCCGCGAGGCGTCGTAATTCGGCCTGGTCGAGGGAGAGCGAGGGCACCACGACCGACGTCGCGGGCTCGTCGTCCTTGTACGTCATCGAATTCCACACCGCTTCCAGGCGGGGTTTGAGCAGCTCGAACTGGCGGAGTTCTTCTTCCAGGCTCACGTCCCACGGATACGGCGGTTTCGGAAGCGTCATGCGTCGCTCCTAGGCCGGCGGGGTCATCGGCCGCGGCGGTGCGGCCAGGCTCGCCGTGTTGTGGCGCGGCCTCTCGCGCCGGTCCGAGAACAGCGTTTCCACGATCTGATCTTCGTGCATCTCGAAGACACGATTCAACCGCGCGGCGTGCCGGCGCAAATCTTTCACGAACTGGAACCGTAACGGCCACACGAAAGTGAAGCCGGTGGTGAGGGCGAGCTGCTGAGCAAGGACGGCATCCTTGTTTCCGAGGGCGAGGACATTCATGCGCTCTTCGTACCAGGCCCGGGTGACTTCTTTGTGATCCCAGAGGTTCTCGATGATCACCTTCTGGCGGCCGCTGTCCATGATCTCGGGATGGTGGTTGACCCCGAACACGCGCGGCATGGTGCCCTTGGGATCGCGCGCGAATTCGACCCCGGTGAGTGCGTTACCCACGGAATGGTCGGCGGGCAGGGTCTCGAAGCTGAGCGGCGCCACCGTCTTTACCTTCAAGGAGTCGGGGATGAGATCGAACAGGCGCGAATCGATGACCTGGAACCGCGGCGAACCGGTCTCGCGGAGGAAACCGCGGAACCAGGGATGAGCGGCCGCGACCTCGGTCAAGGCGTTCTCGACGATGCCCGCGCTCTTACCGCCCTTGTCCTTCCCCCGTTCCACCGGCCGGGCGATGCCCGACCAGCGGCAGAGCACGCCAAAGGAATGGCAGACCGCGATGAGACTCGCCTCCTTGTCGGCGAGGATGGCATCGAATAACTTGAAAGCCCGCGGCTCCCACGACGGGTCTTCCTTGACCCCTTGGGAGAAGTCGGCGATCCCGTCGTTGAGATGGGGGTCGATGTGTCCCGGGCCGCCGGTGCCGAGGTAGAGCGAGAATCGCCCGCCCGGAGGCTCGGGCAGGAGGCCCGCCTGACGCACGTCGAAGGAGAATACGCGGACCTTGAGCTGGGCCTTCCGGATCAGGGGCTCGAAGTCGCACGAGGCCTCGCGCACCGCCTGGACGATGGAGTTGTGTCCGAGGTTCGGCCACCCGTGGTGCATGTCCAGCACCGCGATGTCGACCGTGCCGTCCTCCGGCCGCGGCAACGATTCGCCGGGGGCGACCTTGTGGTACGAAAAGATCGAGTGGATCCCGTCCATGGCGCAGTTGTCGAGGCAGGCCATCTCGCCCTTCTCGCCCATGCGTCCGCAGGTGGTGATGATTCGTTCAGCGGGCAGCACTCTGAGGCTAGTTCCTTCCTTCGACGACGAATGCCGGGACCTGGCCGCCGCCCGAGGTCACGTTGGCGAGAGACGAGCCGGAGAGGCGGGTGAGGAAGCCTTCGACTTCGCCGAAAAAGAGATACGGGTCGAGGTCCACCACGAATTCCTTCGCGGGCAGTCCGGGGGAGGCAAGGGGAAAGGTCTGGCGCCCGATGTCGACCTTGCGCTGCACCACGTAGGGACTGGCGAGCGAGGCTTCGATCGCGGCATCCCACTGCGCGGCGTTCGATTCGAAGCCCAGGAAGACGCCCTTGCCGCCGTACTCGTCGTTGGGCTTCAGCACGAGTTCGGCGCGGCGGTCGGGATCGCGCATGAAGGGCACAAGGTCGATTTCCCTTCCCTCATACGTGGTCCGCCCTTCGCGCACCACCCGGGTCCAGGGCACCGCCTCCGCGATGGCCGCGCGCTCATCCTCTTTGTAGAGGTGCTGGAAGGCGTCATCGGTGAGGATGGCGAAGATCGCCTTCTTGTGGATGGGTTTGCAGGCGAAGGGATTCACGAAGACGCACGCCTTCGCCCGCGCGGCTTCGAGCAGCGGCTTCACTTCGAGGGCTTTTTCCAGCAGCTCGTTCACGAGCAGCCGCTTGTACACGATGTCCACGACGGCGCCGTCGTGGCGAAGGGCGCCGCCTTCAAAGGTCATGTTCCTCGGGTCGCAAACGAGAGCCTTCGCCCCGGCCGCCTCGAAGAGGCCGCGGAGGATGTGGTGCTCGGTTCGGGTGGGGACCTCCTCGTAGTCGACGATCGCGATCATGGGAGAGGGCTTCATGCCGCCCGCCTGCCGATAGCAGGCGAGGAGGGTTTCGAGGAGGGCCGCGCACGGGCGCGGGCGCTGGATCCTCAGGGAGTTC
>CAZYEA010000373.1:0-3945 GCA_964646485.1 uncultured Acidobacteriota bacterium
ACGCAGGGCCGCTTGACCGCGCCGACGCAGAGCGGAGGATCGTCACGCTCGAGGTAGGTGGCCTCCGGCAGCACCACGTCGGCGTAGTCGATCTGATCGACGGGCATGACATCGACCACGGCGAGAAGATCGAGCCTGGAGATCGCCTCCAGCGTCCGCTTCGGCTGGGGGATACTCTCGATCACGTTCTGGCCGTAGACGATCCACGCCTTGATCCGGTACGGGTCGGCGCTCAGGGTCGCGTCGATGAGGCCGTTCGTGACCCCCATGTCTTCGGAAGCGAGCGGGAACCGGCTGCCCGCTCCGTCCGCTCGTCCCCTCTCAGATTGCGGGAACTCCGGCAGGTCGAAGCCGCCTTGTGGGATGGGGGTTGGAAGGAAGAGTCCGCCCTTGCGTCCATAGCTTCCAAGCAGCGCGGTGAGGATGGCCATGGCCCGCGCGCGCTGGGTGTCGTCGCCGTACCAGGTCACGTGCCGGCCGGGATGAACGACCACCGCCGGCTTGGCCTCACCCATCGCGCGTGCGGTCTCGCGGATCTTCTCCGCGGGAAGGTCGGTGATCGCCTGGGCCCACTCGGGGGTGAACTCGCGCACGTGGGCGGCGAGCTGGTCGAGGCCCACCGCGTACTTCGCGACATACGGGGCGTCGTAGAGGCGCTCCGCGATGAGGACGTGGATCCAAGCGAGCAGGAGTGCGATGTCGGTGCCCGGCCGGATGGGCAGCCACCAGTCGGCCTTTGAGGCCGCAGTGGAGAATCGCGGATCGACCGCGATCAGCCTGGCGCCGCGCGACAGGCCGGTGGCGAAGGCGGTGATCTGCGAGGTGAAGACGTTCTCACCCAGATGCGACCCGATGAGAACGACGAGCTTCGCGTTTTCGAGATCGATGGGTTCAGGCGACCCCAGGCCCTGGCCGAAGGTGAGGGAGTAGCCGACATCGCGCGGTCCCCGGCACTGGGCGAAGGAGGGCTCGGCGCTGTTGGGGGTGCCGTAGGCCTTCATCAGGGTTCCGAAGAAGCGCGACCCGATGCCGTGCGGGAAGAAGGCGACGGCCTCCGGGCCATGCTCCTTTTTGATGGCCTCGAGCTTCATGGCCAGGAAGTCGAGCGCTTCATCCCAACTTGCCCGCTTGAATTTTCCCTCTCCGCGTTCTCCGGTGCGCAGCAGTGGGAACTTGAGGCGGTCGGGATCGTAGAGGAGGCCCGTGCCTGCATTTCCGCGCGCACACAGACGCCCCTCGGTAAGGGGGTGGTCGGGGTTGCCCTCGAGGCGGATCACCCGGCCCTCCGAGACCGAGGCGAGAACCCCGCACCGCCAGAAGCACATCTCGCAGAGCGTCGCGATCTTCTCCACGCGGCGCGCCCCGCTCCACCCTTTCGGGTGCGGTTCGGTCGCGGGGGCGGAACCCGCCGCGGCCGAAGCACCCAGGACCGACGCGGTACCGAGAAAGCGCCTTCGTGAAAAGCCGGTCACGACGCTCGCTCTCTCAACAGCCCGAGGGAACGACGGCGCCCTTCTCAACCGTGATCTTGTCGCCCACCTTCAGCTCGGCCGCCTTCTTGGTGTTGATGGCGATCCCCGTCGCGGTCACGTCCACGACCTTGCCGAGCGCGCCCTTGAGGTCGGGCAGCTTCACTCCTCCACCCCTCTTGACCCACGTGGGCTTCTCTCCGCTCACCGCGATCTCCACTCTCACGCCCTTGATCGAGGTGATGGTGCCCAGGATCGGAGGCGCTTTCACCGCCGCTTCCTTCTTCTGTGCTGAGTCCGCGGGGGCTTGAGCCGAGGCGTCCAGAGCGAGTGCTGCGCCCAAAGCCAGGCCGAGGGCGAGGGTGATTTTCCGGATCATGATGTTTCTCCTTCGTCTCAGAAGACGATCTGGACCTGCGTCACCAGCGTGTTGAAGTCCTTGTTGGACCCTTTGTCGAATTTCGTGCGCGTGAATTCGGCGCTCACTTTCAGGCTCTGGCCCCAGACGTAGTAGTTGGCGCCGCCGCCGTACCAGTTCACCATCTCGTCGATGGTGTCGTTGAGCGAGGCGAAACGCCACCGCTCGTAGCGGCCGAAGAACTGGAGCTTGGTGCGCGGCAGCAGGTAGCCCGCCTTGCCGTACCAGCCGTTCTTCTCCCCGTTCAGTCCCATCGACCCGCTGTCCGGGGTGGCGCCCTGGTAGGCGCCGCCGAGATCGATGTTCTCGTACGCACCCGAGAGGGTGATGGTTCCCGCACTCTCGCTCGGGTACTCGAAGAAGGCGTCGGCGGTCCAGGCCTTGTAGTCACGGGGCTGGATCCGGGTCACCGCGTCGGTGTAGGTCACCTTGGGCTCGATCTGATAGGCGCCGCCGATGGTGAAGACCTTCTTCTCGCCGAGATAGGTGCCTTTGTAGCCGTAACCCTTTTCGGGATCGAGCAGGGTGAGGTGTCCGCGGAACGAGTAGCGGAACTGCGAGCCCGGCGTGCTCGTGCCCGAGGCGGCCGGACGTCCTTCCATGGCGTCCGCCCGATACTGGAAGCGGTCTTTCAGCAGGTTGCCCCAGATCGCGACCCCGTTGTCGCGCGTGCCCACGAAGGGAGCGCGGACGAAGAGGGAGCGGTCGAGGGTGAGGGGATCCTCGCAGGCCTCGAGATTCTCCCGCGAGAGGTTGTACTTGAACTTCCCCACGTTGATCTTGAAGCTGTCGTGCAGGTCGAAGCGCATCACCGCGTCGAGGAGCTGGAAGTCGGTGCCGGTGTTGCCGCTCGAGACCCCGAGGGTCTGGACGTTCTGGTCTTCCGTGAACTCGGTCTGGACGTAGAGGCTGAGCTTTTCGCCCCAGGCGCCGCGTAGGGCGAGCCGATTGCGGCGGAAGCCGAAGCTGGTGGTGGTGTCGCCGCCCTCCTTCCCCGACCCGGTGTCACGCGCGGTCATGCGGAACTGACCCTTGTAGTCGAACTGCACGACGCCTTTGTCTTCCGAGCCGAATACGATCTTGGGCCCGCCTTCTTCGCCCCAGGGGGGACCGGTGATCTTGCCCTGAGCGGAGGCGGGGCTGGGCGTGAGCACTAACCCCACCCCGAGGGTGAGCACGAAACCGACAGTGCGCAGGTTGTTCATGGAAGTTCTCCTTGCCGATGTTTCATGGCCTTGGGTTCGTGGCATGGCTAGCACCCGCTTCCCGGAGGCTTGGGCGTGCCGGTCGGGGGAGGCGTGGTGCCGCCGCCCGTGCCGGAGATGAACTTGGAGTCGTTCACCTCGATCTGGTTCACCTCGGACTGGCCGGGGAGGAAGAGGAAGTAACCGGGCATGAACGGGTTCTCTCCCGCGACGGGCAGCGGCAGCGTTCCGACCGCGCGCGGGAGTGCGGTTCCGGATGTCATGGCATCGAAGGCCCAGGCATTCGCCTGCGACTCGGTTGCCCCCGCGGCACGGATCTTCGCCACGCCGTAGTTGTTCCATTGGCTCGACGAGCCGTCGTACATGGCGATGTCGCCCTCCGGCACCTCGAGCACGGCATCGAAGAGAACGAACGAGGGGGAGGCACTCGTGGAACTACCGCACATCACCACCGTTTTCTTGCCCGGGGACATGAAGGCGGGGGTGACCCCGTCCATCACCGCACTCGCGGCCATCCGGGACATAAGGGTCGCGCGGTCGGGATAGAGGCGGTTGCGGCCGCTCTCTCCATTGACGCGATCGGTGATGAACTGATACCCGCCGTTGCCCCGGAAGGTGTTGGCGAGGTAGGGGGAGGTGGCGAAGCCCCGAACGTCGAGCAGTTGCACTCCCGCCTTGAGATTGGGATTCAGGTTGATCGAATCGACCAGGGCCAGCATTTCGCCCACGGAGTAACGCAAGGAGGCTTTGACCGTCTTGTTGCCGGTGAGGTCGTAGGAGGAGGGCGGCACCGAGACAATGGCGTCGGTGAGGGCCTGACCGGCCACTTCCCACGCGTCGTCCCCGCCGTTGA
>CAZYEA010000374.1:0-3943 GCA_964646485.1 uncultured Acidobacteriota bacterium
GCCAGACACTCGACCGACTTAACCGTGAATTTCCCGTCCGCTGTGGTTTCGCCCGGCTTGATCCCGAGCTTCCCGCAGGTGCGCTTCATCAGGCCTTCGGCGCCGCCGAGGGCGCACGACAGCGTGGTGCAGACTTCGATGAGCGTCTTCCCCTCGGGCTTGAGGTTGAACATCGTGTAGAAGCTCGCGGTGTCGTGCACCTGGGCGGTCGACACCCCGATGATCTCCGCGATCTCCGCCATGGCCTCGGGGCTGATCCAGCCGTCCTGCTCCTGGGCGAGGCGCAGCGCGGGGAGAAGGGCCGAACGCCGGACCGGATACTTCGCGATCGTGGCGTCGAGCTGCTTACGGTTCTCTGCGGTAAAGGGCATTTTCGGTTGTTTCTAATCGACGCGCAGGAACCTCAGGCGGCCGTTCCCTACCACTCGAACGCGCCCGACTTCCAGGCGTAGGCAAAGCCCGCGCCCAGCAGGCCCATGAAGACCATCATCTCGATGAACCCGAAGACGCCAAGCTCCTTGAAGACGAGCGCCCACGGATACAGGAACGCCGCGTCCACGTCGAAGAGGATGAAGAGCATGGCCACGAGGTAGAACTTGATCGGAAACCGCTCGGAGAGCTTCGCCACCGAGGGGACGCCGCACTCGTAGACGGCACTCTTGGCCGCGTTCGGACGCGGGCGGCCGAGGAGCCAGGAGAGGACGACGTTGAAAAGCGCGAAGCCCGTCGCGGCCAGGAACAGCATCACCACTGGAAAGTAGGCCGGCAGGCTCGACGTGGCGGCGGGGGGCGTCATCTAGGTTCTGGTGGCTCTTCTGATGGGGGCAGCGAGGGTTTCGGCGCGCCCTTACGAGTGCGCGCCGCCGTCATGACGAAAGCGGGCGGACTATATGTGGGCGGCGGGGAGACGTCAAGGATCCGAGGGAGAAGAACCGTCGCTCCAATCGCCATTCCAAGGGTGGCCGAGCGGTGAGCAATCAACATGTGGTGTTCGCGGCGTCGGGCGTGCCGGCCCCTTGGAACCCACGGGGTCGCGCAAAGCGGACTTACAATCGGAACTCACCAAAGGAGCCGCCCATGAATTCAGTCGCCCGCGTCACCGAGATCGCCGCCCGTTCACCCAAGAGCTTCGAGGATGCCCTTCGCATCGGCGTCGCCCGCGCCACCAAGACGCTTCGCGGGGTCACCTCCGCCTGGATCAAGGAGCAGAAGGTCGAGATCAAGAACGGGAAGATCACCTCGTATCAGGTCAACATGCTCGTGACCTTCGTCATTGATTAGGTCCGCGGCGGCCTCCGTCGCCGCCTTCCTCGTTCTCGTCGCACCCCGGGCGGAGGCGGGCCCCTTCTGGAAGCCCTTCATCGCCGGGGCGGCCTCGGCTTTTGTCATCCACGAGGGGAGCCATCTGATTCTCGATCTCGGCTTCCGCGCCGAGCCTCGGCTGAAGGGGGTGCGCTTCGGTCCCCTGCCCTTCTTCGCGGTAACCCACCGCAGCGATGTCGCGCCGGGGAGAGAGGCCCTTATCTCGGGCGCCGGTTTCTTCTCACAACACGTGACATCCGAGGTGGTGCTCCAGCGCGGTACCCCGGACCAGCGGATCTCCGCGTTCTCAAAGGGCGCCCTCGCCTTTCATGTCGCCACTTCGGTCGCCTATGCGGGCGCCGCCCTGGCGCGCTACGGTCCGTATGAGCGGGACACGCGAGGCCTTGCAACCGCGACCGGCACCGACGAGCGACTCATCGGCGTGCTCGTTCTTGCTCCCGCCGCCTTCGATGCCTGGCGTTACCTGCGCCCCACCTCGAAGGCCGCGCGATGGGGCTCGCGAGCCGCCAAGGTCGCGTTCCTGGGCGTCATCGCCTTCAAGCGTTAACGAGACGGCGGACCGGCACTGAGGGCGGCGGCAAGATCGGCCCACAGGTCTTCGACGTCCTCGATTCCAACACTCAGTCTCAGCAGCGAAGGCGGCAGATGCTCCTGCCCGGGTACGGCGGCACGGCGCTCCATCGTCGACTCCACCGCGCCCAGGCTCGTGGCGTGGTGGATCAGCCGAAGTCGCGCACACACCGCGTCGGCTTCAGCCGCTTCACGGCGGTGATCGAACGAGATGATGGTCCCGAAACCCTTCAACTGCTCGCGCGCCACTTTGTGGGTCGGGTGGGTCGCAAGGCCGGGATACCGAACCGTGGCCACGAGCGGGTGCGCGCTCAAGCGCTCGGCCAGGGTCGACGCCGTTCTCTGCGCGCGTTCGAGTCTCAGCGCCATGGTGCGCGCCCCCCGCACGGCGAGGAAGGCCTCGAGCGCGCCCGGAGTCGCGCCGTTCAATTCGCGTGACCGCCGCAAGCCATGATGCAAGTCGTCGCGACGCACCGTAACCACGCCCGCGAGCAGATCCGAGTGCCCGCCGATGAACTTGGTCGCCGACTGAAAGGAGAGGTCGGCGCCCTCATCGAGCGGCCGTTGGTTCAAGGGGGTCGCGAGAGTGTTGTCGATGGCGAGGAGCGCCTGCGGCTTTCGCGGGGCGGCGCAGATGGAACGCAGATCCGCCACGCCCAGAAGCGGGTTCGAGGGAGACTCGATCCAGATCAGATCCGCCTGCCCGCAGGCCCGGACCCAGCCTTCCGTGTCCTCGATGGCCAGCCTGTCCACCCGCCAATAGCCCTTGCTCTCGCCCACGCGGGCGAGCGAAACCACTCCCTGGTAGCAATCGTCCGGCAGCACGACGCGGGACCCCGCACCCAACTGGTCGAAGACGGCAGCCACCCCGGCCATGCCGGAGGAGAAGGCAACCGCGCGGCCGCCCTCCAGACCTCCGACGATCTCCTCGAGAGCTTCCCAGGTCGGCGTGCCGTCGTCCCGCGCGTAAGCCCGCGCCGAGCCGAGGTTGAACGTCGAGGCGGGCACCATCGGCCGATTGAGCGGCGCGCCCGGGCTTCGGTCACGGCCCGCGGTCACCAGAAGGGTCTCAGGGGATAGCGTCCCCTCAGAACGGGAGTCGATCTTCATGCCCTGGCGGTATACCACCGTTGCCCGCAGATCAGCTGCGAGAGAATGCGCCCATGCGATTCTCAGTGGTCGGTTCCGGTGCGGTGGGTGGTTATTACGGCGCCAAGCTGGAGCGGGCCGGCCATGAGGTCACGCTCATCGCGCGCGGAAGGAACCTCGCGGCCCTGCGGGAGAGGGGCATGCGCATCGAAAGCGCCGCCCTCGGCGACTTTCAGGTCAAGCCACGCGCCGAGGAATCCGCGGAGGGTGTTTCGGGAACCGAAGTGGTCCTCCTCGCGACCAAGACCTACGACAACGACACCGCGATCCCGCTGGTGAAGAGACTGCTCGAGCAGGGGGCCGAAGGCTCGTACGTCCTGAGCCTGCAAAACGGCGTGTCGAGTCCCTATGCGCTCGCCGAAGCGGTGGGAGAGTCGCGTGTGATGGCGGGCCCGACCTACGTGGCCACCGCTCTGGTCGAGCCGGGGCGCATCGTCCACACCGGCACCCATCGGCGGATCGCCTTCGGCGAGATCTTCAACATCGGACCCGAAGTCTCGCCAAGAGCGAAGGTGCTGCACGAGATGTTCGTGGGCGCCGACATCATCTCCGAGCCTCACGCCGACGGCCGCGTGCCCTTGTGGCAGAAGTACACCTACCTCGGACCGTTCGCGGCCTTCACCGGCGCGGCGCGCCTGCCCATCGGTCCGCTCTGGGCGGACCCGGGAACGCGTCAGTCCTTTCTCGCCGCCTCCATGGAAATGCACGCGCTCGCGAACGCCGAAGGAGTGAACCTCGCGAAAGACTCGATCGCCGAACTCGAAACGTACATCGGCTCGCTGCAACCCGACACCCGATCCTCGCTCCTCATCGACCTGCAGCAGGGCAAGAGGATCGAGGTGGAAGGGCTGCTCGGTTTCGCGGTTCGCCTGGGTGAGAGGCATGGCGTGGCCACGCCGAT
>CAZYEA010000375.1:0-2571 GCA_964646485.1 uncultured Acidobacteriota bacterium
ACGGGAAATTCACGGTGAAGGCGGTCGAGTGTCTGGCCGCCTGCGGCGGCGCGCCCGCGGTTCAGGTGAACGGCGAGTGGCTCGAGAACGCGACCGACAAAGATATGGACCGCGTCCTCGCGGGCGAGAAGGTGTACCGCCCGTTCGAGTGGCCGAAGTCTCCCGGCGAGATGGTGCTGTTCCGCAACGTCTGGACGCCTGGATCACAGTCCATCGATGTCTACAAGAAGAGCGGCGGCTATTCGAATCTCAAGAAGTATCTCGAGATGTCGCCCGACTTCATCGTCGACGAGGTCAAGAAGTCGGGCCTGCGCGGCCGCGGCGGCGCTGGTTTCCCCACCGGCCTCAAGTGGACCTTCCTGCCCAAAGACTCGCCCAAGCCGCGCTACCTGGCCGTGAACGCGGATGAATCCGAACCCGGCACTTACAAGGACCGGGTGATCATCGAGAAGGATCCGCATTCCCTGATCGAGTCGACGGTGATCTCCGCCCACGCGATCCGCTGCAAGCTCGCCTTCATCTATATACGCGGGGAGTTCCACGAAGGGGCGCGCATCCTCAACCAGGCGCTCGCCGAGGCCTATTCCGCGGGCTACGTGGGCAAGAACATCCTCGGCACCGGCGTCGATATCGAAGTGGTGGTGCATCGCGGCGCCGGGTCGTACGAGTGCGGGGAAGAGACCGCCCTCCTCGAAAGCCTCGAGGGCAAGCGCGGCCAGCCGCGTTTGAAGCCGCCGTTCCCGGCGGTCGCGGGTCTATACGGCTGCCCGACCATCGTCAACAATGTCGAGACCCTGTGCAACGTCCCCCACATACTCGAGCGCGGGGCCGCGTGGTTCGCGGCGCTTGGGCCCGAGAAGAACGGCGGACCGAAGCTCTTCTCGATCAGCGGCGACGTCAAGCGGCCCGGCAGCTACGAGGCGAACCTAGGCCGGATCACTCTGCGGCAGCTCGTCTATGACTACGCGGGCGGCCCCCGCGAGGGCCGGAAGATCCGCGCGGTCATCCCCGGAGGTTCGTCGGTGCCCATCCTGACCGAATCCGAGCTCGACGTTCAGCTCGACTTCGACAGCGTGATGAAGGCGGGCTCGATGCTCGGGTCGGCGGGCTGCATCGTGGCCGATGATTCGCGGTCCATGGTGGCCCTCGCCCGAAACCTGAGTGCCTTCTACAAGCACGAGTCCTGCGGCAAGTGCACGCCCTGTCGCGAGGGGACGGGCTGGCTCTACCGAATGCTGACCCGCATCGAAGGGGGCAAGGGCGAGATGAAGGACCTCGACACCCTCAAGAGCGTTTGCGACTCCATCGCCGGCCGCACGCTGTGCGCCTTCGGCGACGCCGCGATCACTCCGGTGGTCTCGTCGATGGCGAAATTCCGCGACGAGTACGAGTACTACATCAACCACCACGGATCGTGGACCGCGAAGGCCGAGACCTTCGCGGCCGCGAGCGGGAAGGCGTAGCCCGGGCCATGGAGATGCTGCTCTCGCCCGGGAACAAGGAACTCGCGATCGATGCGTTGATCGCGATCCTGAAGATCGCGGTGATCTTCAACGCGCTCCTCGGCCTTTTCTCCCTGATGACGTATGTCGAGCGTCGCGTGCTCGGCTTCATGCAGTTCCGGCGCGGCCCGAACCGGACCGGTCCCTGGGGCATCCTCCAGCCGGCCGCCGACGGGATCAAGCTCTTCTTCAAGGAAGAGCTGATGCCCGAGGGCGCCAACAAGTTCCTCTTCTTCGCGGCGCCGGTGGTGGCGATCATCACCGCCTATGTCTCCCTCGCGGTGGTGCCCTATGGCGGCCCGTTGGTTATTCCCTTTTATGGACAGGTGAGCCTCTTCGGCCGGCCCATCGACATCCAGATGGCCGATCTCGACGTGGGCATCCTGTTCATCTTCGCCATCACCGCCCTGGGCGTCTACTCCATCGTCTTCGCGGGCTACGCGTCGAACAACAAGTACGCGCTCATCGGGGGACTGCGCAGCTCGGCCCAGATGTTCTCGTACGAGCTGGCGCTCGGGATGTCGTGGGTCTCGGTGATCATGGCCGCGGGCTCCTTCAGGCTCGCCGACATCGTGGCCACCGCGGAGCGCACCAACGTGTGGGTGTGGTTCCTCATGCAGTTCCCGGCCTTCGTGATCTACATGATCGCGGCCTGCGCCGAGGTGAACCGCACGCCCTTCGACTTGCCCGAGGGCGAGACCGAACTCGTGGCCGGCTTCCATGTCGAGTATTCCTCGATGAAGTTCGCCCTTCTACAGATGGCCGAATACATCAACATGATCACGGTGTGCGCGCTCGCGTCGAACATGTTCCTCGGGGGCTGGCTGTCGCCCCTTCCCGGGATCCTGCCGAATTCACCCCTGTGGTTCTTCGCGAAGATGCTCTTCCTGCTCTTCGTCTTCATCTGGCTCCGAGCCACCGTGCCCAGGTTCCGCTACGACCAGCTGATGGACTTCGGCTGGAAGGTGCTCCTGCCCCTGTCCATCGTCAACGTGGTCGCCACCGCCATCGGCCTGGCGCTCTACCAGAACGGGGTGTTCGGATGATCGGCAACCTCGGCAAGACCCTC
>CAZYEA010000375.1:2581-3938 GCA_964646485.1 uncultured Acidobacteriota bacterium
TGGACTTCGGCTGGAAGCGCCTCATTCCCGCCGCCGCGATCTGGGTGGTGCTCTTCTCCGGTCTCACCGCCTTCTTCGGCGAAAAGAAGTCCCCGCCCGCCACCATGGCGATCCTCACCGTTCCCGCCTCCGGGCAGGTGTCGCGATGATCCTCGACGTCATCCTCTTCTATGGCGCCGCCCTGGTGGCCCTCGCCTCCGGCCTGTTCGTGATCGCGCAGCGCAACCCCATCAACAGCGCGTTTTCGCTCATCATCACCCTGTGCTCGCTGGCCGTCATGTTCGCGATGCTCGGCTCCGGCTTCATCGCCGTGCTGCAGGTGGTGGTGTACGCGGGCGCCATCATGGTGTTGTTCCTCTTCGTCATCATGCTCCTGAACGCCCAGCAGGACGCGGGGGACCGGGCCGGAGGCATCGGACGCGCGGGCATCGTGCTCGGGATCATCCTGGCCCTCGAGGCGGTGAGCGTGGTCTGGAAGGGTGCGGCCACCCTGCCCACCAACCACACGGAGACCGCCTCGATCGACGTGGCCCGGGGTCTGTTCCAGGATCCGCGATTCCTGTACCCCTTCGAAGCCACCTCCATCCTGATTCTCTCGGCCATGGTCGGCGCCCTCGTGGTCGCGCGCAAGGAGAAGGGGAAGTAGCCATGGACTACGCCTCGATCATGCACGGCTTCGAGACCGCCCACGCGAGCTTCGTGCCTGTCGCCCTGGCCGTGAGCGCCTTCCTCTTCGTCATCGGCGCGGTCGGCGTGTTCGTGCGCCGGAACGTGATCACGGTCATGATGTGCGTGGAACTGATGCTGAACGCGGTCAACCTCGCCTTCATCGCCTTTTCCCGCGCGCACGGCACCATCGACGGCCAGATCCTGGTGTTCTTCGTGTTCACGGTGGCCGCCGCGGAAGCCGCGGTGGGGCTCGCCATCGTGATCGCGCTCCAGCGCAACAAAGAAGATCTCGACGTGGACAGCTTCGATCTCCTGAAGGGCTAAAGCGAAGAACCATGTTTGCCGCTGAACGCATCGTGCTCTGGGCTCCCTGGATGGTGCTCTTCATGCCCCTGTTCGGCTTCGTCATCCTCGCCTTCCTGGGCGGGACGGCGAAGAGGCAGGGAAGCGAGAAGGGCATGATGGTGCTCGCCACCTTCTGCACCTTCGCCTCGTTCTTCTTCGCCGTGCTCACCATTCGCAGCCTGCTCTCTCTCCCCGCCGGGGATCACGGACTGCATTTCGTGCAGCCGGTGCTGCCCCTCAACTGGATCGACGTCGCCGGCTTCACCATCCCGCTGGCCCTGCTCATCGATCCGCTTTCGAGCACCATGCTGATGGTGGTCACCGGGATCGGGTCCCTCATCCA
>CAZYEA010000376.1:0-2368 GCA_964646485.1 uncultured Acidobacteriota bacterium
GCGCAGGCCGGATTCACTCCGGCCGGAGCGCGGGGGTGCGGGGGGCAGAGCAAGTGCGGCCCCCCGCCTCATGAACGGCCCGAAGGCCCGCGAAGCCGGGCGCGAGCAACGCGAGCGAGCCTTGACGCGGTTCGCCGTCCCGGCGACGCTCGCGTTCGTCGGAGAGGCCACGGTTGGGTCCCGCGTGGAAGCACGCCAACGCGAACGCCGCGCACGAGCGCGCGTCAACGCGGGCGACGGAGAGATCGCTTCGGTCCGAGCAAAAACGTCGGGTCCCTCGCCATGACGGCAGGTGGCCGCCGACTCGAACCTGGACGCGGACGCGAACTCGAACGCTGGCGTGCGCGCGCCCTCGGGCGCGGGGGTTGGCGCGAAGAGGGGGCGAGCCCTCTAGGTCGTTCTGAAGCTCTGGAGCATCTGAACGTAGTTCGCGCGTTCGTAGGCGGTGGGATCAGGGCAGCGCTGCAGGCTCATGTTCCCGCGCATGGCATCGAGCGACTCCCACTCGAAGTCGTGCATCCACTCCTCCATCTCGCGCTTCATGGTCTTGAGGTACTCGGGTCCGTGCTGGAGGAGCGCCGAAACCATCTGCACCGCGTGAGCGCCCGCCATGACGGCCTTGATCGCGTCCCGGCCGTGGTGGACGCCGCCGCTGACCGCAAGCGACCCCCGGGTCTGGCCGGAGAGCGCTCCGAGCCAGCGAAGGCGCAGAGGCAGCTCACGCGCGTCCGAGAGGTGAAGACTCCGGTTCAGTTCGAGGGTCTCGGGGTCGATGTCGGGCTGGTAGAAGCGGTTGAAGAGCACGAGGCCCTTCGCCCCCGCCTGTTCGAGCTGGGCCGCGAACTGGGCCAGGGACGAATAGAAGGGCGAGAGCTTTACCGCGAGCGGAATCTTCACGCTCTCCGCCACTTCCTTCACCACCTCGACCGCCTCGCGCTCCACCGCCTGCCCGCTCAGGTTCACATCGAAGCCGAGGCGATACAGGTTGAGCTCGAGGGCGTCGGCGCCTGACTGCTCCATGAGCCGGGCATAGTCGAGCCAGCCGCCGGGGGTGGTGCCGTTGAGGGAGGCGATGACGGGAACGCTCACCGCCACTTTCACCCGCCGCAGATGCTCGAGGTACTCGTCGGGCCCGAAGGCGAAGGTGTTCGGGGTGGGAAAGAAGGTGAGCGCCTCCGCGAAAGACTGCTCATGCGATTCAGCCTCCATGGCCGCCATCTGCTCGCGCACGATCTGTTCCTCGAACAAAGATCGCAGGACGATGGCGGCCGCCCCCGCGTCTTCAAGCCGCCGCACCGAGTCGAGGTGGTCGGCAAGGGGCGAGGCCCCGGGGATCAGGGGATGGGGTAGGGCGAGGCCGAGATAACGTGTGGTGAGGTTCATGGGAGGCCTCCTCAGCTCGGTTCCGACGTGGGCGTGGGGGAAGACGCGGCGGGCGCGGCGTCGGGGGTTTCGAACAGCGGCACGGTGATGCCCGCGAGTTGCTGGTACACCGCGTATCGCTGCCGGGTCACCCGCTCGGCACTCTTCAAGAGGTGCTTGAATCTCGCCGGATCCGTCTTCTCAACCACGCGGAACCGGCCTTCATTCCGCACATAGTCGAGGAGCGGCGTCTTGGGCGGGCCCGAGTCGAGGTGCAGCGGCGGCTGACCCTGAGCGACGCGACGCGGGTCGTACCGATACAGCGGCCACAGGCCGGAGCTGGTGGCGAGCTTCTGCTGGTCGACGCCCATGGCGAGGTCGTAGCCGTGGGCGATGCAGTGGCTGTAGGCGATCACGAGCGACGGCCCGGGATAGGCCTCGGCCTCCTGCAGGGCCTGGATGGTCTGGGCCATCTTCGCCCCAAAGGCGATGCGGGCGACGTAGACGTGCCCGTAGCTCATGGCCAGCAGGCCCAGGTCCTTCTTGGGTATCTCCTTGCCCGCTTCGGCGAACTTGGCCGAGGCGCCGAGGGGCGTCGCCTTCGACTGCTGGCCGCCGGTGTTCGAGTAGACCTCGGTGTCGAGGACGAGGACATTGACGTTGCGGTTGCTGGCGAGCACGTGGTCGAGGCCGCCGAAGCCGATGTCGTAGGCCCAGCCGTCTCCGCCCACGAGCCAGACGCTCTTGGGCACGAAGTAGTCGGCCATGGTCTCGAGGCGGCGGGCCTCCGCACCCTGGATGTTCACGAGTCGCGACTTCAGCTCACGGACCCGCTCACGCTGCCGCGCGATCGCGGCTTCGTCTTCCTGCGCTCCTCCGAGGATCTCGGCCACCAGGGTTCCCCCGATCTGCCCACGGAGGTTTTGCAGACTATGGGTGGCCTGAACGAGGTGCGCGTCAAGCGCGAGCCTCATGCCGAGGCCGAACTCGGCGTTGTCCTCGAAGA
>CAZYEA010000376.1:2378-3870 GCA_964646485.1 uncultured Acidobacteriota bacterium
TCAAACAGTGAGTTGGCCCATGCCGGCCCTCGCCCTTCCTTGTTTACAGTATAAGGCATTGAAGGAGCTGATCCTCCGTAGATTGATGAGCATCCGGTAGCGTTGGCGACAACCATACGGTCACCGAAGAGCTGGGTGAGCGCCTTGATATACGGGGTCTCGCCGCAACCCGAGCACGCGCCCGAGTACTCGAAGAGGGGCTGGAGGAACTGCGACGACTTGAGATCCACCTTGCCCAGTGCCGTCCGGTCGATCTCGGGGAGATCGAGGAAGAACTGATAGTTCTCCCGCTCGGCCTCGCGCAGGGGCCGCTGCGGCACCATGTCGATGGCCTTGTGGCGGGGGTTCGACTTGTCCTTTGCCGGGCAGACGTGAACGCACAGGGTGCAGCCCGTGCAGTCCTCGGGCGCCACCTGGATCGTGTACTTGAGGCCGGGCATGTCCTTGGACTTGAAGGCGTCGGCTTTGAACGTCGCGGGGGCGTTCGCGAGTTCCTCGGGCTTGTAGATCTTCGCCCGGATGGCGGCGTGGGGACAGACGAGCGCGCACTGATTGCACTGGATGCAGACCTTCGGATCCCACTCGGGAATCTCGATGGCGAGGTTGCGCTTCTCCCAGGCGGTGGTGCCGAGAGGCCAGGTGCCGTCGATCGGGAAGGCGCTCACGGGAAGGAGGTCGCCCTTCCCCGCCATCATGAGCGCGGTGACGCGCTTCACGAAGTCGGGCGCCTTGTCCGAGACGATGGGGGGGCGCCCGCGCGTCGCGGTAATCGCGGACGGCGCCGGCACCTCATACAGATGAGCGAGGGTCTCGTCGACCGCGGCGAAGTTCCGCTTCACCACCTCGGCCCCGCGCTTGCCGTAGGTCTTCTCGATGGCGCCCTTGATGCGGGCGATGGCTTCCTCGCGGGGCAGCACGCCCGAAAGAGCGAAGAAGCAGACCTGCATGACCGTGTTGATCCTTCCGCCCATGCCCGCGTCGCGCGCTACCTTGACCGCGTCGATCACGAAAAAGCGCAGACGCTTCTCCACGATGACCTTCTGGGCCTCCCGGGGCAGGCGATCGAAGACCTCAGCCGGACCGTAGGGAGCATTCAGCAGGAAGACCGCGCCCGGGGCCGCGCGCTCCAGCACGTCGATCTTGTCGACGAATTCGAACTGGTGGCAGGCCACGAAACCGGCTTGCTTGATGAGATAGGCCGAGCGGATGGGCCTCGGCCCGAACCTCAGGTGGGACACCGTGGTGGCCCCGGACTTCTTCGAGTCGTAGACGAAGTAGCCCTGGGTGAAGAACGGCGTCTCCTCTCCGATGATCTTGATGGAGTTCTTGTTGGCGCCCACGGTGCCATCGGCGCCGAGTCCGTAGAACACCGCGCGCTTCACGTCTTCGGGCTCGATGTCGAGGGCCAGATCCCAGGGCAGGGAGAGGTGGGTGACATCGTCCACGATGCCGATGGTGAAGTGGTTCTTCGGCTTGCCTTCCGCGAGGTTTC
>CAZYEA010000377.1:0-3807 GCA_964646485.1 uncultured Acidobacteriota bacterium
AGGGAACGAGGGACAGCCAGAACAGGAGGTGCAGGTTCGCCCACAGGATGCCGCCCGTCACCTTCGAGGCCGCGTGCAGCATGTGATGATGGTTGTTCCAGTAGATCCCGATGTAGACGAAGCTCAACAGGTAGCTCACGAATACCGGGAAGAGGGGCTGAAGGTCGGCGATCTCTGTCCCGTGAGGCACCTTCAATTCGAGCACCATGATGGTGATGATGATGGCGATCACGCCATCGCTGAACGCTTCCAGCCGCCCTTTGCTCATTCCGTCCCTTTCATGAAGTGAGGCGGGAGATTCTAGAGTGTGAAACCTTTGACCCTCCCGCCTCGTCTCCATATGGACATGAACAGGTTCCGCGACGCCGCCTATCGTTTCTGGATCGAGTGGATGCGGCCGCTGGCCGTGACCGCCCTTGTCCTCGGGTCGTTCCGGTCTGCGGTGGCGGACTGGAACGACGTGCCCTCGGGTTCGATGCGCCCCACCGTCCTGGAGGGCGAGCGGGTCTTTATCAACCGCGCGGCCTACGACCTCAAAGTGCCCTTCACCACCTGGCGTCTTGCCCAATGGACCGACCCGAGCCGCGGCGACATCGTCGTCCTCTATTCGCCGCATGACGGCAAGAGACTGTTGAAGCGCGTGGTGGGGATCCCGGGCGACCGCATCGAGATGAAGGCGAACCGCCTCATCGTGAACGGCGCGGCCGCGGCCTATCGCGAGGCCGGAGATCCCGATGGCGAAGCCTCGGTGCTGCACGAGACCGTGTTCAATCGGGAGCATCTGGTCGAGGTTTCATCCACCCATACCGCGGCCTCGACCTTTGGCCCGGTGGTGGTGCCGCCCGAGCGCTACCTCGTGATGGGCGACAATCGCGACAACAGCTTCGATTCGCGGTTCTTCGGTTTCGTGCCCCGGTCCGAAATCCTCGGCCAGGCCACGCGCGTCGTGGCTTCGGTCGACCCCGCCCGCGGCTTCCGCCCGCGGTTCGAGCGCTTCATGAAAGCGCTGGAGTAGGCGCCTTCGCGGCCGCGCCGCCTTACCGCGCCCGGCGGTTTCGTCGCTTCAGGGCCCGCCGATAGAGGTTCACTTCATCCGCCACCGGTTCCGCGGCGAGGATCAGCAGGAACAGCGCGATGGGGATGGTGACCCCGAAGCCGATGTACTTGAACCCGAGCACGCCGAGGATGGCGCCGTTGAAGAAGGCGAACAGGATCAGGCCATGGAGCCTGAGCCGGTCGCGGTTCGCGACCACGCGTCCGGCCCTCTTGTCCTCGCGCACGTTGATGTAGAAGAGACGGCTCAGTTCGATGCCGAGGTCGGTCATGATTCCGGTCATGTGGGTGGTCCGCACCGAGGCTCCGGAGATCTTGGTCACGGTCGCGTTCTGCATGCCCATGATCAGGCTCAGCAGCACGGCCAGGCTGATGTTGAACTGGTGGACCGCGATCTGCACGTGACGCGCGCCGAGGTAACCGAAGAGCAGCAAGAGCAGCGCTTGAAGGATCAGGGCAACCGCGTATCGGCTGCGCAAGCGTCGTCGCCTCCCGAACGTGATCAAGGTCGTGGACAAGGCCGCCCCCAGGATGAAGCAGGCGAGGATCACCGCCGCGGCCAGGGCCTCCTGAAGCTCCCCCAGGGCCAGCTTGTCGGCGACGGTGGAGAGGATTCCCGTCATGTGGCTGGTGTACCAGCCGATGGCCAGGAACCCTCCGGCGTTCACCGCCCCCGCGACATAGGCGAGGGTCCAGGCGAGCTGCCGGTTCTGGGCGAGCGTCCTTTGATGGGAATCGGTTCTCAGCACAGCGGCTCGGTCGCGTCCCCGTTCAGACGCGCGCTTCGCGCAGGCCCATGGCCACCAGCAGTCCGTTCAGGATGGCCTGGGGTCGTGGAGGACAGCCCGGAATGTAGACATCCACCGGAAGCACGCGGTCGATGCCGCCGATCGAGGCATACGTGCCTTCCCCGAATATGCCGCCGCTGCAGCCGCAGGCTCCTACCGCCACCACGATCCGCGGCTCGGGTGCTGCTTCATAGGTCCTGCGAAGGGCGATCTCCATGTTCCGGGTGACCGGGCCGGTGACGAGGAGGACATCCGCGTGTCGCGGGCTCGCCACCATGTGAATACCGAAGCGTTCCAGGTCGTAGATCGGATTCGTCGCGGCGGCGATTTCGAGTTCGCACCCGTTGCAGCTGCCCGCGTCCACCTGTCGCACGTGGAGGGATCGGCCCAGGCGGCCGCGGATGCGTTCTCGCAAGCGCTCGGCTGATTCGGCCAGGGAAAGCCCCGGGACGACCTCCAGTTCTCGCAGCGTGCCCCGGCCGGTCTGCGGATCGACGTCGAAAGACGCCTTTCGGGCCAGCTGCTCGCGAGAGAAGGCGGCGACCTCGATGCCGGTGGAGACGCCGACCGCCTTTTCAGGACAGGCGGTCACGCAGGCCCGGCACTGGATGCAGGCGGCGTAGGACAACGAGAGCGTGCTTCGGGTCGGCTCGGTGGTCTTGGTCTCAATGGCGCTCGTCGGGCAGGCGCGCGCACAGTCGCCGCATGCCGTGCAGCGGGCGAAATCGATGGTGGGGAAGCCGAACGACGCGGCCGTCCCGAACGGATCGGGTTCGGTGACCACCCCGACCTTGAGCGCCTTCGTGAGAATTCCGAGCATCCTTGTCCTTGTTGGCTTAGCGGTCGTTTCCCGAATACGAAAGGTTGAAGCTCTTGTTGATGACCGGGAAGTCCGGAATGATGTTCCCGGGCACGGCCTGAACCAGACCCGGCCAGTTCAGGAAGCTCGGGTCGGTCACCTTGACCCGCGCGATCTCACCCCGTTCGTTGGTGGCCACCCAGTGCGTGCAGGGCCCGCGCCAGCCTTCCACCCAGCCGAGGGCCGAGGCCATGGGGGGCAGTTGCGCAGGCAGGGGAGCGACGAGCGGCGAGTCGGGCAATGAGCCGAGCACCTGACGCAGGATCATCAGGGATTGCTCCGCCTCGCGGGCGCGCACCATGAACCTTGCCCGTGCGTCGCCCCCTTCCTCCACCGGTACTTCGAAGCGGAGGCCGTCATACGCGTCGCCGGGAAGATCGCGGCGCAGGTCGCCCTCAACTCCGGAAGCGCGCGCGGCCATGCCGCCGATGCCCAGGTCCTGGGCGGCCTGCTTCGTGAGCGTGCCCGTGCCATCCACCCGATCGGTGAACGACCCCGCGCTCACGAGGGTGTCGATGAGGTGATCGAATTCCTTCTCGAAACCGAGGAGGTGCTCGCGAAGCGAGTCGCAGGCTTGAGGGGAGAGATCGCGCGCGACTCCGCCAAGGGCTATGACGCCGCGCAGCAGCCGGGTTCCGAAGAGCCGGTCCTGGATGCGGACGAGACCCTCGCGCAAAGCCTGGGCCCGGCTCGCGGGGACGGTGAAGGCCACATCGGTCGCGAGGGACCCGATGTCCGCGGTGTGGTTGTAGAGGCGCTCCAGCTCCAACAGCACTACGCGCAGGGCGCGGGCGCGGGCGGGGGCTTCGACTCCGGCCAGGCGCTCGATCGCGTGAGCGTAAGCGAGGGCGTGACCGACCGTGGTGTCGCCGGAGATCGACTCGGCGAGGAACAGGCCCTGCCGGAAGGGCAGCCGCTCGAAGCGCTTCTCGATGCCCTTGTGCACGTAGAACAGCCGGAGCTGGAGATACAGGACGGGTTCGCCGGCCACCCCGAAGCGGAAATGTCCGGGCTCGATCACCCCCGCATGCACGGGACCCACCGGCACCTGGAACACACCCTCGCCGGTCACCTGCCGGAAAGGATGGAAGTCGCCCGGTGCGCGCG
>CAZYEA010000378.1:0-3754 GCA_964646485.1 uncultured Acidobacteriota bacterium
GCGCGGTCATGCTGATCGAGGTCGATGCGGTGGTGCCCCCAACCGTCCTGGACGCGCTGCGGAAGATCCCGGGCGTGCGCGAAGCGAGGGCGATTTCGCTCGGATAGGGTTTCTACTTCTTCGGCGTGCCGAGTTCGCCGAGCTTCGCGGCCATGTCCTCGGCGGACGTGGCGGGCTTCACCGCCTTCTCGATGTAAGTGATCTTGCCATCGACGCCGATGTAGAAGGTCCAGCGATTCGCGAATCCGCGCGGGCTCAGCACGCCGTAGGCGGCCGCCACTTCCTTGGTGGGGTCGGAGAGGAGCGGGAAGTCGGCTTTGTGGGTTTCTGCGAACGCCTTGTTGCCCTGTTCTCCTTCGACGGGGTCGACGCTCGCCATGAAGTAGGCGGCCTTGTAGGCCTTGACCATGTCGCCATGCTCGGCCAGCGACTTGCACTCGATGGTGCAGCCCTGGGTAAAGGCTTTGGGGAACCAGGCTACGACCACAGCGCTCTTGCCTTTGTAGTCGGCGAGGCTGTAGGTCTTGCCGTCGGAGGCCGGGAGCTTGAAGGAGGGGGCGAGGTCGCCCACTTTCAGTTCCACCGGGGCCTGGGCGAAGGTAGCCGAGGCCGCGAGGGCCAGGGCGAGAGAAGTGGCAAAAGATCGAGCGGTCATTGATGTCTCCATGAAGGGCGAACAGCATAGAGGGGGGGCATTCCCCGGCCCTAGCGATCTCTTCCTCCGGTTTCACCCCGCGAAACGGTCAGCCCCCCGCGACCGGCAGGCCTGAGCGCCGCGCTTCGGGCCGGGCTTACTCGTAACGCAGAGCCACCAGGGGATCGACCCTGGTGGCCGCCCGCGCGGGAACGTAACAGGCGGCAAGGGCCACCGCGCCCAACACCGCCGAGACCACGCCCACGGTGAGGGGATCGTGGGGCCTTACGCCGTACAGAAGATTCGCGATCGGCTGTCCGAGGGCCACCGCGGCCGCGACGCCGGTCACCGCTCCAATCAGGGCCGGCACCATGCCCTGCCACAAAACGAAGCGCCGCACATCCCCGGCCTGGGCGCCTAAGGCCATGCGGATGCCGATTTCCTGGGTGCGCTGGGAGACCGAATACGACATGACCCCGTAGATGCCGATCACGGCCAGGACGAGGGCCAGGCCGCCGAAGATGCTGAGCAGAGCCGCGCCCATGCGTGAGGCCCACAGGCCCTGCACGATCTGCTCCTGGATGGTGCCGGTGTTCCGGATCGGCATGTTCTTGTCTAGGGTCTGCACCTGGTCGCGCACCGCGGCGAGCCGCGCACCGGGCTCGCCCTTCGTCCGCACGATCAGGGCCGCGCCGGGGGCGTATTCCTGCCCCATCGGGCGATAGATCATCGGCGTCGGATCCTCGCCGACGTTGTTGATCACGGAATCCTTCGCGACCGCCACCACCTCGTACAGGGTTTCGGGATGGCTCACGATGGTGAACCGCTTGGAGACCGCGTCCTCGGCGCCGAAAAGCTGCCGGGCCGCGGCTTGATTGACGATCGCGACGAGGGTTCCCCGCTCATTGTCGAAGTCGGTGAAATCGCGTCCGCTCGCGAGCGGGATTCTGAGGGAATCGAAGTAGCCCGGGGTGATGTCGTTGTACGCGATCAGGGCGCCCTTGAACGACGAACCCTCGCCCTGACCTTCGGGGAACGTGGTCAGGAGCACGCCGCCCCCTCCAACCACGGGGACGATGGAGGCGACCGAGGCGGCCTCGACGTCCGGAACCGCTCGCGCCTTCTCGAGCGCGTCCTGATAGAACTGGCGGCCCTGCGCGGTTTCGTACTTCTGACCGCCCGGATTCAGGAAGACGAAGCCGACGTGCTTCGAATCGAAGCCGAGCTCCATGTCCTGCGCCGCCTGCATGCTCCTCAGGAAGAGGCCCGACCCGATCAGGGCCACGGTGGCGAGAGCCACCTCGGCCGCCACCAGGGCGGCGCGCATCCGGTTGTGCCCGACTCCCGAGGCCCCGCTTCGTCCCGCCGCCTTCAGCACCTCGCTCAATTGCGTCTGCGAGACCCGGATCGCGGGGACGGCGCCGAAGATGAGACCGGTCAGCAGGGAGATCAGAAGCGTGAAGCCCAGGACCCGGGGGTCGAAGCTCAAGTCGATCGACGCGTTGCCGAGGAAAGGCGGACGGAAGGACCACAAGGCGTTGCGCGACCAGAAGGCGACCACGAGGCCGACCGCGCCGCCGACCATCGAGAGAGTGACGCTCTCGATGAGGAGCTGCCGAATGAGCCTTCCGCGGCTCGCCCCCATGGTGGCGCGGATGCTGATTTCGCGCTCGCGGCGCGCGGCCTGGGCGAGCAGCAGGTTCGCGAGATTGACGCAGGCGATCAGCAGCACGAGGCCCACCACCACCATCAAGACCGTGCCGGCGCGCACGAACTGAGGCCTCTGGTTGATGCCGAGGGCGGCCTGGGTTTCGAGCGCCAGTTCCATGGTTCTTCCGCGGTTGGCGTCTGGATAGGTCTTCTCGAGGCTCAAAGCGATGGTCGAGGTAGCGGCCTGAGCCTGGGCCAGGGTGACTCCCGGCTTCAACCGGCCCGCGATGTTCAGCCATCGAAAGCGCCGGCTCGTGATCAGCTCCTTGATCTGCCCGTTCAGAATCTGGTCCTTCATTCCGAGGGGAATCCATATCCGGTCGGCCCCGGCCAGCGAGAACGTTCCCTTGAATCCTTCGGGGGCAACCCCGATCACGGTGAAGGGGAGCCCGTTGAGGGTGAGGGTTCGGCCCACGAGGCCGGGGTCGCGGTTGAACTTCGTCTGCCACAGGCTGTGGCTCACCACCGCCACCGGCGACGCGCTCTTGATGTCTTCGTCTTGAGTGAAGGCGCGGCCGAGCACGGGCTTGACCCCGAGGACGTCGAAGTAGTTCGCGGTGGCCATGACTGCGCCAATGCCCGTGGTTTCGCCGTCGTGCGTCCATTGAAGGCCGGTGTTGAAATAGGCGGCGAGGCCCGAGAACGACGTGCTCTGGTCGCGGTAATCCTCGAAGTTCTGGATCGAGCTGGGGGTGAGGGTGAAGTTGCCGGTCTGCACGGTGCGGTTATCGCGGGTGAACAGTTCCACCACGCGCGAGGGTTCCTCGATGGCGAGGGGATGCAGGAACACCGCGTTGATGACCGTGAAGATCGCGGTGTTGGCCCCGATGCCGAGGGCGAGGGAGAGGACGGCGACGGTGGTGAAGGCGGGTGCTTTGGCCAGCCGTCGCAGGGCGTAGCGAAAATCCTGAAGCCATTTGTCCATAAGGTCTTCCCCCGGGGTTGAAGGTTTGGACGCGCGACTCCTGCCTATGGTTCGAGGAAACGTGCGGGTCGATCGCGAATCGCGGGTGCGGGCTGCGGGCAATCTACGCCCGCCACCTGAGAGGGGCAATCGCTTCTTGCAAATGAATCGCGGCCCTATTCAGTTTTCTGTATGGGGATAGTCCCGTGGCCGCGGTGATCCCCACGTACTCGTACTCGTGCTCCTGCTCGTACTCGGCCGTAGTTGATGATCCGCGAACCAGGCTGATCGGTCCGCGGGCTTCTACGACCGAGGACGAGTACGCCCACGAGTACGCGTACGACCTCCGCTCGCGCGCGACGCCGCGGCTCCGAGTGTCGGTCACGGCGGTTGCTACGCTTCAGGCGTAAGAGGGCGGGACTCCACGCGCGGAGGCACGCGCCGTCCTTTGGGGTGAGGACGGCGCTTGGGCCGTTCCTCTTGAAAGGAGTCCCGCATTGAATCTC
>CAZYEA010000379.1:0-3750 GCA_964646485.1 uncultured Acidobacteriota bacterium
ATTCTCGGGGCTGGAGTACGGAAAGGACGGACGGTTTCGGCGGATTGACAAGGTCCGGACCCTGGACGAGGCCGAGGTGCGGGTGCGAACGATCAGGTCCAAGTTCCAAGGCCGAACCATCCACGCAGAGGTTCTCAGGTACTGCCGACCCGAACTGATGCAGGACAACTATTTCCACGCGGTCTTCGAGGCAGCGAAGGGCCTTGCTCAGCGGATTCGAGATATGTCGAAGGCGCACGGAGACGGCGCGGCGCTGATTGACCAGGTCTTTTCCATCGAGAAACCTCTGCTCGCCTTCAACGCCCTCTGCACTGAAACGGAGCGGTCGGAGCACAAAGGCTTTGCCCTGTTGTTGAAAGGCTGCTTTGGTGCCGTGCGGAACCCCCTGGCCCACGAACCCAAGGTTCTATGGCAGGGCGAGGATGACGCTGCTGACTACCTGTCGTTGATTTCCCTCTTGCATCGCAAGCTCGACGTCTGCGTCACCACGCGCCCCGGAGGCGCCTGAGTCCGATGGCTCGCCTGGGACACGACGGGCGCAGGCTCCTGATGGTGCTGAACGCCGACATTAAGCAGGGCCGGTTCAAACCCGGTGACCCGACCACGTTCATGCCCTACTCGGAAGCGCTCGAGCGGCTCGGGCGCAAGTCGTCCTCCATGTACGCCGGCCGAAGGCTCCAGCGGGAGGGGTTAACGGAACTCAATGAATGGACCAAGCTGGCAGGCGTCCCCAAGATCGCCGGGCTCATCGTCAACAAGGGGACTTGGGAACCGAGTTCGGGCTACCCTGAGTCCCATGGCTTCGGTGCGACGAATGACGAGTGGAAGACCTGGTGGCTTGCGGAGACAGCGAAAGCCATCGCTTTCGATTGGGCGCCCTTCCTAAGTCAATGAACGTGCTCGGTTTCCTCCCCGAGTGAACAACGGGTCGCCGGGCCCTCCTGACTCCGGGAGTGCGCGGCTTTCGGGGGAGGCTCGGAATAGTGAATAATGAGCGCCAGGCTGAGTGATCCGACGATGCCAGACAACCTCAAACGATTCGACTTCTTCCTCCACGACACGGTGGGTGGTCGGCCGATTTCTCCGGCCAACGTGGACCTGCCCACGCTCCGTGGCTTTCTGGAAGAAGTTGAGAAGCTGATCAAGGGCGACTCTCCGGGAGAGAGTCTTTCGGATTCTCAGGTTCGCATCGAGGACGGCTCGCTGAAGGTCGGCGCGCTCATCAGCCTTATCATGGCGGCCAGCGTGGATGCTGATCTGCGCGCACTCGCGGCGACGGGCGACCTGGATGTGATTCAGCCACCGCGCGCGGCCGTGATTGAACTGTGGCAGAAGCGCGCCCAGCGATCGACCAGTCGGAGATATGCGATCGGATCCGAGGGAAGCCCGGGGCCATTGGAGATTTCCGCGAGCGGACAGCTTCAGCACCGAAGTGAGAACGCGTGGGTTGCAGTCGAGCGATACCTGGTCGGCAGGGTTGTGAACATGGGTGGCAAGCAGAACCCCAACGTCCATATCGTCCTCACAGATTCAAGCGAGTCCCTTCGGGTCAATGCATCGGAGCAGCAGCTTGGCGCGGAGAAGGAGAATCAGCTCTACAAGGAGCGAACTCTCCGCGTTCAAGCGGAGCAACACCTCAAGACGAAGGGGCTCAGAAACATCCGTCTGGTTGAGTTCCTCCCGACCACTATCGAGGCTGATGAAGGCGCGCTCCAGGCCCTGTGGAAGCGGGGCAAGGAGGCGTGGGGGACAACGGGACCAGCATCGGCCTGGGTTGAGGCGCTGCGGGGCAACACGTAAGCATGCTGCAAGTGTCCCTCGATACGAGTTTCCTCATTTCGTTCGCAGACCCGACGAGACCCGGACACACCGCTGCGGTCGATTATTTTCGCCACTGTCTGCAGCAGCAGATCCCGATGTGGATCTCGGTGGTGGCTGCTGGCGAATTCGAAGTTGGACAGCCGATCACCGACTTGCCTCTTCAGAACTTCCGGATTCAGCCCTACAACCTCCCGCATGCGATTCGAGCGGCCAGCTTGTTCAAGGTGCTTCGCGGCACGACGGCCCAGGAGGAAGGTCGGAAGATCGTCATGAACGATCTCAAGATCATCGCGCAAGCTGCCGAGGATGAGATTGGGATCGTCTTGACCGAGGACGAGAACACGCTTGCCCGGCTCGCGGCTCGCCTTCGAACTGCAGGGAGTATCCAGACCGAGGTGGTTCTTCTGAAGGACGGCTTCTCGGCGCGACGACTGGGGGATCCGCGTCAGATGCCGCTTTCTCTGAATCCTGACGAAGCCTGACGCCTTGGACCAATGGGCAGCCGGGGCGACTGCGTGAATTCCTTCGGGTTTCTGCAGGCTGAGTGGCCGGCCGTCTACGATGCGGCGTCGAGGGCCGCAGCGGCGACACACCCGGATCCCCGCGCCTCATGCTTCTATGCGCGGCGGGCGCTTGAAATTGCGGTGGGATGGGTGTTCAAGGCGGATGGCTCACTCCGCTTGCCGTATCAGGACAACCTCAGTGCGCTGATCCACGAACCTACCTTCAAGGCTGCCGCGGGCGAAGCGATCTTCAACAAGGCCCGCGTCATCAATACGCTGGGGAATCAGGCGGTTCATAGCCCACGGCCGATTCAACTACTCGATGCCGTGACCGCGACGCGCGAGTTGTTCCATGTCGCCTACTGGCTCGCGCGCACGTATGCGCGCGGCGCGAAGCCAGCCCCTGGCTTGGCTTTTGACGAGGGCGCGTTGCCGAGGACCGCGCCTATTCCCCGGCAGACTGCCGAGGAACTCCAGAAGCTTGGCGCGGAATTGCGTGAGCGTGACGAGAAGCTCTCCTCGGTCCTTGCAGAGAAGGCGGCACTGGATGAAGAACTTAATCGCCTCCGCGCCGCGGTTGCGGAGGCGCGGAAGGCTGCTGCCGCGCAGCCGGACGCGCATGATTACTCCGAGGCGGCGACGCGCGACTTCTTCATCGACCTATTGCTGAAGGAGGCGGGCTGGCCGCTCGACCAGAAGCGGGACCGAGAGTTTGAAGTCTCGGGCATGCCGAACAAGGAGAACAAGGGCTTCGTCGACTACGTCCTTTGGGGAGACGATGGGAAGCCGCTGGCCGTGGTTGAGGCGAAGCGGACGCGGCGCGATTCGCGGGTGGGCCAGCAGCAGGCCAAGCTCTACGCCGACTGCCTCGAGCAGCAGTTCGGACAGCGTCCGTTGATCTTCTACTCCAACGGCTACGACCACTGGCTTTGGGATGATGTGAACTATCCCCCTCGCGCCGTGCAGGGCTTCTACAAGAAAGCGGAACTGGAGCTCGCCATTCAGCGGCGCGCAAGCCGAAAGAGCCTTGCCACGGCGTCGATCAACCTCGACATCGTCGAGCGCTTCTACCAGAGCCGCGCGATCCGGCGCATCGGGGAGGCGTTCGAGAGCGACCACGAGCGCAAGGCTTTGCTGGTCATGGCGACAGGCGCGGGGAAGACGCGCACTGTCATCGCGCTGTGCGACCTCCTGATGCGATGCAATTGGGCCAAGAGGGTTCTGTTCCTCGCCGACCGGGTTGCGCTGGTGAACCAAGCCATCAATGCCTTCAAGGCTCATCTCCCCGACTCCGCTCCCGTGAACCTTGTGACCGAGAAGCACGGGGAGGGTCGGATCTTCGCGTCGACCTATCCGACGATGATGGGGCTCATTGACGATACGAAGGACGGTCAGCGTCGTTTTGGGGTCGGCCACTTCGATCTGG
>CAZYEA010000380.1:0-3737 GCA_964646485.1 uncultured Acidobacteriota bacterium
CCCCCTCCGAGCCCGCCCCCCCCCGCAGCCCCGGCGCCTCCGCCCGCCCCCGACGCCGACCCGGCCGCCCTCGCCCTCAAGGCGTCGGAACATCTGGACGCTGGAAGGTTCGAGGACGCGCTCAACACGATCGACCGGTTGCTGAGCACGGAACCCCGGAACGGCGAGGCTCTCAACACGCGCGCATCTGCCCTGTTCAAGCTGGGTCGGCGCGAGGACGCCGCGCGCACCATCGTGAAGGCCCTCGAGGCTTCTCCCGATTCCTTGCCTTTCTGGCTCAACAAGGCCCTGATGGAGCAAGAGGAAGGTAAGGCGAAAGAGGCCTGTCGTTCCGCCATGGATCTCGTCGAAATCGCGCAGCACAACGAGACCGAGTCCGCTCTCGTCGACCAGGGGAGGCAGATGATCGCCGCCTTCGAGGCGACGGGCGGGTTTCCGGGTCCGCGTGGGTACCTTGGCTGGCTGGGCCTGGGTTGCGTGTCCATGAAAGCCGGTCGAGCCGAGGCCGCCCTCGAGTTCTTCGACCGGGCGATCAACGCTGCTTCGGGCAAGCCCGATGGCTTCCGGTGGAAGGGGAAGGCCCTCACCCAACTCGATCAGGCGGATGAGGCGCTCAGTCTGTTCGACGTGGCTCTCGAGGTCGCCCCGAACGACCCCGACGTCCATTACGATCGCGGACTGGCCTTCGCGATCCTGGGCGACACCGCGCGCGCGCTCGAAGCCTTCGACGCGGCTCTCGCGATCGACCCCCACCACGCGGCCGCGCTCAAGGAGAAACGGGAACTCGCGGGCTAGCTGTTTCTTTGCCGCAGCGACGTCTCAAACCACCTCGACAGCGCGTCGACGAGCCCGCTCTGGCCCTGATCCCCAGCCCACGCGACGTACCCGTCAGGTCGAATCAGGACCGCGGGGGGAGCGGGCACCACTCCGATAACCGGAATCTCCCAGGTCCCGCCGTACTTCGCATCGACCAGCTGAACGCGATCTGCCCACGCCCCGATGTCGATACTGCCGGGTGCTTTGAAGTTGAGCAACACCGGCCGCGCCTGATGGAGCAGCGAGAAGACGCGAACCGATCCGCCGCTCGTGATCACATCAAGATCAGGCATGCGCCGGCCGAGCAGAGGATGGCCTTCACCAAGCTCGTAGCGAATGCCGAGCCCGGTCATATCTCCGGCCAGCGCTTTGCGCGGTTCATCCATCCTTACGAGCTCCCCGAGCATCGCAACTACCGCTTTGGTTCGCTCGTCCGGGCGGCTCAGGGCGACGTGAACCATCGTGGTCCGCAGGGCGCGGGCGGCGACGGGATGACGCTCGGTCTGATACGTGTCCAGCAGACTCTCGGACGAATCGCCCTTCGCCACCTGGGCCAGCTTCCAGCCGAGGTTCATGGCGTCCTGCATGCCGAGGTTCAGGCCCTGGCCGCCCATCGGGGGATGCACGTGCGCCGCGTCGCCCGCGAGAAGCACGCGGCCTTTGCGATACCTCGCAGCCTGGCGCGTCATGTCGGTGAAGCGTGAAATCCAGATCGGGCTGTGAATTCCGTAGTCGCTTCCGAACACCGACACGAGCGCCGCTTTGACCTCATCGAGAGTCGGGTCGCTCGCGGTCTTCAACTCTGCCTCGACCAGAACGGTGCGGATGGTCTTCCCGTCCTCGCCCAGCTTCCCGATCCCGTGGTTGCCGGTTTCGGTCTCCTTGAAACCCCACGCGGGCTCTTCACGAACGTGCGCCTCGGCGATCAGCCAGCTCTTCGTCGGATCGCTGCCCGGGAACTCGATGCCCGCGCTCTTGCGAATCACGCTGCGACCTCCATCGCACCCGACGAGATAGGCCGCGCGAAGGCTGCGGCCGTCGGACAGATGGACATCCACGCCCGCCTCGTCCTGCGCGAAGCCCGTCACCTCGACTCCGTATTGAATAGGCGCCCTCAGTTCATCGAGAACCCACCCCGCAAGGATCTGCTCGCTGCGCTTCTGTACGAGTCCCAGCGTGTAGTTGTGCCGTGAGGGGAAGTCGCTGAGGCTCATCGGCAGGGTGTGAAAGCCGACGGTTGGATTGGTCTCGCCCTGCGAGACGAAACGATCGGCGACTCCGCGCTGGTCGAGGATCTCGATCGTCCGCGCGTGCATCCCGAGGCCGCGAGAGCCGGGCCGGTCGCGCGTCGGGAAGCGTTCGATGATCAGTGCGTCCACTCCCGCCAGTCTCAACTCCGCCGCCAGCATCAGGCCGGTCGGCCCGCCTCCGGCAATCACCACCGAATGTCGAGTCATCGCATCGCCCCCCTCGAGAAAGACGCGCAGTGTGCGCCAAAGGGGGGGTCTGGAAGCAAGCCCCCGGCGCGGGCTTAAAATATCGGTACGGGGTCGCCGTTGAACCTCGGCCTAGAATCCTTGGGATTCCGAGGTCCACTACGATCGCGGTCTGGCCTCCGCGGTCCTGGATGATCGCGCGGAGCGGCCCCCCGCCGTTCCTGCGACAACGCCCTTCGAGGCCACGGAGGTGACGGAAAAGCCGAGGTGCTTTCGCCGTAGTTCACCAGGCGAGCGCGGGTCCATCGCCTCGCCGCTGCACGCGGCGGCAAGGCGCCGGGTCGACGGCTGCCCAACGAGGCCATCGGCCCGGCTTGTTTTCGGCTGGGCTCCAGCCCTAGCTTCCGGCCGTGATGGTGACCGTCCAGGCGCGAATAGTGCCGGTGTCGGCAGAGAAGAAGTCGGTCGCCAGCAGGGTCCAGACTCCGTTGGCCGGTTCGCCCGCGAACGCGGAGAGAGGCGAGTTGGGCGCCCACGAACCCGTGAATGGGGCCTGCGCGGTCAGCGCGGTCTGAATGCTCGCGCCAAGGCCGTCGCCGAGGAGAACCTGGCAGAGATTGTTGCCCCCACCGTCCGTGCGGTTGATGATGACCACGTCCGTATTGGATGGCGAGCGCAGGGTGATCACCAGGTCATTGACGAAGGTATGGTCGATTCCCACCGTGGTCGAACCGATGTTCGCGTTGCACGCGGTGCCGTCGATGCTGACGGTGACTTTCGTGACGACTCCGGCAAGACCTGAAACGGTGATCGGCGCCGCAGCGGCCACACCGGCTACGTTCGCGCCCGGGGAATCCGGGATAGCCACCGGGCCGCCCGAGTAGGAAAAGGATTGGGTGACGGGGGCGCCGCCGCCGACCGGGGCGTTCTGAACATCCAGCACGAAGGTCCGTTGGGTCACTCCTCCAACCCGATCGTCCATGGTGACGGTCACGGTGTACTTGCCTTCGACCGCATAGGTGTGGCTGAGACGGCAGGGCCCGCAGTGCAGGTTGTCCTTCTCGCCGACGCCCCAGTTGATGATCAGTCGCGGCACCTCGGCCAGGACTCGGTCCGACCTCCAGATCTGCACGTAGATCTCCAATTCACGATTCGGCCTGACCGTGTATTGGCCTCCCGCGTTTGCGTAGAAGGCAGGAATGGAATCTCCCTGCGCCACCCGCACGAGATCAATTTCGATCGGGCCGTTCTTGACGTCCCCCGCGGCAGCGCTGCCGACGCGCCCGTCGCCGCCATCCGCGACCTTGGCTGCCGCCGGGGCCGCGGTGGGAGCGGTTGGCCCCTGAGAACAACTGATGATGAGCACGCCGGCGGCAAGTGCTGCTGCTTTGGGTAAGCCTGATTTCATGTTGCTTCCTTCCTTGATTTGGCGGAGTTCGGGTCGGGTAATCGGCACGCGGGTGGGGTCTTTTTAGCAGAGTCCGG
>CAZYEA010000381.1:0-3725 GCA_964646485.1 uncultured Acidobacteriota bacterium
CTGATGCAATGACATCATGCAGCACTTCATCATTCAACGGGAAACGCAACTTTGGATTATGAATACGTGGCCAGTCGAACTTGGGGAAGAGGGCCACCTTGTTGGGATCCGTGTTGGTGAGCGAGAGGCAGTAGCCCGAGCGACCGTGGAAGGCTTCCTTGAAGTGGACGATCTGCTGTCCCCGTTCTTTCGACCGGTCCCCTCCGAAGCGCCAGTTCTGACGGACCTTGTAGTCCATGGCGACCTTGAGAGTGTTCTCCACCGCGAGGGTTCCGCCCTCGATGAAGAAGGCGTGGGGCATGTACTTCGGCATGGCCACGCGGGCGAAGGTCTCGAGGAAGCTCGCGTACTCGACCGTGTAGATATCGGAGAGGGAGGGCTTCACCTGGGCGGCCTTGAGAAGCCTTGCCTTGAAGTCCGCATCGTCCGTCTTCGCGTGGTGATACCCGATGGGCGAGGAGGCGATGAAGGTCATGAAGTCCAGCAGCTTGCGCCCGCTGCGCCCATCGTGGATCCAGGCCCCCTGGCTCTTGTCGAGGTCGAAGACAAAATCGAAGGCGTCCACGAGCAGATGGCGGCCGACCACCTGATGGACGTCCTGCGGAGCGATCTCGGTGAGGGGCGAATGGATCGTCGATTGGGTCATGGGCGCGGCGCGAACCGGGGAGCTTGCTGGCGCGGCGAGGCGGAAACTACCGGCCGCGAAGGCGTCGGAGTTTAACACGCGGGAACCTGAGCCTCCGGCTCTCAGGCTCTAAGCCGATGCTAAAAAGCGACTTGCGAGCAGAGGGGGTTCTGCCCTGTCTGCCTAGGCTCAGCGATTCGGCGAGCGATCCCTGTCCTGGCTTCGGGCGAGCAGGTGACGAAGACGGATGTCGACCTCCGCCTCGAAGACCCGGAATTTCGCCTGCTGCAGGGGCGTCAGCACGGCGTCGAGGGCGTCGGTGTTGTGGACGGTGGCCGCCCGCTCTTCGGTGCTCACGTTCTTTACTTCCTTGAGCAGGTCTGCCACCGAGGCTTCGGTGGCGGAGCCGGACAGAAGGGTCTTCCTCAACTGCCGCAGCGCCTGCATGCGGCGCTTCGCGAAGTCTCGCCGGTCGGTCTGAAGCCTCTTCACCAGAGGCATGGCCTTCGCGAACTGCTCGTCGGTAAGGCCGACGCTTTCCTGCAGGTTGCTGATCAGGTAGGCGTCCATCAGCCGGAAGGTCTCGTCGCGGAGTTCGGGGACGTGGCCGGTGGGAGCTTCGCCGCCCTCGGTGCGGGCTCGCGCCCTCTCGCCCTTCGGGGCCTTGGGCGTCGCCTGGGGCTGAGCCTGTGACCCGGCCTGGTCATCGGCGCGCGCGGGACTCCCCGAGGCCGCGAGGGCGCAACTGAGGAGGAGCGGGGTGAGGCCGCGAAGATCGAGTCGTCTGTTCATAGGGGGCTGGCTTCAGTAAGAGGAGACCGGGCGCCGGCCTGGCTCACGTCGTGAAAAAGATTCTCTTCCTCGTGATCGCTGAGGCCGGAAAGGCACGAGAAATGGCACCTTGCGATCGCCACTTCGTCTTCGTTGGGCGTCCACTCGGCGAGGATCGCGAGGCCTTCGTCCTCGGACTCTTCGGGCAAGGGCGTCCAGGCCGGAATGCGACCCGAAGCGGCCGGGCCCAGAGACGCGGTCTTGATCCGCGGTTCCGCGACATGCGATAGCGGGTTCCAGGCCACGAGCGCGAGGCTCGCCACCAGGGCGGACACCAGAGCCGGCTTCAGGATCACGAACCGATCGAAGATGGAGCGGCCGTGAGGCCTTTCCTTCGCCACCGCCTCGCGGATGCGACGGCGCAGAAGCAGGTCGTCCCATTCCGTGGTGGTCGCGAGTTCCGCGTCGGCCCGACGGAGGCCTGCGAGGAGAGCCGAGATCGAAGACGCCTCGGCCTGGCACGACGGACAGCCGGAGAGGGCGAGGGCGGGCTCGCCCGCGCTCACGGCCTCGAATATTTCCTCAGGGGACAGATGAGAGTGAGTGTTCATGACCGGGACGGCTCCTTTCCCCGCTCTGCGGAAACGGCCGCGACCCCAAGTGCCGCGTCCCGCACGCTGCCGAGGTGCTTGCGGAGGTTGCGAATGGCGAAGAACAGATTTGCCTTTACTGTACCGACATTGGACCCGAGAATCTCGGCCACCTCGGCGTGGGTGCGCTCCTCGAGGACCTTCATGATCACGGTCAGTCGCTGTTTCTCGGGAAGCGTGTCGAGGGCCTTGCGCAGGGTCGCGGCATTGAGACGGGAGTCGAGCGACTCCTCCGCGGAGGGACCCTCGGCCACCACATCGTGATCCTCGTCCCACTCCTCGGCCTGGTTCTTACGCGAGGCCTTGAACGACAGGCACGCGTTCACCGCGATGCGGTAGAGCCAGGTCGAGAAAGCGCTCGTTCCCCGGAATTTCGGGAGCGAGCGGTAGGCCTTCACGAAGACCTCCTGGGTGAGGTCGGCGGCGTCCTCGCTGTTTCCGGTGAATCGGTAGCAGACCCGATGCACGGACTTCTGATGGCGCAGGACGAGAGCGTCGAAGGCGGACACGTCTCCCGAAAGACAGGCCTCGATGGCCGCGCGTTCCTCGGCCCGCGCCGCGTCGCGCGCGTCGTCTTTGGAATCGACGAGCGGGCGCGTCATGGCAAAGCCTCTGAACGCGGTCTCGGTTGACGCAATCATCGGAGATTCTCTCTCACCAGGCGACGCCTTAAGGCCCGACTAGCGGACGCCTCCTTGCCCGAGGTCGTCTTCGAGGTCCTGGTCGAGGTCGAGGTCAAGGTCGGGGTCCTGGTCTCGCATTCCCGGACCCATGCCCGGCATACCGCCCTGGCCCATGGGACGGGCGCCATTCATGCCGCGCATCCGGTTCATCATCATTCCGCGGTTCTGACCACGCATCTTCATGCGCTGGCCCATGCGCCCCCCTCTTCGGGCGGCGCGCATCTGCTCGAGCTTCTTCTGCTGGTCGGGGGTGAGGATGCGCTTCATGGCGAGCACGGTGTCGACTCGCAGCTTCATGAGCGCGCCTTCGGCCGCCTGCGCCTCGGCGAGCTTCGCCGCCACCGCCTTCTCGTCCACCTTGTCGGCGCGGAGGAGGGAACGAAGGTCCATCTTCGCGATCTTCAGGTCGGTGGTCTTGCGGAGCCGGTCGCGCTTGGCGCCCTCCGCAGCCTTTCGGAGGTCCGCCTGCTGCGCTTCGGTCAGTCCCAACTCGGCCTTCAGAGCCTGGCGCCGCTGCATGGGACCGGGCTGCATCGGCCCGCCGGCCTCGCCGCCGCGTCGCATCATCCCCTGACCCGCTGCGGGGCCCCTGCCCGCGGCAGGGGGAACACCCGGCCGCTCGGCATTCGGGCGATTCTGGGCGGGGTCTGGGGGCTGGGCGGAAACGAGGACAGGCGAAAGCAGCAGGGCGGCGCTGAGGGAATTGATGAAAATTGAACTTTTCATTGGACTTATAGCTCCTGTTCGGGCTGATCCAGCCCGTCGAAGAGTAAGACAGCCCGAACCCCCGGGAGGTTTAGTCGGGCACATGATTTGCTTGAATCGTGGCATAGTCTGGCTTGGCTGGACTTGCGACTCAATGAGGCTTCAATGAATCATCGATTCCGGACACTCGGGTTTGGCCTTCTCGCGGTTTTTGCGCTCGTCGGCAGCACCAACGAAGACGTAATTCACCTGCGAACGGGCGGGAGCGTCGAGGGCGTTTTGACCTCGGAT
>CAZYEA010000382.1:0-3690 GCA_964646485.1 uncultured Acidobacteriota bacterium
GCCTGCTGAAGGCCCCCGATGCCGACTGGCAGGGCGAAGTGTTCAAGCTCGCGGAGGCCGCCAGTGACCAGCCCACCTGCGACCTCCTCACTCAGCGCATGCAGGTGCACGAAAAGACCGCCTGGATGTTGCGGAGCCTTCTCGAATAGTCAGCGTGCCCCTCGAGCCGCGAGACCATCCGGCGCATATGAACGTGGCCTCCGACCTGTCCGAGGCATACCGGGCCTTCCTGACCGCCCAGCCCACGTACGCGAAGACCACGGCTCTGGACCTCCTCCGTGAACGCGAGTTCGCGCGTCTGGACGCCCAGGAGCAGGTCTACGTCGACTACACGGGGAGCGGCTTGTACGCCGCGTCGCAGATCGAGCGTCACCAGGCGGCCCTGCTCGGCGAGGTCCTCGGCAACCCTCACTCGGACAGTCCCGCTTCCCGCCTCGCCACTTCACAGGTGGAGCGGTGCCGCAAGCGTGTTCTCGAATTCTTCCGGGCGGATCCGCGGGAGTACGCGGTGGTGTTCACCGCGAACGCGAGCCACGCCTTGAAACTCGTGGGCGAGTCCTACCCTTTCGGCCCCGGGGATCTCTTTCTGCTGACCTTCGACAATCACAATTCGGTGAACGGCATTCGTGAGTTCGACCGCCTGCGGGGCGCGCGCACCGTGTACGTGCCCATGATCCCGCCGGAATTGCGGGTGGACGAAGCGATCCTGGACAGCCACTTCGAGGCCGCCGGATCCGGCGGACACAATCTGTTTGCCTATCCGGCCCAGTCGAATTTCTCCGGAGTCCAGCATCCCCTCGAGTGGATCGAGAGGGCGCAGTCGAAGGGCTTCGATGTCCTTCTCGACGCCGCGGCCTACGTGCCCACCAACCGGCTGGACCTGTCCCGTTTCCACCCCGACTTCGTGGCCCTCTCCTTTTACAAGATGTTCGGTTACCCGACCGGGGTGGGCGCCCTGATCGCCCGCCATTCCGCCCTGCTCAAGCTCCATCGCCCCTGGTTCGCCGGGGGGACCATCGAGACCGCTTCGGTGCAGGCCGACCGCTTCGTCTTCAGCAGCGGGGCGGCCGGCTTCGAGGACGGCACCCTCGACTTCGCCAACATCCCTGCGGTCGAGCTGGGCCTCGACGTGATGGAGGCAGCCGGCCTCGACCGCGTGCACGAAAGGGTTCTCCTCTTGACGGGATGGATGATCGAACGGCTGCTCGACCTCAAGCACGCGAATGGAAGACCGCTCATCCGCCTTTATGGTCCCCCGCACAAAGAAGGCCGCGGGGGCACGCTGGCCTTCAACTTCTACGACTCCTCGAATCGGATTATCGACCACCGAGAGGTCGAGCGCCGCGCGGCCGAGCGGAAGATCTCGCTGCGCTCGGGCTGCTTCTGCAATCCCGGCGCCGGTGAGCTTGCCCTCGGTCTGTCACGGGGCGAACTGGAGAAATGCTTCGCCGCGAGTCCAAGGATGACGAAAGACGACCTTCGGTTGTGCATCGATGCCAAAGCCACGGGGGCGGTGCGAGTCTCCCTGGGCCTCGCCAGCAACTTCGCCGACGCCCACGCCCTCGTCACCTTCGCCGAAACCCTGACCGAAGGGCCTTCGGCCACCTGACGAAGTCGGGCCCGCCGCAGGCCGCAGAGATCGCTTCGGTCCAAGAGAAAACGCCCTGGTCCCTCGCGATGACGGGCTTTCATCTGGCAGCGAAGTCCCCGAGGGTCTCAGGGGGCGGGGCCGTTCAACCCTCACGCCCGGCAAGGGAGCGAAGGCCCAATTCACTTGGGCCGAAGCGACGGGGGTCTCAGGGGGCGGGTCCGTTCAACCCTCACGCCCGGCAAGGGAGCGAAGGCCCAATTCACTTGGGCCGAAGCGACGGGGGTCTGGGGGGCGGGTCCGTTCAACGCCCCCCAGCTAAAAAATGGTCGGGATGGGAGGATTTGAACCTCCGACCCCCTGCACCCCAAGCAGGTGCGCTATCCAGGCTGCGCTACATCCCGATGTACGTCAACGTAAGAGCGGCGGAGTCTACCAGCGATTGGCTGTCCGCTTCGACCTTTTTCGGCGGCGAGCAACGTCTTCGCCCGACTATTTCCGATCGAGGACCTTGAGAAGAGCCTTCAGCTCTTCCTTCACTTCCTGCAGGATCGCCCGAGTCTTGTCGTCACGAGCTACCGCGGGCTCGCTCGAGGTCGGCGGGTGGGCCATGGCCGCGCGAATGGCGGCCGCGGAAGGAGTGGGGCCGATCTTCGTGTCGGGCTCGGCCCCTTCAAACGCCTGATCGAGGACGGCCGGCGACACCGGGGTATCGACCCGACCCGCCTGCTCCTGCTCGATCTTCTTGCGTGCACCCGCGACGGTGAAGCCTTCTCCGTAGAGAAGCTCCTTGATCCGGATCACGGTTTCGATATCGCGGCGGCGGTAGATGCGCTGTCCGGAAGAGTTCTTGGCCGGAGCCAGAGTCGGGAATTCCGTTTCCCAGTAGCGCAGGACGTACGGCTGAATGTCCGTGAGTTCACAAACTTCGCCGATCTTGAAGAACAGCTTGTTTGGAATCTTCCGTTCGACCATTGGACCTCAGACTCGCTTGTTCATCACACGGCGGCTTCCGAGGAAACGGCGGCGGCGGCTTCAACCTGGGGCGAAGACCTGAAGAAAATCGACTTGCGCGACCGGATGGCGATGATGTCGCCGGTCTTCGGGTTCCTCCCGCGCCGCTCGCGTCGGGTCTTTACGAGGAACGTCCCGAAACCGGTGATCTGAACCTTTTCGCCCCGGATCAGGCGCTCGCGAAGGAGCTGAAAGAAGGTATCCACAAGGCGCGCCGCTTCGCGACTGGACAGGCCGCCGTGGCGTTCGTACACGGCGCGAGCGATGTCTGCCTTTGTCAAACGAAGACTCCCTAACCTGGGAACAAGGGTTGCGTGTCCGGGTGAAAGCGTTGAGAAAAATTCATTACATCAGCGCTTTAGGCCGGTGCAATTCAACGAGATTATGAACGCCGGGGTCTTCTCTTGTCAATCCGAGTTTTCGGGGACTCGAACTCACTTGAGCCTTCAGGTGTCATGTCCTTGCCGCTGCTGGGTTTACCATCGGTTCTCGGCCTCGGAACGGCCTTCCGCATCTTGAACGACTGCGGTCCCGATCTAGAGCGCCGAACGCGCAGCCAGATCCGGATCGGAGAACCCTCGAAGCCGAATTCCTTCCTCAGGCAGTTGACCAGGAACCGCTCCGACGAGAAGTGCAACTCGCCTTCGCGATTGACCGACAACGTGAACGTGGGCGGCTCCACGCGGATCTGCGCGGCATAGAGCAGATTGACGCCGTCGGCGCCCTTCTTGAACCTGATCGGGTTTCGGGCCACCGCATTCTGCAGGCAGCGGTTCAGCGGACCGGTCGGCACGCGGCGAGACCATTCCACACGGGCCTTGTCGATGGCGGTGAACAGGTCCTTCCGCCCCATGCCGGTCTTCGCGGAAACGAGGACCACCGGCGCGTACTCGAGGAACTTGATGCGATACGAGAACTCCTCGCGCATCTGCGCCGCGGTTTTTTCGAGAGACTTCGCGAGGTCCCACTTGTTGACGGCGACAACCACGGCGCGGCTCGAGTCCTCAACCAGGCCCGCGATAGTCGCGTCCATCTCGCGCATGCCTTCTTCGGCGGAGACCATGAGGACGCAGACTTCGGCGCGATCG
>CAZYEA010000383.1:0-2190 GCA_964646485.1 uncultured Acidobacteriota bacterium
TACCGGAGGCGTCGGTGGTGGCCGAGCGCGCGAATCCGGTGCTGGTGTGGGTGGCGGTCACCACCACGCCGGGCAGGGCCAGGCCCTGCGCGTCGAGGGCCGTACCTTCGATCAGGCCGTTGGTGCCCTGCGCGAAGGCGGGCGAGAAGGAGGCCATGACAAGCGCAAGCGCCGCGGCCAGATATCGGAAACGATGGGTCAAGTGTGTTCTCCTGGGTAAAGGGGCGGCTCTCCGAGCCGGATGGCTGACGGATTCAAGGTCCGTCAAGGTCGCGTCCAGTTGCAGCAAGACGCAGGCCACTCGATCGCCGCCCCGAGTGTGCCTATAAGTCTAGCCATATCAACGGCATTCGTCCACGAAATTTCATCATTCAACGAATTGGTTTCCATTGCGTTGAATATGAATTCCAATCCATAGAACTGCCGACCCTGAATCCTCGTCCTCGGGATCACACCCTGGGGGGTGTTTTGGGCTCAGCGCGCCGCTGATTGCAGGTCGCGCAGAAAGGCAGCGGCCTTCGCGCGGAGGGTTCGATCCCGGGCGCCTTTGGCGATCGCGATAGCGAGTTCCCTCGCGCGATCGGGTTGGCCCCGCTGAACCTCGACCACCGCCAGATTGAGGCGGGCTTCGTCGAACTGCGGGTCGAGGGCCAGAACCGCCTCGAACCTCTGGGCAGCCTCGTCAAAACGGCCTCCTTCGACCGCGAGTATTCCAAGGCCGTTCTGAGCCTCGACGAGGCCGGGGTCGAGGGCGAGCGAGCGTTCATAGCTCTTGAGGGCTTCGTCCTTCTGGCCCTGGTCTCGGGCCAGGTTACCCCGGTTGCTCCAGGCCCGGGCGTTGTTGGGATCGAGGGCCACCGCCCGGTCGGCGGCTTCTCTACCCTTCGCGGTCTCGCCACGCGAGGCATGGAGTGCGGCGAGGTGGTTCAGGGCATCGACGAAGGCAGGATCGAGCGCAATCGCGCGCCCGTCCGCTTCAATTGCTTGAATCTGGTTCCCCTGTTCGGCCAGCACGAGCGCCAGGTCGTGGGCCAGCGAAGCGTTCCGCGGATCGATTTTTTGGGCGTCGCCGAGTACTCGCGCGGCCTCGTCGAGCCTTCCCGTTCGCCGCAGGGCTATTGCCAGCAAGCGACGAAAGGTGACACTCCCGGGGTCGCGGGCGACGAGGCTTTTGAGAATGCGCGCCGAGCCTTCAAGGTCGCCACGGGACTCGTCTTCCATGGCCCGCTCGAAGTCACGGAAGAGGGGCAGGGCGGTCTTGGGATCTTTGGCCTGACCTTCAGGCTCAGGTGCGGACGGCGAACCTGCAACGTAGCCGAGCGACCGCAGCCGCTCCTCCGTCCCCGCATCGACCCGGCCGGCATCGATGCGGACTTCGGTCTTCAACGCGGAGCGCAGTACGCCTCGCAGACGCTCCATATCCTGCGGCCGGGACCTCGCGAGGTTCCGTTCTTCCTTTGGATCTGAACCGAGGTCGTACAACTCGGCCTCGGGTGCTTCGATCAACTTCAGATTTCCGAGGCGCCACGAGCGCAACGGAGCCCAGCCGAAGCCTTTCGGATAGTCGGTTTCCGCGTACGCCTCCCGAGCCGCGCCGTCCGCGAGATTCCGCCCGTCGATCCCGTCTGGAATGGGCGCCCCCAGAATGGCGAGGAGCGTGGGAAGCAGGTCGACGCCGCGCGCGAGGCTTTCGGTTCGCTTGCCCAGAGGCACTCCCGGGCCCGCGATCACGAGTGGAACGCGCAGCGTCGACTGATAAAGGAAGAGCCCGTGTGCCGCTTCACCGTGATCGCCGAGCCCCTCCCCATGATCGCTCACCACGGCCGTGACCACACTTTCCTTCCGCGCGGCCTGAGCGACCGCGAGCATGCGCGCGAGACATCGGTCGGCCGCTGCCACCTCGGCCTCGTAGGGCTGTCCGGGATGCGCCTTCAAGAGATCCTCCGGAGGGGCATAGGGCGCATGGGGCTCGTAAAAGTGGACCCACGCGAAGAAGGGCGCGGTCTGCGACTGAACCCAGGCGGTGGCGTTTGCGACCACGCTGTCGCAGGCGCGTTCCGATTCGAGCACGCTGCGCCCGGACGAGGCGCGGAGGATTGCGTCGTCGTACACGTCGAACCCTCGGGCGAGGCCGTACCGCCGATCGAGCACCACCGCGGCGACGAAGGCGCCGGTCACGTATCCGCGGGA
>CAZYEA010000383.1:2200-3670 GCA_964646485.1 uncultured Acidobacteriota bacterium
CTTCAGAAGCGTGGCGAGAGTGGGTGGTCCCGAAGGAAACACGTACGCGCCGTTGTTGCGGACGCCATGGTGAAACGGATCGAGGCCGGAGAGGAGGGTCGCATGCGAAGGGAGGGTGAGAGGCGCGGCCGCCGCCGCGTTCTCGAAGAGCCAGCCGGAGTCAGCGAGGCGATCGAGTGCGGGGGTGAGGCCTGCGGAGGAACCGTACGCTCCCACTCGATCGGCGCGCAGGGTGTCGATGGTCACGAGCAGGAGACTGGGCGGAGAGACAGGCCGCCGGTCACACCCTCCCGACATCGCGAGGGCCGAGACCAGGGCGGCGAGGAGGGGCCGCTTCACCGAATCTCCAGAAGCCGCGCCTGAGCACGCGTCGAGGTCACGGGGTCCGATCGGGCCGCTTCGTACTCCCGTCGAGCCTCGTCGAGGCGTCCTTCGACGCGCGCGATTTCGCCGAGGTTGTAATGAATCTGGCCATTCCCGGGTTCGAGGCGCCCGCCCTGTTCGAGGACCCGGCGGGCATCCTTCAGTCGATCGAGCTGGGCGAGAGCCGTCGCGTAGCCGACGTACGGGTCCACGGAGATCGGGGCCGACGCCACCACGCGGGCGAAGAAGGCGAGCGAGGCCCGAGGCTCGCCGGACCGGAGCAAGGCGTCGGCAAGGCGCAGGTTCAAGAGCGGATTCTCCGGATCGAGGCGAACGAGGGCGCGGTACTCGCGGATCGCCTGAGCCCAATCCGCGAAAGGGCCCGAGGCGGACGCGATCCTCCGCGCGACCTCCAACCGGTCCTTGGGATCGGCCCCGCTTCCCCGCCCTCCGGGGCCCTGCACGTAACCAAGCGAACGCAAGCGCTCGGTACTTTCGGAATCCCGCGGCCTCTCCGCGCTCTTTTCTCCGGTAGCAGCAAGAGCCCGGCTGAGTGCCGCGTCGAGGGCTCGGGCCCTCGACGGATTCGTGGCGACCTGGTTCGTAGACTCCGCGGGATCCGAGTTCACCGCATACAACTCGGGCTTCGGAGCGCGGATCCACTTCTCTCCTCCCTCGCGCCACGCCCGCAGGTCGCTCCAGCCGAAGTCGAGTCGAGGAGCGAGAGTCTCCGCATACAGCGGGCGATCGACGGCGCCCGGAACGAGGGCAGTGGCGAGGGAGAGGCCGGGAAAGGCGCCACCCTTGACCCCCGCGGCTTCGAGAATGGTGGCGCCGACGTCGGTCAAGCCGACGACTTTCCGGTTTCGCGTACCCGGCTCGAAACCCGCTCCTCTCACGATGAGGGGGACGTGGAGGGTGGTGTCGTACACGAACAGGCTGTGGCTCCACTCCCCGTGTTCCCCGAAAGCTTCTCCATGGTCCGAGGTGACCACCACGACACCGCCGCCCGGCCGCGCGTCCCAGGCCGCGAGCAGAGTCCCGAGCGACGCGTCGACCGCCGCGATCTCGTCGCGATAGGGATCGCCGGTGCGGAACTCTTCTGCA
>CAZYEA010000384.1:0-3065 GCA_964646485.1 uncultured Acidobacteriota bacterium
GTGTACCAGGCTTTCGACCGCCTCCTCGAAGAAGAGGTCGCGATCAAGGTCCTGCGCACCGACCTCTCCGCCAACGCCGACGCGGTGAGGCGTTTCCGCGGCGAGATCAAGCTCGCCCGCAAGGTCTCCCATCCGAACGTGTGCCGCATCCACGACTACGGCGAGGAGGGTCCGCTCGGGTACATCTCCATGGAGATCCTGACCGGCCAGGACCTCCAAAAAACGCTCAAGCAGCACCCGCATGGACTGCCTGAGGCCGACGCCCTCTCCGCGATTCTGCAGATTGCTTCCGGCCTGCAGGCGATCCACGATGTGGGAATACTTCACCGCGACCTCAAGACCGCGAACGCAAACCGCGACGAGCGAGGGGTGGTCCGGCTCGTCGATTTCGGCATCGCCAAAGATCTGCTCTCTCAGGGCCAGACTGCGGCGGGCGAGGCGTTCGGCACCCCTGAGTACATGAGTCCCGAGCAGTGCAAGGGCGACCCCCTGGATTTCCGCAGCGACGTTTACGCCCTGGGCATTCTGGCCTTCGAACTCTTCACCGGGGAGCTGCCGATCAAGGGGGCGACCCCGATGGCCACCCTCTTCAAGCAGATCCAGGACCTGCCGGTGTTCGACGCGGAGCCCGGATCCCGGGTGCCTCGGCGTTTCGTGCCCGTCTTGCGCCGCGCTCTGGCCAAGGCCGCCGCCGACCGCTATCCCTCCGCCCAGGAATTTGCCCAGGCCCTGAGGGAGTTGGCGGTGGCTCATCCCCCGGCACCCGCGCCCGCCGCGGCCCCCCAGGCCGCCGAAGTTCCCGCGTGGAAGCCCGGCCAGAAGGACGCGCGGAAAGAAGAGCGGATCTATCTCCCGACCGACGTGGTCATCAAGAAGCTTGGCCCCGGCGACCAGCCGCAAAAAGAAGAGCGAACCGTAGCCCACGACCTGTCGAGGAGCGGCATGCGGATCCTCACGAGTTGGTCGGACCTGGAGAAGGGCGACAAGGTAAAGGTCGTCGAGGTCGCCGGCGGCTTTGCGACCGGGGCCATTGTGCGAAACGTGAATCGCGGAACCGACCACATCACGAGAGTGGGCATCGAGTTCCTGGACAATCGCGCGCCAGATCGGCTGGTGGGAACGGACAAGACTCATCGTCGCGCACCCAAAGGCTCCGGCCCTCACGCTCCCGCCGTGGGCTCAGGTCCGAGTCCTGTGGTCTCCGATCCCCATCGCCACACCCCGGTCCCTCCCCGCTCGAGCGGCCCCACCCACACCACCACCGCTCACTCCGCCCGTTCCAACACCGCTCATGCCGCCCGGCCTACGGCCGCCGCTCCGAGGCCGACCACCACGGTCGCGGACGAGGTGAGCAAGGCACGAAAGCTGATCGGGGAGTCCCGCATCTGGGAAGCCCTTCAGGCCCTGGCCACCGCGCAGGAGCTCGCCCAGGGCACGCCCGAGGCGACGACCATCCGGATCATGATCGGCGAGACCCAGGCCATGAACCCCGCGCTCCTGCGCGCGGCCCAACAGAACCTCGAAGACCTCGCCCGAAACGAACCGCAGGTGATCGCGGTGCACGCCGCTCTCGGCCGCATCTACTGGAGCGCCGGCCTCGCGGCCAAGGCCATCGACTCGTTCGGCCGCGTCCTCGCTCTCGACCACACCAACCGCGAAGCCATAGACGCCCTCGCCGCCCTCCACGACTCGGACCCGAGACACTCGTAGGTCGGCCTGCGAGCGCCCGAGCCGACCCAGCGCTCCCGAAAACCGGCGCGGCAGCCTGCGGATGGGCAAGAATACGCTCGTGACGTCCGAGCAAGTCCCGAAGCCGTTGACTAGACCGACCCATTCATCGCGAGTGACCCGACGTTTCGTCTCGGACCGAAGCGATCTCTTTGTCCAGGCTGGAGGCGACTTGCGGTCTCGCGGCGGATGCTGCGGCGGCCCGGTTGCGGGCGAGGGGGAAGGGCGATCTCCTGCGTGCTGGCGTTACCGCAGGATCATGGTGTAACGACGGTCGCTGCGCTCATGCCAGCTGGGAAGGGTTCAACGCTCGATTTGTCGGCATCTCAATCCGACGGATATCGGGCTGAAATCGATGGGCTTCGGGCCGTTTCGATCCTGTCGGTTGTCCTCTACCACGCAGGGGTTCCAGGCTTTCAAGCAGGCTACCTTGGCGTCGATGTGTTCTTCGTCATCTCGGGCTTCCTGATCACGGGCCAGCTGCTGCGGGAAGGGGAGGCCACTGGGGCGGTGTGGATGTCGATGTTTTACGCTCGGCGTATTCGCCGCCTGGCTCCAGCTTTTGTGGCCATGGCGGCTGGGTCCGCCGTCTTGGCCCTCACTTGTCTTCCTCCGCTAGTCGACCAGAGGCTCTTTGGCAATGCGCTCACCCGAGCGGCCTTGTTCTATTACAACATCGCGCTTTGGCGCGGCGGTTATGCCTATGGCGGTGAGCCCGCGGACCAACAGGTCCTGATGCACACCTGGTCCTTGGCCGTTGAAGAGCAGTTCTACTTGGTCTGGCCCATGGTCTGTCTTATCGCTCTGCGGGTTGGTCGCGCTGCTACTGTCTTCTCCGCAACTTTGGTCCCTAGCCTGATTGGGGCCTGGTGGTTCTCTCCCCATGAGCCTGATGCCGTGTTCTTTCTCCTTCCGTTCCGCGCATGGGAACTCGGGCTCGGCGCCTGTGTCGCCGCGTCTCCACGGTGGTCTTCGTGGCGATACCGAGGGGGGGCCGCCTTGCTCGGCGCGGGCTTGGTGGCAGGGGTGCTCTTGTGGGGCAAAGCGCCCGGGGACCCGCTCCGGTCTCGGTTGATGGTAACTCTGGGAGCGGCCCTGGTCGCCGCGTTCGGGGAAGGAGCCAACCTTGCATCATCCCTCCTCCGTACGCGACCGATGGTCTTCCTTGGCCGCATTTCCTACGCGTGGTACCTCTGGCATTGGCCGTTGCTTGCGGTGGATCGACTGACGACTTTCCAAGAAGAGTCGGCGATCCCGTTCCGCGCTCTGGTCGCGGGCCTTGCTCTTGGAGTGCTTACCCATCTTGGGATTGAGGCGCCCGCAATGCGGGTCAGGAT
>CAZYEA010000384.1:3075-3636 GCA_964646485.1 uncultured Acidobacteriota bacterium
CCAATCCCCGTAGAGCTCTCGCGTGGGGCGCGGCCGCGACAGCACTCATAGCTCTTGCTGGCGTCTGGATCGAACTTCGCAGCTCTCGGTTGGAGCGGTTACCGAGAAACGCAGCCAGTCTAGCGAGGCTTGCGCGAGCCCCCGTGCGTCCTTGTGAGACCGACACAGCCCTTCTCGGATGTAACCTTTCAGTCGGTTCAACGGGTGCCGGACCCTTTCTGCTCTTATGGGGCGACTCCTTTGCCCAAGCGCTCTCCCCCGCCTTCCCGAGCTATTCGAGAGACACTGGTTCCTCGGTTCGTCTTCTTGCGCATTACTCCTGCCCTCCACTGCTGGGCGCGACGCCGGCAAGCGACAAGGAGCCATCCCAGCCGAACGAGTCGTGTAGCGACGATCTTCAGTCTGTTGAAATGGCGCTTCACCGGGAAAGGGCGAGGATTCAGGGGGTCATTATCGCGGGTTCGTGGCTTGGGCATGTGCCGGGCGACTCTCCAGACGGGTCACACAGCATGTTCGATCGCTCAGGGCGAACATTGGAGGGCTCGTATGAACCCCTATCCC
>CAZYEA010000385.1:0-3615 GCA_964646485.1 uncultured Acidobacteriota bacterium
ATCTCGCGGGCCTTCTCGATGGGGATGCCGCTTTGCATCGCGACCTTCTGGCGCACCGTGCCGCCGAGCGCCGCCTCGGGTTCCTTGTAGGTGAGGGCCTTGATGGAGATGCCGCGCTTCATCAGCTTGCTCTCGAGGATGTCCCGCACCGCCCGGAGCTTGTACTCATCGACCGAGGTCAGGGTGAATTCCTTTTCCCCGATCTCGATGTTCGACTTCGAGTCCTTCAGGTCGTAGCGGGTCTGGATTTCCTTGAGCGCCTGGGCGACCGCGTTCTTCACTTCCTGCTGGTCGATTTCGCTCACGATGTCGAAAGAACTCTCGGCCATGGTCTAGCCCTCCGAAGACAGGTAGGTGTAGCCCTCTAGGCCTTCCTCGTAGCGCTTCATCAGGCGCCCCGACTCGGCCATGGTGAGGCGTTTCTCGCGCAGGGCGACCTCGACCGCCCGGCGCACCCGCGCGATGAGATCGTCCTTGTTGTACTGCACGTAGGAGAGAACCTCGGTGACGGAGTCGCCCTCGACCACGTGCTGGACGCTGTAGCCCTCATCGGTGAGCTTGACGTGGACGGCGTCGGTGTCGCCGAAGAGGTTGTGCAGGTCGCCCAGGATTTCCTGGTAGGCGCCCACCAGGAAGGTGGCGATGTGGTACGGCTCGCCGTTCAAGGTGTGGAGGGGGAGGAAGTGCTTGACGTCGCGCAGGTCGATGAACTTGTCGATCTTGCCGTCGCTGTCGCAGGTGAGATCGGCCAGGATGGCGCGCCTCGTGGGTTGCTGGTCGAGCCGCTCGATGGGCATAGCGGGGAAGAGCTGATTCACCGCCCAGTGGTCGGGCATCGACTGGAAGAGCGAGAAGTTGCAGTAATAGGTGTCGGAGAGCTGCTTTTCGAGAGACTCGAGGTCGTCGGGCACGTAGGGAAGATCCCGGACGATCTTGAGGATCCGCTCGCACAGGGCCCAGAACAGCTGCTCCACCCGGGCGCGCTCGCGCAGACCCAGCACTCCTAGGGTGAAGGCGGACACCGCCTCCTCCTTGAGCTGGAGGGCGTCGTGGTAGCTCTCCTGGAAGTTCTTCATCGAGACGTTGATATAGGTCTCGTAGAGCTGCTGGATGATGCGGTGCTCGTCGGCGCCCACGAGCTCAGGGGCCTGGCCGGCGAGGATCTCGTTCGACCCGAGAACGTTGAATACGAGGACGGAATGGTGAGCCACCAGGGCTCGGCCGGATTCGGTGACGATGTCGGGATGAGGCACGCCCTTGGCCGTGCAGGCCTCGCTGATCTCGGACACGATGTCGCGGGCGTACTCGGCGAGGGAGTAGTTCACCGAGCTGTGGAAGTTGGTCTGGCTTCCGTCGTAGTCGACGCCGAGACCCCCGCCGCAGTCGATCACGCGCATGTTGGCGCCCATGAGGTGCAGCTCGACGAAGATGCGGGAGGCCTCGCGCATCGCGTCGCGGATCGCGCGAATGGCGGTGATCTGGGAACCGATGTGGAAGTGCAGGAGCTGGAGGCAGTCGAGCATGCCCTCGTGCCGGAGCTTTTCCACCGCCTCCACCATCTCCCCGGTGGTGAGGCCGAACTTGGAGCGATCGCCGGTGGACTCGACCCACTTGCCCGCACCCTTGGTGGAAAGGCGCGCGCGGACTCCGATGACCGGCCTCACGTCGAGTTCGCGCGAGCATCCGATGATGGTGTCGATCTCCTGGGCGCGGTCGACGGTGATGATGACCTGGCGCCCGAGCTTCTGGGCGAGGAGGGCGGTTTCGATGAACGCCTTGTCCTTGTAGCCGTTGCACAGGATGTAGGCGTCGGAGTTCTCGTGGAGGGCGAGGGCCACCAGCAGCTCGGGTTTGCTCCCCGCCTCGATGCCGAGGCCGTGGGGCGCGCCATATTCGACGAGTTCCTCGACCACGTGACGCTGCTGGTTCACCTTGATGGGGTAGACCCCCCGGAAGCGTCCCTTGTAGTCGTGTTCCGAGATCGCGGCGCTGAAGGCCCCGAAGAGCTGCTCGATCCGGAACTTCAGGATGTCGGAGAAGCGGATGAGGATGGGCAGATTGCAGCCCCGGCTCTTCAGGTCCTCGACCAGCTCCTTGAGATCGATGGCGCCTTTCCCCGGGCCCTGGGGCGTGACCCGAACGTGGCCCGTTTCGTTGATGGAGAAGAAGTCCCGACCCCATCCGTCCACGTTATAGAGCTCGGACGCGTCCTTGATCGTCCAGGCCCGAAGGTCTGTCTGTTGTGCCAACTCTTTGTGAGCTCCTGTGCCGCCTGGTCCTCGAAAAGCGCCCCTCTCCTCTTCAGCGAGGTGAGGCGCGCGGATTGTAAACGCTGCGAGGCGGTTCCGTCTTCGGCAACGGCGTGGGCTTCTAGCGGCTCGCGCCCCTGGCCGGGGCCATGGCGAGTTCCTCTTCGATCATCCGTTCGAAGACTTCGAAGGGCTGGGCCCCGGAGAAGGACCGGCCGTTGAGGAAAAAGGTGGGGGTTCCGGAGACGCCGACCGAGCGGCCGTTCTCCACCGCCTTCTGGATCACGCCGTCATATTTGTCCGAGGTGACGCAGGCGCCGAACTTCGCGGTGTCGATGCCGAGGCCGGCCGCGCGGGTCTTGAGATCGGCTTCGTCGAACGTGCCGGGGGTGCGGAGGAGCCCCGTGTGCATCTCCCAGAATTTGCCCTGTTCGCCGGCGCAACGGGCGGCGCGGCCGGCGGGCTTGGCCTGGGGATGGAAGTCGAGGGGGAATTCCTGGTAGACGAGGCGCACCTGGCCCTTGTAAGCGTCCATCACGCGATCGACGTACTGCTGGGCGGCCTGGCAGTAGGGGCACTGATAGTCGGTGAACTCGACGATGGTGATGGGGGCGTCGGCGGGGCCCATGACCGGGGCGTCGGCCGGCACCGACACGGTCTTGCGCGCGGGCTGGAGTCCCACGAAGGAAACGTTGTGCTTCTTGAACAGCTCGCGCTGAAACGCGGAGGAGCGGGTCTCGGCCTTGCGCTGCGCGGCCATCTGGTTGAGCTGAGGAAGCACCTGTTCCTTGGTGGCGCCCTTGGCCCGCGCCTTCACCTCTTCCCACAGGGCGTCCGTGTCCTGGGTCGTCACCGCCGCCTTGGCCGTGATTTCCTGGGTGAGGAGGACTTCACGGGTGATGCCGCGCGACTGGGCCTCGATGTCGTAGAGGAGTTCGGCCAGCGCCTTCTTGCGGAGGTTGTATTCCTGCTCCTTGACCTGGACCTTGATGTCCTCGAGCTGCGCCCGCAACTGCTCTTCGCTCGCCGCGGCCCGGGCCTTGAGGGCCTCGAGGTCGTCCTTGAGGCGGGTGTCGAGTTCCGCGTTCGACAAGGAGCGGGATCCGATTTTGGCCGCGACCTGGTTGGCCCCCGCGTCGGGAGTGGCGGCCGAGGCCACCGCGGCCCCGCCGGCGCGTGAGCAGGCGACGGCGCCGAGCGAGACGAAGAGGAGGCCGAGGAGTTGTTTCATACCCGGGTAGTTTCGTCGCCGGGGCCTTTTTGCGTCAACTCCGCTCAGCAGTCCCTTCGCAGGGTGAGCCCGCCGTCGACCACGAGGACCTGTCCGGTGAGGTAGCTGTCGGGGTCGATGAGAAGACGCACCGCG
>CAZYEA010000386.1:0-3613 GCA_964646485.1 uncultured Acidobacteriota bacterium
CCCTGATCGCTCACCGCGCCCTCGAAGGCCTCGCCTGGGGCGCTCCTCCAGCGCCGATGAACATCCTCATCCTGGGCGGGACCGGCTACATCGGCCCGCACCTGGTGCGGCTGGCCGTGAGTCGAGGGCACAAGGTGACGACCTTCACCCGGGGTCGCCGCAAACCTGAGCTGCCTCCCGAGGTGGTCCAGCTCATCGGCGATCGCAACGGGCAACTGCAATCGCTCGAGGGCTAGACCTGGGACGCGGTGATCGACGACTCTGCCACCAATCCTGTGTACGTTCGGATGTCAACCGATCTGCTCAAAGGTAAGGCGGCACAGTACCTCTTCACCTCTTCGACCGGCGTGTACTACCCGTACCTGAAGCGTGGTCTCGACGAGACCACGATGCCCCACACCACGATGGTCGACCCGAAGGACGGCTCCGAGAGTTTCGGCGTGCAGAAGGCGCAATGCGAAGAGATCGCGCGCGCGGCCTTCGGCAAGGGAGCCATCGTGGTGCGGCCCACGTACATCGTCGGTCCGGGCGACACGAGCGATCGTTTCCCATATTGGCCGCAACGGCTTGCCAGGGGCGGCGAGACCCTGGCGCCGGGGAAGAAATCCGACCCGGTGCAGATCGTCGACGTCCGTGACCTCGTAGCCTTCTACCTGAAACTGCTCGAAGAGAAACGCGGCGGAACCTACAACGCCGCCGGACCACGCGACACGCTGACCATGGGAAGCTTTCTCGATCAGGCAATGAAGGCGCTCGGTTCCACCTCGAGACTGGTGTGGATCGACGACTACGACTTCCTCAAGGCGCATCAGATCCCGGAATCCGTGCCTTTCATCATGCTCGAGGGGAACGATCTCGGCCACACCACCATCAAAAACGGCAAGGCGGTCGCGGCCGGACTCGCGTTCCGACCGTTGGCGGAGACGGTCAAAGACACGCTCGGATGGTGGGCCACGGTGCCCGAGGAGCGGCGCGCCAAACCGCGCTTCACCATCACCCCCGAAATCGAAGCAAAGGCGCTTTTGGATTGGAAGGCAAGAAAGTAGAGCAGGGAACAAAGCCGATCGAGCGGCTCTAAAAGAGGTTGATGATCCCCACCGCCCACTCTCCAAGCGCGCCCCAGCCCACAAAATCGTCGAAGAGGCCGAGGCGCACCAGCACCAGGTCCTTCGAAGGGACGATCACCACGACCTGACCCTCGTGGCCCTGGGCGAGAAAGATATCGCGGGGGCCGCCCGGCGCGAACGCCACCTGAGGCTTGCCCCGGCCGGCCGTGGGGGTCACCCAGAAGCCCGCGCCATAGACATCGCTGTTCTCGGCCGGGGTCTTCGTGCGCGCGAAGTCCACCCAGCCTTCAGGCAGGACGCGCCTTCCGTCCCACACTCCGTTCCGGAGGTAAAGGAAACCGAAGCGGGCCCAGTCACGCGCGGTTGCGTAGACGAGCGCCGATCCGATGAACATGCCGGTGGGATCGAATTCAGGCTGGGCCGAGGTCATCCCGATGGGCGCGAAGAGTTCATCCCTCAGTTCGCTGGCCACGCGCGCGCGCCGCTCGGCTGGCGATGCGTTCGGAGCCAACACCCGGGTCAGGGCGTCGGCGATCAGGTTGATGCCCGCGGAGTTGTAGTTCCAGTGGGTGCCCGGCGCGTGAATCAGCGGCAGGGCCGCGGCAAATCCGCCGACGTCCCGCCGCCCGCGGCCGTACAGCATGCTCGCGGCGTCGTTGAGGGTCGGGTCGACAACACCAATTTCGTGATACTCCTGCCCGTCGGTCATGTTGATCCACTGGCGCCACGGAATCGCGGCGCGCGGATCGCCAGGGCTCCAGCGAGGGTTGCCCATGGGCTTGTCGATGTCAACGAGGCCCTTGCGGACGGCGATGCCGAGGAGGGCGTGGGTCACGGACTTGGCCATCGACCACGAAAGGAGAGGAGTGTCGGGTCCGAAACCCGGAGCGTAACGTTCGGCGACCAGCCGTCCGTGATGGATCACGACGACCGCGCGGGTCTCTCCGAGTTTCTTATCCCGCTCTCCGACAAGCGCGAGCGCCCGGTCGAGTCGATCGGCGACGCCGTCTGGGAGCGGCCCGCCCGGCCAGGTGAGGGTCGGCCAGGGCACGCCTTCCTCTTGGGGCGGGAGTGGTTGAAGACTCGTGGGCGCGGCACTCCCCTGTGCGAGCGCCGCCGGCGCGACCCCGATCATGGCGATCAGCAGGCCGGCCGCGGCCGCGGTCCGATTGATCCGCGCTAGCATCGTTTCGGCATGGTAGTGAAAGCCAAACGGCAGCGCAACGTTCTCCTCCTGGGCCTCGTTGCCTTCGCGATCCTCCTGGCCGCGGCCGGAGCGTGGAGGCGGTTCCGTGTCTCCGCGCTGCTCGCCGCCGGCGCCGGCTACAGCGCCCAGCAGACGTGCGCGTGCCTGTGGGTCAGCGGCCGCACGCTTGAAAGCTGCAAGACGGACCTCGACCCCCTCGCTCGGAAGCTGATCTCGATTCACGTGGGCGCGGACGAAGTGACGGCGAGCGGCCTTGGCCTCGCCACCGCGACCGCCGCTTACGAGAAGGGCTTCGGCTGCTCGCTGCGTAACTGAGATGGAGCGCTGCGCTGCGAACAAGGGCGCCCGCGAGACGGCCGGCATGGACTCCTCCGGCTCTGAAGGGAGCCTCCAGGTCCGCGCCGCCTCTTGCCGCCTGGCCGACATGCAAGGACAAATGGCAGGCCTTCGGTTCGCGCCGGACGGAAGGCAACGTATCGAAGGTCATTTTCGGCGGCCAGACCACGCGGCACGCGAAGATGAAGATCGACGAATCGATGAAGCCGATGGCGGCTCGAGGCAGGCGAGCGCGGATGGCCGCCCGCGGGCTTTTCGGTACACTGCGAAGATGCTCCGCACCTCGCTCGCGCTCTTCGCCGCTGTGCTCCTTTCGCCGCTCCCGGCCGCAGCCCAGGTCACCGCTTTCGTCGATGGGCGCCTCATCGACGGCCGGGGCGGAGTCATCGAGCACGGCTCGGTGGTGGTGCGCGACGGCGTCATCGTCGAGGCGGGGCCCTCGGACGCGGTCTCGATCCCCGAAGGCGCCGCGCGCGTCGACCTGCGCGGAAAGACAATCATGCCGGGGATCGTGAACGCGCACGGGCACCTCGCGGGAGTGAGAGGCCTCGAGAGCGGGCCGCAGTTCTACACGCGCGACGATCTGGTTCGCCAGTTGAAGACCTACGCGGCCTACGGAGTCACGACCGTAGTCGCACTCGGCGACGATCAGGCGGAAGCCTTCGCCCTTCGCGCCGAGCAGAGCCTGAAGTCGCCCGGTCGCGCCCGGGTCTTCCTCGCCGGACCGAGCATCGCCGCGGCCACTCCCGAAGCGGCAGTGACCGACACCGACAAAGTCATCGCGCTGAAGCCCGACCTCATCAAGATCCGGGTCGACGACAACCTCGGCACGACCCGAAAGATGCCCGAGCCGGTCTGGCGCGCGGTTCTGGAACGCGCCCGATCCGCCGGCCTGCGACTCGCGGTTCACCTCTTCTACCTCGAGGATGCGACCGCGGTGGCCCGCGCGGGCGCCTCGTTCATCGTTCACAGCGTGCGCGACCTGCCGGTGGACGAGGCCTTC
>CAZYEA010000387.1:0-3600 GCA_964646485.1 uncultured Acidobacteriota bacterium
CGTCCGCGCGCGCGGTCTCGCTCTTTCCATCCACGAGACGGCCGGCGTGGATCAGGGTCCGGCCCTTCGGAACGTCGAGCGTGTATTTCAAGTCGACGGGGACATCCTTGATCTCGCCGGTCTCGATGTCGATGAGCCGGAGCCGGTCCATCGACTGATACAGGATGCGTTTTGAGTCGCCGGCCCAGGAGGGGGCATGAGCCTGCTCGGTGGTGACATGTCGCGGCGGTCCGAGAGGTTCGCCCGAGGGCGAGACGGGCACCACCGCGAGGACGCCCTCATAGATCATCGCCATCTTCGTTCCGTCCCTGGACCACTCCGGCCCGCAGCCGCCCCGGGAATCGATGGAGAGGTTCGGCGCCGGGGCGAACCAGCGGTCTCCCCCGCCCTCCGCGGACATGGTGAGAACCTGGTTGGTGCCTTCGCGGAAGCGCGTGGAGTAAGGCGCCACCATGGTCACGGCCACGCGCCGGCCGTCGGGCGACCAGGTCGGCATGCCCGGACCAAAGAGCGAGTCGTGGATCCTCGTGACCTTGCCGCTCGCCACCTTCACCACCGAAACCGCGGCGCGCCGCCACATCCCGTCGACCTCGAGAAACGCGATGCGCGAGCCATCAGGAGACCAGGAGGCGCCCATGGGCTGGGTGGCGAGGCGGGTGATCTGACGATCCTCACCGGTTTTGAGGTCGCGTATCCAGAGCTGCAGGAGATTCCCGCCCTTGTCCGAGGAGTACGCGAGCTTCGTGCCGTCGGGCGACCAGGCGGGCTCGGTGTCGAGGAACCGGTCCCGGGTCAGGTTCTCGGGCCGTCCGCCGATGGGCATCACGTAGATGTCGCCAAGGGCGGCGAAGGCGACCTTCGTCGCATCGGGGGAGATCACCGGCCGGACGATGCCGAGAGCCGGACGCGGCGTGGTGGAGGTGAAGTCGCGCTTGCGGCGGACGTATTCGGGACGGGTGACCTGGAGGGCCGCGCTGAACTCGATGGTTCGAGGCGCGGCGAGAGGGCTCGTGATCGAGCGCCTTCGGATGCGTCCGTCGGAGACGTGGACGAACTCGGTCGGCGAAACCCAGGAAACGCGGAACGCGAAGGCGTTCTCAGTCCCGGTGAGCGACGTTCCGGCAAGCTCGAGCCGGCTCGTTCCGTTGCCCGAGGCGTGGTACACGAGGTCGCCGCCCGGGCCCCATGAGGGCGCGTCCGCGCGAGTCTTCCCATCGGTGATGCGGCGTTCGGCGCCATCGAGGAGGGCCACCGCGAAGATCGACTGTGTGTTTTCGCGGGTCGAGGTGAAGGCGATCTCCCGGTCGTCGGGCGACCAGGTGGGCATGTAGTCGTTGCCCGGGTCCTTCGTCATCTGCCGCAACGCGCCGCTGCGAAGATCGAGGATCCAGATGTTGTAGTCGCTGCCGAGCGGGTCGCCGCGGTCCGACGAGAACGCGAGACGCGTGCCGTCGTGCGAATACGCGGGCTCGCGGTCGTCGAAGTTGCCCCAGGTGATCTTCCGCTGGTTCGAGCCGTCGGGATCGATGGCCCACAGGTCATACCCACCGTCGCGGTAACCGAAGAAGGCGATGGTCTTCCCGTCTGGGGACCAGACCGGTTGCCGGGCGTCGTTGAAGAGGTCGGTGATCCGCGTGGCCGGGCCGCCCTTCGCGGGCACGGTCCAGAGGCTCCCCTGGAGGTCGATGGCGAGGGTCTCTCCGTCGGGGGAGACCGCCACCGACATCGACGTGCCTTCGCTGACGCTGAGGTCGATCGGAGGGTTGAGCCCGGCCGCGGTCTTCGCCGTGGCCTGAACGCGCGCCGAACCGAGGACAGCTCCGAGGACGACAAACGAACCGAGAAAGAACAGGGGCGCGGGTTTCATAGGTGAGCCTCCAGGCGCGCCGGGGTGACGCCCCCTTGTTTTACAAGGATCCGCGCCCCCCGCAAGGGACGAGCTTCTTCTCGCGAAGGAAATCCACGAGGGCGCGCGCCGCCACGTCGTGCCCCCGCGCGTTCCAATGACCGTCATAGCGAAGGTAGACCTCTCCCCCAATCGGCCCGCTGGCCGCCGCGAGGGCGGGGGTGAGATCGAGGAACATCCAGCCGCTCAAGGCCGCGGTCGCTTCGATCCGCTCGCGGACGAGGGTGCGGTCCCAGGCCTTCGCCTCGAGGCCGTAACGCTGGATGGTCAGATCCCAGTCGCGATCGCTGACCTCGAAACGCGCGGGAATGTAAACGAGGACCGGCCGGGCGGAACGGGCGCGAATCCGGTCTGCCAGCGCGCCGAAGAGCGCTCGCGTGTTCTCCCAGGCCCGGTCGAATTCGGCGAGCTGGCCGCGGGCCTTGTAGGCGCGAAGCTCATCGGGAACGGCCTCGGGCACGATCGGATCCACCACCCCGTTGCGCGCGAGCCAGGCGTGAAACCTCGGAGCGCCCAGGACAATCCGCTCGAGGAGAAGCTGGCGGAGGGCCGAGCCTTCGATCGGGGCCCTGGGCTTGGCCTGGACGACCGGGGACTCGGCGGGGCGGGGAGGTTCGGGCAGAGGGAGATTGATCGGCAGGATCTCGCCGTTCACCACCTGGGTGAGGGGCTTGGGCGACCCCCAATAGTTGCCGCGGATGTTGTTGAGGACGTCGTTGTAGTAGGCGAAGACGAGGACGACCTCCCCGCCCAGAGGTTCAGCCTCGCGCGCGTACCACAAGGCCTCCTGGTCGGTCGAATATCCATGCACTCCGGCGTTCACCACTTCGACGGGGCAGCCTGCGGCGCGCGCGACCACCTCCGCGCGGCGCGATACCGACTCTTCGAGTTCGACGGTATAGGCCTCGATGAACGAGTCGCCGAGGGCGAGGACCCTCGTGATCCCGGGCGCCTTCGCCCTCGAACGCTCGACGTCGCGAAACCCGAGCGAGTTGATGGCGACGTTCGTCTGATAGTCGCGCCGGCTGTAGCGGACCGAGGCCCCGGGCCGGTTCCGCCAGCCGAGCACCGGGTCGAACTGGCTGTAGATGCCCTGCTCGCCGGTGGTGATCACGGGCCGCCGAGCGATGACGATGCGCGCGCCGATCTCCAGCGCGCCGAGCCCGACCAGACCGCTCAGGCCGGCGAGCATGAGGTTTTGGGCCCACGCCGGCGCTCTCCCGCCGCGTCGAATCACCGGCATGGCGCAGGACTAGTTCCGGCCGCCCACTTCACGATCAGAAGGTTGGCGATTCCTCGTACTCGCCGAAGACCTCGCGCAGGGCGTCGCACATCTCGCCGATGGTGGCGTAAGCGCGGCTCGCCTCGACGATGAGAGGCATGAGGTTGGCGGTGCCCTTCGCTCCCGCTTTCAGATCGGCGAGGGCTTTGGAGACGCGGTCGTTGTCGCGGCGCTTCTTGAGGGCGGCCACCCGGGCAGTCTGTTCCCGCGCGGTGGTCTCATCGATGTAGAGGATGTCGAACGGCTTCTCCTCCATGGTGTAGCCGTTGACCCCCACCACGATTTTCTCGCCCCGCTCCATCGACTGCTGGAAGCGATAGGAGGCCTCGCCGATCTCGCGCTGGGGGAAGCCCTTCTCCACCGCCGCCACCATGCCGCCCATGGCGTCGATCTTGCGGATGTACTCCATGGC
>CAZYEA010000388.1:0-3591 GCA_964646485.1 uncultured Acidobacteriota bacterium
CGCTCGGCCACCACCGACGCCTCCGGTAACTACCGCATCGCCGGTCTTCCCGTGGGCGTCTACGACGTCAAGGCCGCCCTCGCCGGGTTTGCCGGCCAGGCGCGCAAAGCTTCGGTGAACGTCGAGTCGACCACCGTGGTTCCCTTCCGCATGGCCGTGGCCGGCCAGGTCGAGAACGTGGAGGTCACCGCCGAGGCGCCGCTCATCGATGCGAAGGACTCGGGCGTGGGTGAAGTCATCACCGCGGTCCAGATCGAGAACCTGCCCCTGAACGGCCGCCAGTTCGGAAACCTCGCGGCCCTCGTTCCCGGCGTGAGCCTCGGGTACCACACCGACCCGACCAAGAGCACCCAGTTCGCTCCCCAGGTGGCGGGCGGCGGCGGCCGCAACATCAACTACCTCATCGACGGCGGCGATAACAACGACGACACCGTCGGCGGCCTGGTCCAGAACTTCCCGCTTGATTCCATCGGCGAGTTCAAGTTCGAGACCCAGCGTTTCCGGGCCGACACCGGCCGCGCCAATGGCGGCACCATCAAGGTGGTGACCAAGAGCGGCACCAACGACTTCAAGGGCTCTGCCTTCGAGTACTTCCGCGACAAGAGCCTCAACTCCCTGACCCAGACCGAGATCAACAACAAGGTCCCGAAGGGCAACTACCGCAAGAACCAGTTCGGAGGCAGCCTCGGCGGTCCCATCGTCAAGGACAAGACCCACTTCTTCGTGTCGGTCGAGCGGGTCAAGCAGGACACCACCCAGTCGGTCAGCACCAAGGGTCTGTTCCCCGCGAAGGACGGCGTGTTCAACGTTCCCTTCACCGAGAACATGGCTGTGGCGAAGATCAACCATCAGCTGAATCCGAACAACTACCTCTCGGTCCGCTACGGCTACGACAAGAATGAGCAGCCCTACGGCGTCGGCCCGAACACGCCGCCCGAAGGGTGGGGGATCAGCACCAACAAGTTCCACTCCGCGAACGTGAACCTCAACAGCGCGCTTTCGGGCGGCCGGTTGAACGAGTTCGTGTACCAGTATTCGTACTTCAAGAACTTCATCTCCGCCAACTCGGATCTGCCCTACGAGAGTTTCCCGGGCGGAGTCACGATCGGACAGAGCATCAACACCCCGCAGACCACCGAACAGCACAAGCACCAGTTCCGCGACGACTTCTCGTGGACCATGGGAAAGCACGACCTGCGCGTGGGCGCGAGCTTCATCTACGAGCCCACCCTCGACATCACGTTCTCGACCGGTCAGGTGTACCAGTACACGCACCTCGGGGCCGACCGCAATTCGCCGATCACCAGCATTTCCAAGAACGGCTCGATCGGGGGCGCCGGCGGCAGCGTCGGCCGCATCCCCAACAACCAGTACGCCGCCTACATCCAGGACGGCTGGCGCGTGAACGACAAGCTGACCGTCGACCTGGGCGTCCGCTACGACCTCGTCACCGGCTTCGCCTTCGACCAGAGCAAGAACATCATCTATGCCGAAATGACCGCGGCCGCGAAGGCCGGCAAGTTCAGCGGCAGCATCTGCCCCTGCATCGGCCTCGAGGACTTCGGGAAGGATCCCAAGGAGGACAAGAACAACGTGGCGCCCCGCCTCGGCTTCACCTACGACCACAAGGCCGACGGAGACATGGTCCTCCGCGGCGGCCTGGGCCGGTACTATGACTTCGCCTACACGAACGCGAACATCCTCTTCGCGGTCATCGGCGCCCAGTCGTCGTTCGGCACGGTCTACAGCAACACCAACTCGACGGGAATCCGCAACGCCGATGGCAGCTTCTACCAGGTGGGCCAGCCTCTGCCTCCGAACCAGCTGGCCAACGCCTCCGCCCCGCTCCCGAGCCACGTGGCGACCCCCCTGCCCAAGCAGCCGTTCACCGATCAGGCCAACTTCGGCTTTTCGAAGCGGTTGGGCTCGGACTACGCGGTCGAAGTCGACGGCGTGTACGCCCACGGCCAGGACCTCGGCACCCGCGTGCGCCTGAACGTGCGCACGGGCGCGGCCACTGCCCCCCGGCGTTTCGCTGCGATTCTGCCCCAGTCCGGAACCTCGAACTTCCGGGTCGACCTCATGGAGGGCGTGAGCCACTACAAGGGCGTCAACGTCGCCCTGAAGAAGCGCAGCGGCAAGCTGAACTTCACCGCGTGGTATTCGCTGTCGAGTTCGAAGTCGAGCGCCAGCCTTCGCGCGACTGACGAGTTCGGCGAGTACGACGCCCTCAACGCCTTCGATCCGTTCGCGGCTAACCAGGAGGGCCCGGTGCGCACCGACGCCCGGCACCGCTTCACGATCAACGGCACCTGGAATGCTCCGGGAGGCTTCCGCGTCTCCCCGGTGTTCCGCTACAAGTCGAAGACGCCGTACAACGTCATCACCGGGGTCGACAACAACCTCGACGGTTTGAACTACGACCTGCCCACCGGCGTGACCACGCTCAATTCCGCGCGCGGCGCCGACTTCAAGCAGTTCGACCTTCGTCTGTCCCGTTTCGTGAACCTGACCAAGAGCGTTCGCTTCGAGGTGATCGCGGAAGGTTTCAACGTCACGAACGCGAAGAATCCAGGTGGTTTCATCGGCAACCTGAGCCTGCCGTACAAGGCGGGCACGACGGAATTCAACGCCACAGGTTTCGGCGCGCCTACGACCTTTGCCGGCGACTTCCAGCGCGGCGAGCAGCGTCTGTTCCAGCTCGGCATCCGTCTCGACTTCTAGACCGAAGCCGTCCGGAGTCGTGCGAGGGGGCCCAAAGGGGCCCCCTCTTTCTTTGGCGGGCGCGTTCCTTGACGCCTCCCGCGACCCCCGCGTAGAATCACGCGCTTCCCGAAAGTGGGCTCCTCCAAAGACTTTGGTGGGCGTCGCCCCGAGAACGAGGAAGAAAAATCTAAGAGAAGAAGAGGCCTGACCCTTTCCATGTCCGATGTCGAACTGAACCCCTACGCCACCAAACCGATGGACCCCGAGGAGTACGAACGTCTCCTCGACATGTATGACGTGAGCTTCAAGAACCTGGCCGAGGGCGAGGTGGTGCGAGGCATCGTCCTGCGCGTGACCCCGCAGATAATCGTGGTCGACGTGGGGTACAAGTCGGAAGGCGTGATCGCGGCCGACGAGTTCAAGGACGAGTCGGGCCAGGTCACGGTCAAGCCCGGCGACCAGGTCGACGTCCTCATCGAGCGCACCGAAGACCGCGATGGCTACATCGTCCTCTCCCGCGAAAAGGCGGAGAAGATGAAGGTGTGGGACGACGTCGAGCGCGCCTACCAGGAGCGCCGCATCATCACCGGCAAGGTGCTCGATCGCGTGAAGGGCGGCCTCGCCGTCGATATCGGCGTGCGTGCTTTCCTCCCCGGTTCCCAGATCGACATCCGTCCCGTCCGCAACCTCGATGCCTTGAAGGGTCAGGACATCCGGATGCGCGTGATCAAGGTCAACAAGAAGCGCGGCAACATCGTCCTCTCCCGCAAGGCTGTCCTTGAAGAGGAGAACGCGGGCAAGAAGCAGCAGACCCTCGAGGTGCTCGAAGAGGGCAAGATCCTCACCGGCGTGGTCAAGAACATCACCGATTACGGTGCGTTCGTC
>CAZYEA010000389.1:0-3582 GCA_964646485.1 uncultured Acidobacteriota bacterium
GTGGCGAAGTACTGGTCGGAGAGTCCCGAGCAGCCGATGTCGGTCACGAGGACGACCTTGGTTGGATCGAGGTCCAGCCTGAGCAGCGCCGCGTTCAGGTGGTCGAGGATCGCGTGATGGCCGCAGCCTGGACAGAAGGGGTACGGCGTCTCGTTGCGGAAGGTCGACAGCGGTACGACGGTCGAGACGCTCACCGTGCCGCCTCCATGAACGATTCCGGAGCGATCAACTCGCCGTCCACCCGGTTCAAACCGATGACCTCGGCCGTCCCGGCGAGCCGCTCGACTTCGCGCCGGTACTGCCCGTGGTTCAGCTCGGCCACCACCACCCGCTTTACGCCTTCAAGGGCCGTCAGTATGGCGCGTTCTGGAACGGGCCAGAGGCTTTGCAGGGTCAGCGCCGAGACCGACATCCCGCACTCTCTCAGAGTGGCCACCGCCTCGCGCATGGCGCCCGCCGTGATCCCGTAACTGACGAACAGCGTCGTTGCTCCCGGTTGTGAATCGTGAACGCAGAACTCCGTTTCGCCTGCATGATCTTCGATCTTCGCGCGCAGGTGCTCGTTCAGCTGCGCGACCTTTCCCGGAGCTTTCGTGATCAATGCGCGCTCGTCGTGAGTCGAGCCGGTGAAACGGACGACGCCCTCTCCGCCATACTGCGCGAGAGGCGGCACCTCGCCCGCCGGGACGAAGCGGTAAGGCGGCTCGGTCGCGGGGAGCCGCGCGCGGGTGCGCACTTCCGGCTTCTCGTAATCTTCCACCTCGACCGTGGTCGTGGTCATGTTGAGTTCCTTGTCGGTCAGGAGGAACACCGGACATCGGAACCGCTCGGCCAGGTCGAAGGCGCGGCGGGTGAGGGAGTAGCACTCCGCCACCGTCGAAGGAGCGAGCGCGATGACGGGGTATCCGCCCGCCGTCCCCCACCGGACGAACTGAACGTCTCCCTGCCCGACCGTGGTGGCTCCGCCGGTCGCGGGCCCGAGGCGCTGAACGTCGACGATCACCAGGGGAACCTCGCCGATGATCGCGAGGCCGATATTCTCGCTGTATAGGGAAAGGCCGGGCCCCGAGGTCGCGGTCATCGCGCGCGACCCGGCCAGGGTGGCGCCGATGCACATTCCGATCGAAGCGATCTCGTCCTCGCCCATGACCGCCACTCCGCTGACCTTCGGGAGTTCGCGCATCATCTGCATGAGAATGGGCGAGGCGGGCGTGATCGGATATCCGGCGAAGAACGTGCACCCCGCGTCGAGCGCGCCCCGTACGATCGCGGCCGAGCCGTCGGTGAATTCACGCATGAGGGCAAGTGCAGTTTGTGAGGCGGCCCGGACGCGTTCAATGATGCACACAGCCCATCGCAGACCTGAGCCATGGCCCGACTTTTGACGCTCCGTTGAAACCCGATAGGCTGAAAGGATGCCCCGACCGCTGATCCTGATCACGAATGACGATGGGTACCGCGCTCCCGGGCTCCTCGCCCTGCGCGAGGCCGTGGCCCCGCTCGGAGATGTGGTGGTGATAGCGCCCGATCGTGAGCGAAGCGCCTGCGGTCAGGGCATCACCATCAAGGGCCCCCTCACCGTGGAGAAGATCGACGAGACCACGTTCGCGGTCGACGGCACGCCGGCGGACTGCGTGATCCTCGCCCTCGCGAATCTGCTGAGCACGAAGCCCGCCGTGGTTCTTTCCGGGATCAATCGCGGGGCCAACCTGGGCGACGACGTCTACTATTCGGGAACCGTCGGCGGCGCGCGGGAAGCGGCGTTTTGGGGCCTCCCCGCCGCGGCCTGCTCGCTCGTGACCCGGGGCAAGCCCCTCGACTTCGCGGAAGCGGCGAAGCACTCGCGTCGCGTCTGCGAGATTCTCCTGACCGCGCCGCCACCCGAGGGCGTCCTCCTCAACCTCAACGTGCCCGATGGCCCCGAGTCGGACATCAAGGGTGTGAAGGTCACGCGCCAGGGTATGCGTGGGCACGCGTCGGGGGTTTCGCTCACCAAGGACTCGCGGGGCCGGACGTTCTATTGGATCGCCGAACCGTTCGACAAGTGGGATGCCGCGGACGGCGACGACATGGGCGCCATTCGCGCCGGGTACGTCTCCATCACTCCCCTGGGCAAGGACACGACCTCGAATCGGGATATCGATTCACTGGCCCGACGGCTCGCCGGCAAGAGCTAGGAGGGCTCGCGGCCTGACCCAAAGACTCTTCTAGTCGACGCCGTCCTCACGCCAGACGCGCAGCCCCTGACGGCTCAGTCGGAGCGGAATGCTCCGAAGTACCGGCGAGGCCTCTTCGATATGGCGGATGAGCTCTCGCCGCGCAGAACCGTCGCGGCACAGCAGAGTGAGCGAGCCGCCCTCGCCGCCAGCTCCGTTGACCTTGAAGCCGAGGGCGCCGTGCTCCTTGGCGATCGCAATAACCTTTCTGGCCTCCGTGCCCACGAGAGCGGGGTGGAGCCGGCCTTGCGCCTCCGTGCTTTCGATCATGGCCCTTCCGAGGCCCGCGAAGTCGCCGGCGAGGATGGCATCGCGCGAGCGCGGGGCGGCGTTTCGCAACTCGACGATGGCGGGCGAGTTGGGCCCTTCACGTTCGAGCGCGCGGATCACCGATTCATGAACGGCCGAGGAGTCGTGCGACTTGCCGAGGTAGATGAGGACGAGACGCCGCTCGAGCTCGGACCAGGTCGCGTCGGGCACGACCACCGGCCTCACCGTGGCCTGAGGGTAGTCGGTGATCTCGATGTAGTTGATGCCGCCGAAGGCGGAGGCCAGCTGGTCCTGGATGCCGCACTGACGGTGGAGCAGCTCCGTCTCCACTCGGTGGGCGGCGGCTGCGACTTCCTGGGGCGTCATCCGGCCCGGGGTCAGGGCGTCGAGCGCCCCGATGAGTGCTACCGTCACCGCCGCGGATGTCCCCGTCCCGGCGCCCGGCGGCGCCTCCGAGTGGATCGTCACCTCGAGCCGCAGGTCGCGCGGCCTCTTCATGTAGGCGACGGCGGCCTCGATCAGGGGATGAGGTCCCCAGGGCGGACCCTCGTGCCGAACCTCGTATCGGTCTCCGAAGTCCTGCGCGTCGATGGTGAGGTGCGGGGCGGAATCCTCGGACGCGTATGCCACCGCCCGCACTTCAGCGCAAGGATCGACCGCGATGTTGAAGACCTGGCCGTGCCCGGCGAACCAGGTATCGGTCCAGCACCCGTTGTCGCAAATGCGGATGGGGGCGGTGCTGTGGATGACGGCCAGAGGACGCGCGGGCAGGGGCGCGCTACCTGATCTCGAAAGCCTGAAATCCGCGGGCCTTGATCGAGGTGACCACCGCCTCCTCGACCCGGCCGAAGGACGGACCTCGACGTACCTCGGCCTCGAAGGCGCTCAGCGCGTCGGGCTTGCCCTCCGCCTGCACCTCCACCGACCCGTCCGGGAGATTGCGCACGAAACCCGCTACGCCGTGGACCTCGGCGCGCTGTCGCGCGAAGTATCGAAACCCGACACCCTGCACGCGCCCGCGCACGACGGCGTGAAAGGAAACAATGTCACTCATGATGTAAACTCCGCGTCCGTTTTGGTCGGTCGATTCGGGGCG
>CAZYEA010000390.1:0-3575 GCA_964646485.1 uncultured Acidobacteriota bacterium
ACCGCCTTCGAGGCCCTGGTCCGCCTCTCCTTCACCCAAAGGCGCCGTACGATTGAAAATAACCTTAGACTTAGGTATCCTGACCTCAAGCATTACTTTAAGTTGGTCGGGATCTCGGAAGTCCGTAGAGCTGAAACACTTACGGTTGCCGAGTTCGCCCGGTTGGCTGAGGTCTTGCCCGCACCCGCAGATCTGACGAAGACCCCTTGAACTCCGATCTCCGAATCACCCCGATTGGGGGACTGGGCGAGTTCGGCATGAACTCGCTTCTTCTCCAGACGGGCGAGGATCGCCTGCTCATCGACGCGGGCCAGATGTTCCCGGAGTGGGACAACGGCGTCGAGCGCATGGTCCCGGATTACGCCCGGCTCGGGCCCGGCCGCATGCACGCGATTCTGCTGACCCACGGCCACGAGGATCACATCGGCTCACTGCCTCAGGCCCTCGAGTGGTCGAAGGCCCCGGTGTACGGCACGCCCTTCACCCTCGGCCTCGCCGAGCGCGGCCTGATCGAGGCGGGCCTCGATGCCGACCTGCGCACCCTCGTTCCGGGCCTCCCCATCGAGGCCGGGCCTTTCCGCGTGCACTCGCTTCCCGTCGCCCACAGCACCCCGGGCTCGGTCGCCTTCGTGATCGAGTGCGGCAATCTCGTCATCCTCCACACCGGCGACTTCAAGCTCGCGAAGACCGCTCCGGTCGCGGATCGCACCAGCCTGCAGGCGTTCGCGGGCTGGGGCCACCACGGCGTCGACGTGATGCTCGGCGACTCAACCGGCGCGGAAACCCCGGGGGTCACCGGCCACGAGGACGACGTAATCCCGGGCATCCAGGCGGCCTTCGACGAGGCGGAGGGCCGCGTCATCGCGACCTGTTTCTCTTCGTCGATCCCTCGGATCGAGCGCATCGCGCGGGTGGCCTATGGGCAGGGGCGCAAGGTGAGCTTCGCCGGCCGGCGCATCATGGAGAACGTCACCCTGGCCCGCGACCTCGGGCTGCTGAGCCTGGGGGCCGAAGTCCTGGCCCTCGACGACGCGGCTATGGGCACGACTCCGCCGCGGCAGATGCTCATCTTCGCCGCGGGCTCGCAGGCCGAGCCGCGATCCGCGCTCGCGCGCATGGCCACGGGCGACCATCCCCTGGTGAAGATCGTGCGCGGCGACCTCGTCCTCTTCTCTTCGCGCGTGATCCCCGGTCGCGACCGCATCGTCTCGCGCCTCATGGGCCGCCTGATCCGGGCGGGAGCCCGGGTGGTGCATGGCGGGTGCGCGCACGTGCACGTGTCCGGGCACGCGGCCCAGGACGAGTTGAGCGAACTCGTGAAGCTGGTGCGGCCGAAGCACTTCATTCCCATTCACGGCGAGCTGCGCATGCTCTCGGCCCACGCCCGGCTGGTGCAGACCGCGCTTTCGGGGGACGTGCGCACGCACCTTGTCGAGAACGGCGAGGTCGTGCGCATAGACGCCGCCTCCGCGCGGGTCGAGGACCGCGTCGAGATTCCGAGGCGGTGCCTGGGTGCGGGACTCTCTGGAGACCTCTCCGTCGACCTGCTCCGCGAACGCCATCGCCTGTCCACCGCGGGCATCGTGAGCCCCATCGTGTTCCTCTCCGCCTCCAGCGGCCGGTGGGCGCGACCCTGCGAACTCGTCACCCACGGCTTCCTGAGCGAAACCGTGGCGGGCTCCATCGACGCGGAAATCCGCGAGACCGTGAACGCCACGGTGCGCGAATGGGCGGCCGACACCTCGACCGAGGGCCTGCGGGCTACGGTGGAGACCGATGTCTCCCGCCTTCTGCGACGCCGCTTTCAACTCCGGCCGGTGGTGGCGCCGGTCCTGGTTTCGGTGTGACCGCGGTGGCGAGCCCTTCCCGAACCCTGTGGCCTGAACTCAAGGGCGCGTGCCTGCTCGGCTTCGCCCTGATGCTGCTGCTCTCCTTCGCCACCTACGATCCTCACGATCCCACGCCGTGGTTCAGCACCGGAGCCATGGGCGAGCCGCGCAACTGGATCGGCCGCTACGGGGCCTTCATCTCCGAACTCTTCGTGGGTCAGGCCTTCGGCATCGCCGCCTTCGTCCTGCCCCTCGGGCTGCTGGTCGCGGGCTGGCGCCTCTTGTGGCGCGAGGAACTCGACGCCGCGGTCACCAAGAGTGTCGGGCTCCTGGCCCTGCTGCTCTCCTTCGCCGCGTTCGCCTTCATCTCCCTCAAGTCCGTTCCCTTTTCCGGCGAGCCGATCCGCGCGGGGGGCGCGGTGGGGGAAAGCCTCGCTCTCTTCCTGAGCCTTCGCGTGGGGCGCTTCGGCGCGGTGGTGGTTCTCGCCCTCTCCCTTTTCACCGGCCTCATCCTCACCACACAGTTCTCCTTCTCCGAGTTCCTCACCCACCTCGTCGCCTGGCTCACCGGCCGGGTGACCGCGATCCGCGTCTCGGTCGAGCACTGGCGCGAGACCAGGCGAAAGGAACACCTCCGACTTCAGGTCATAAGGAAGCACGCGGCGAGGAGCCACGAGGAGGGGAGCGAGGATCTGCCCGTCATCGATCCCGCCGAGGCGCGCTACATCGACCTGCCCCTCCACGAAGGCGGCGCCGCGGCCGCGGTTGCGCCGGCCAAGGTCGCACCCGCGCCGCGGTCGATCGGCCTCATCTTCGATCCGCTTCCCGAGCCTGCGCCGGAGCCGGACCTCCACCCCATCCACCCCGGCCAGAGCCTCACTCCCGACGGCCTTCCCGCCGGGCCCTTCAATCGCCCCTTCGAGGATCTCGACCTGCGTCCCTCGGATGTGGAGGAGCCCCCAAAACCCGCCTCGGTGGTGCCTCTGCAAAGCTCGATGATCCCCGAGGGGACGCCCGCCGAGGACCCCGCGTCCGTGGAAGCGCCTTCACGCGCCGCGCTGCGTCGCCGGCGCGAGCCCCTCTCGCCCGATGTGCAGAGCGCCCGCTCGGCGGTGAAGCGGGGACGCTTCGCCCTGCCTCCCCTCACCCTGCTCGATCCCTCCGTCGCCGCCTCCGGCTTCGATCGTACGAAGCTCACCGACCGCGCCCGGGTCGTGGAGGCGAAGTGCAAGGAGTTCGGGGTGGCGGGCGCCATCGTGGAAATCCATCCCGGCCCCGTGGTCACCACCTACGAGTTCAAGCCCGACGCGGGGGTCAAGTACGCGAAGGTGGTTTCCCTCGCCGACGACCTCGCCCTCGCCCTCGAGGCCGAGTCGGTCCGCATCGACCGCATGGGCGGCCGCGGCACCGTGGGCATCGAGATCCCGAACGAAGAGCGCGAGATGATCGGCCTGCGCGCGGTCCTCGACTCCGACCTCGCGAGGCGGTCCTCGGCGCGTCTGCTCATCGGCCTCGGCAAGAACGTGGCGGGCGACACCTACATCGCCGACCTCGCCACCATGCCTCACCTGCTCATCGCCGGGGCCACGGGCACGGGCAAGAGCGTCGGCCTCAACTGCATCATCGCGAGCCTTCTCTTCCACACCACCCCGGACGAGTGCCGCCTGATCATGATCGATCCCAAGCGCCTCGAACTCGGCGTGTACGAGGGCATCCCCCACCTTCTCGCCCCCGTCGTCACCGAGC
>CAZYEA010000391.1:0-3560 GCA_964646485.1 uncultured Acidobacteriota bacterium
AATCACCGCGCTCACCGCCTCGAGCTCGGTCTCCCAGGCCATCAACTTCGCGGACGTGAGGATCCAGGGAGTCGAGGCCGATGTCCAGGTCTCGTGGAGCCAGGGGCCGGCCATCGCCTCTCTCTTCGGCAACGCTTCCTATAACAAGGGCGAGGTGCTCAAGGGCACGAATCCCCTCACCAAGGCCTCGATCGCCAACACCCCCCAGGACAACATCACACCCTTGAAAGCCATCGCGGGCCTGCGCGTCTCCGACAAGAAGGAGCACTTCTGGGCCGAGTACTCGTTCCGCTACCAGAAGAAGGTGGACCGGGTGGCGACCACCCTGAAGGATTCGCCTTTCCTCATCTTCCAGGACCTCGCCGCCCTTTCGGGCTTCACCATCCACCGCGCGGGTGTGGGCTACGACTGGCGGAAGGACCGGAAGAGCGTCGGCGTCACCGTGAACGTCGAGAACCTCGGGAACAAGTTCTACCGCGAGCAGTTCCAGTTCGCGCCCGCCCGCGGCCGAAGCATCACCGTGGGGCTGCGCGTCCGCAGCATGTAACGAAGCGAGGGGCCCAAAGGGCCTGAAACCCCTGTCTGCACGAGGTCGCCAAAAGACGATGAAGTCGCTCCGCTCATGAGCGCGGCAACGCCTGCCGATTGGACCGCCCTCGTGAGCGGGGTGAGAGCTCGCGAGGGGGTCGCGTGCCAATGGCGGGTTGCCGCGGCTCCGGTCGGAAACGTCCGTCCCGCCGATTTCGCCTGGCACGAGGAAGAGGTGCCGGAACCGAAAGAAGGCGAGGTCCTCCTCGAAACCCTCTACCTGGGCCTCGCCCCGGTGATGCGCATGTACATGCAAGGCACGGGTGCGGGGGGGGAGAAAAAGCTCGGCGTGGGAGACGTGATCCACGGCCGGGGTGTCGCCCGCATTCTGGAGTCGCGGCATCCTTCGTGGAAGGCGGGAGAGATCGTGCAGGGACAGATCGGCTGGCGAACCTACGCGACCTCGGCCATGACCGAACGCGAGAAATTCTTCCGGGTCACGAGCCACGATCTTCCCTATTCCTACGCCGCGGGCGTGCTCGGGATGCCGGGCCTCTCCGCCCACGCCGGATACTTCGCCTGTGGTCAGCCGAGGAAGGGCGACGTAACCGTGGTCTCGGGGGCGGCGGGCGGGGTGGGCACCATGGTGATCCAGATGGCGCGCATCGCGGGGGCGAGCAAGGTCATCGGCATCGCGGGAGGTCCGGAGAAGTGCCGGTTCATCCGCGACCTCGCTTGCGACGAGACCATCGACTACAAGTCCGAAAGCGTCCCGGAGCGCCTGGCCGAGCTATGCCCGAAAGGCATCGATTACTACTTCGACAACGTGGGCGGCGAAGTCCTCTCCGCCTGCCTGGAACGCCTGGCCATGGGAGCGCGGATAGCGCTGTGCGGCTCCATTTCCGAATACACCCGCGCGACGCCCTTCGGCCTCACCAACTACACGCGCCTGCGTTCGGTCGAGGGCCGGATGTCCGGGTTCTTCGTCTACAACCACGTCTCCCGCTGGTCCGACGTGATGGACGAGATGGCGGGCTGGATACGCGCGGGAAAGCTGAAGCCCATCCAGGACATCGTCGAAGGATTCGAGTCCATGCCGCAAGCGCTCTCGCGTCTGTACGAGGGCAGGAATGTCGGCGTCCAGTGCTGCCGGGTGCGGCCCGAGCCCCCACGGAGCAGCGCCCCCAAGGAGAAACCTTGACCAAGCCTCCTCTCTCCGAGCGCGCGGCCTGGGCCATGGTGCTCCTGTGCACCCTCGCCTACATCTGTTCTTTCGTCGACCGCTACATCCTCGGCATCCTGGTCCAGCCCATAAAGGCGGAGTTCCAGCTCACCGACACCCAGATGGGCCTCCTGCTCGGTCCCGCCTTCGCGATCTTTTACGCGACCATGGGCCTTCCCATGGGCTGGATCAGCGACCGCGTGCGACGGACGTGGATGCTCGGTGTCGCCACCACGTTCTGGTCGTTCGCCACCGGGGCCATGGGCTTCGTGACCGGGTTTGGGGCTCTGTTCGCCTCGCGCATGGCCGTGGGCATCGGCGAGGCCGCCCTCAGTCCCGGAGCACTCTCCATGATCGCCGACAGCTTCCCGCGCCAGAAGCGGGGAGCTCCCATCGCGGTTTACTCGACCGCCCTCGCCATCGGGGCCGGAGTCGCGTCGCTCCTCGGCGCGTCCATCCTCTCTTATGCGAAGCAGGCGCACGAGCTCACCTTCCTCGGCTTCGGCCCGCTCTCGGCCTGGAGATTCACGTTCCTCGCGGTGAGTCTTCCCGGATTCCTGATCGCCCCTTTGTTCTTCCTGCTCCGCGAACCGCCCCGCGGAAACGACGTCGCCCAAAGCGACGCGCCCGTCCGAGCCCTGGGCGACGGTCTCGCCTGGGTGCGGAGCCGCTTTCGCACCTATCTCGGCCTCGTCTCCCTGGTGTGCGTGATGACCATCATCGCCTACGCGCAAGGTGGATGGAACGCTTCGCTCTTCGAGCGCAATTGGAGCTTCGCTCCCGAGCGCTTCGCCGCCATCAACGGCCTTCTGAACCTCACCGTGGGCCCCCTCGCGGTCCTCGCGGCCGGCCAGGCGGCGGATGCCTGGTCGAAGCGCGTCACCGACGCGCCGCTTCGCGTCCTCCTGATCGGAGCGCTCATCATGATCCCCTGCGCGTCCGTGGCGCCGCTCATGCCCACGCCCACGCTGGCCTTCGTGAGCCTCGGCGCCGCGACCATCGGTATCGGGATGATCTCCGCGGTGGGCGTGCTCTCCGTTCTCGAAATCACCCCGGCCGCGGTGCGCGGCCAGGTGGTGGCCCTCTACTACATGGCCATCAGCCTTTCGGGCCTCTTCCTCGGCCCGCCGGTGGTGGGGTGGCTCTCCGACCACGTCTTCGGCCCCGCGCAACTGCGGTGGGCGATGGCGGTCCTGCCTCTTCTCTTCGGCCTGCTCCCGTTGCTCGCGGCCCCGCGCACGCGCGCGCTCTATCTCCAGGCCCTCGATCGGCGGCCGTAGAAGTCCCCGGCGGCGGTTTCGGGGCTCCCATGTCCCGCGCGTCCTATTGTTATATCTTTAAGACCACAGGTGCCCATGGCCGACCCCGCCCTTCCTCCTGAATTCGCACTCCTTCGCAAGGACGTGGGGGAATGGGACGCCGAACTCACCGTCGTCCCGGGGCCCGGCGCCGCGCCGCAGTTGTCCAAAGGACGCCTGGTGGGGCGACTGATCAGCGGAGGCCGCTGGCTGGTCACCGACTTCAAGAACCACACCACCGGCTTCGAAGGCCACGGACTGTACGGCTTCAATCCCTCGACCGGGCGCTTCGTAGGCACCTGGGTCGATGACATGCGCAGCAACATCTACGTGGGCGAGGGCGTGTGGGACGAGGCCTCGAAGACCATGACCTACACCTGGAAGGCGGCCATGCCCAACGGCCAGACCATGACCTGGCGGGAAACCTCCCAGATGGTCTCCGAAAACGAGCGGCTGTTCCTCGTGCTCTTCCCCGCCCCGAGCGGAGGAGAGTTCGAGATGCTGCGCGCGGT
>CAZYEA010000392.1:0-3555 GCA_964646485.1 uncultured Acidobacteriota bacterium
CGACCTCGCCGGCCGGTTCGGCGGATCACGAGACTATGTGGCGACGCTGTCCTGGCGCTTGGGCCCGGGCGGCATCTTCGATTCGGCCCGGAAGCGGCTGGCCGAGGCGCGTCTGAGCGAAGTCCGGTGGAACGGAGAGCGCCTCAAGGACCGGGTGGCCCGTCAGGTGGCGGAAGCCTCGGCCCGCGTGATCACGCAGGGGGATCAATTGCGTATCGCCACCGAGGCCCTGACCGCGGCCACCGAAGGCCTCGCCCTCGCCCGGGCGCGGCGCGAATTCGAAGTGGGGATCGTCCTCGAGAACATCCTCGCCGAGCAGGATCAGACGCGCGCCCGGCAAGAGTACGTTCGCACCCTGGGTGAATACGACAAGGCTCAGTATGCCCTCGCTCGCGCCCTCGGCCGTCTCGGTCGGGACTGAGGCCGCGGCACGGACCTACAACCCGAACCAGGCGTACACCCCCGACCCGAGGGCGAGGGCGACGAGGGCCGGACCGGCGAGGCGCGCGGTGCGGGGCGAGCCTGCGCCCCACGCATAGGCCGCCTTCAAGAGGTTGTTGCTGGCGCTCGCAACCACGACGGCCTGCGCAATCTGCGGGTCGCCGATGCCGAAATTGCCCTGCAGGACGGAGACCACGAAGGGAGTGATGTCCGAGAAGCCCACCGCGAGCGACATCATGCGCAGGCCCGCGTCCTGGAAGGTCGCCAGGGCGTGTTTGGTCGCCCAGGCCAGGGCCGCGAACAGGGCGCCGAAAAGGAAGGCTGCATTCAGTTCCAGCGGGTTCTGGTGGAGGGCGGCCTCCGTACGGGGAAGGCCCGGAGCGGAAGGGGCGCCGCGATCGCGCCTCCGGTTCAGCCAGAAGGCATAGGCCGCGGCCAGGGCGGAGAAGAGCAGGAGAGGCGGGCCCAAAAGGGCCGCCGCCTGCACGCGGAAGATGGCCACCAATACGATGAGCCTGATGTACATCATCGATACCGCCATGGTGATCGCGACCGCAGCCTCCTCGGCAACTTCGGGTGACTCCTTCGACTTGCGCGCGATGACGAGGACGGTGGCGGTGCTCGAGTAGGTGCCGCCCACGATGCCGGTGAGGAGCAGCCCGCGTTGCGGGAAGAGGTAGGTGTGCATCAGGTACCCGAGATACGAGATCGCGGTGGTGATCACCACCGCGAGCCAGATCTGACGCGGAGTCACGGGAAGAACCGAGAAGAGCCGGCCCGCGAGGCCGCCAAGCGCCTCCGCGCGCGCCGGCATCAGGGGGAGAACCACGCCGGCCATGGCGATGAACTTGCAGACGGTCACCACCTCGCCCGTCTCGAGCCGATCCGTGAACTCGCGGATGCGTCCCTTCGAGTGAAGCACGAGGAGGGTGGAGATGGCCACGAGCAGCGGGAACCAGGCGGGCTGGGTCAGGGCGATAGGCCCGATGGCGTAGGTCAGCAGGGCGATGAGGACGCCAATGAGTCCCGGGCTCTTCTTCTCCTGGAGCTTGTTCGCGTAGTAGATGGAGAGCAGCAGGGCCAGCGCGAGCAGGCCGCAGAGGAAGGCCTCGCGGCCCATGTCGGGGACCTGAAAGAGGACAAAGCCCAGCATGCCCACGAACACGAAGGTGCGCACCGTGCCGAAGGTGTCGAACTTCTTCTCTCCTTCGTAGTAGTCGCGAAGGCCGATGCCGACCAGGAAGCTGACCGCGAGGGTCAGGAGGAAGGAGGCGAGGAGGCCCGCGGTCACGGGGCCGTGCGGATCCCGACCACGCCCGCGAGGGCCTTCAGGTAGCTGACGTTCGGCCGATGACTCAGGCCGAGGCCTTCGATCACCGCGCGCATGCCCTCATAGTCCTCGCTCTCGACGCAGGCCGACTCCAGGAGCGCGCCGTTGAACCGCACCTCCGCGTACTCGCAGATCACGCCGTCGATGGTGAAGCCCCAGCGCATCTTCTCCACGGTTACCGGGATCAGGTCCGTGTGTCTCCGGACCGCGGCCAGGAAGGACTCGAAGGTGCAGGTCTCCTGCCCCGCGAGTTCCGCCGGCATCGCCGCCTTCAACTCCGCCAGGATGGTCGAAAGGTCGGTCCGGCCGACCGGGAACTTGAATTTGCCCCGGGGCTGGAAGATCTCATAACCCTCCCTGGTCTCCCCGGTCTTCACCTTGATGTCGAGCAGGGCATCGCGCACCTTCACGTTCACTCCGTCGGTGTGGCGCGACACGAAGTAGGTCTCCGCGGGCATGGCGCGCGCCTGCTGCAGGAGAGTCCGTCCATTCCACATGCGCGCCTTCACTTCCTCGATGACGCCGTGACCGAAGACCCGGAACTCCGCACGGGGCCTGATCTTCGCGGCCTCCTCCGCCGAGGTGGCGACATTCTTCGCGACTGGTGTGGTCATGGACGCTCCTTCACTTCTTCGCTCCGTCCACCAGGTCCCGGAACGAGATCAGATAGAGAATTCCGAGCAGCAAACCCGCCACGAGGAAGCCGGGCGAGGGCCGGGCGCTCGTGAGATCGACGCGCAAGGCCGCGGTGTCACCCTGAGTCAGAACAAGGGTTTCAAGCCGCACCCCCGCCCGCCCGTCGATCTCATCCAGGACCGCGCGTGGGGAGGCTTCGCTCTTCCCGGCCACCGGGCGCGCCTCGCGGATCGCGTGCCCGCGTAAGCCGTCGGGGAAGGTGACCTGAACACTCACTTCCCCGATCGACCCGGGCTCGGTGTTGAGCAGGGACACGCGCACGAAACGCCCGGCGGGCGTTGGCTCGGAGAGGGCCTGCTTCAAATCGCACCGGAGGCGCAGGGTCAAAGTCCCCGGGGAGGCGGAAGGCAGCGATACCACGATCCGCGCCTGGGTGTTGACGTTCTCGGCCTTGAGGACGGCGCCCGCCGGCCCCTCCACGAGAGAGAGGGACTCGCAGTCCTTGAAGGGGAAGGGGAGGGTGAGGGTGGCCTCGCCCGCGGCTTCCGCCTCCACGGCCAGCACGACCGTCCCCGAACCGTCGGCGCGGGTGTCGAGACGTAACTCGTACTTCGACATCGAAGGCTCCGCGGCGCCGGCCACGCGAGCGGAGAGGATGCTCAGGATCGTGCCGATCAGGATGATCCAGCGCCAGTGGGTTCTCATCGGGGCAGCGACCAGAAGGCGGGCGTGACCCCGAGCCAGTGGAACCAGGTGGCCGCGGACACCACGAGGAGAACGACCCCGATGGTGCAGGTCATCATGCCGTATTTGAAGTTCTCCATCACCGAGTACTGGTTGGTGGAGAAGAGGATGACGTTGGGCTTCCCGCTGATGGGGAGGCCCACCACCCAGTCGATGCACAGCGCGGCGGGAAGCGCGAAGGAGACCGGATCCCATCCGAGCGACCGGGTAAGAGTGATGATGATCGGGATCATGATCATGGTGCGCACGGTCTTCGAGGTGGTGAGGAGGTGGCTGTACATCATCACCGCGATCACCAGGGTGTAGGCGGCGCCGAAGGGGAGGGCCTTGAGGTCGAGGCCCCCGAACAAACCCCTCACCGCCCACTCCGCGGCACCCGTGTCATCGAGGGCGAGCCCTCCTGC
>CAZYEA010000393.1:0-3534 GCA_964646485.1 uncultured Acidobacteriota bacterium
CCCAGAACCTCGCGCAAGAACTGGATCCAGCCCGCTCTCCCGCCGTTTCGCCAAGGGCGCCCAAGGGAGCGGGCCAGGGTGACAAGACGGCCCTGACGCAGGAGGTCCAGCCTTGCCCCGCGGCCGTTGAAACTCGCGAACTCGTCGCCGCCCCAACCGGAGAGGAGCACTCGGACCCCATCACGGGCGGCGAGACGGCACACCCCCGACTCGAAGAGGAGAGTCGATGTCGGTTCAGTGAGGCAGTCCCGGCTCCTGAAATCGGCAAATTCTTTCTCGGAAACAGCGAGGTAGCTGATGGGGAGGCCAAGCCGTCGGCCCGCCGCCGCCACACGCGGACGCTCGTCGCCCGCAACCGACTCCCTTCCGTCCTCAGGGGGCGACCACGAGTAGGCCCCCCGCAGGTCAAGACCTTGCTCCAGGAGCCACTTCCGGGCCACCACCGCAATGCTCGTCGAGTCGAGGCCGCCGCTCACATGGGCGCCGATGGGAACGCTGGAGCGCAATTGCGTCTTGACCGCCCGCTCCACCAGCTCACGAAGTTCAAGGGCCAGGCTCTCCACCGAGACGATCGGCCGCGTGGGGATTCGCTCCGGGAACCAGTACTGCCGCCGCGTCGTTGCGCCCGGTTCGACACTGAGCCATGTGGCAGGAGGTACCTTGAATATGTCCTGATAGACAGAACGCTCCCTCAAGTAACTCCGAGCGGATGCGAGCATCGCGGTGACGGCCAGGCTGTCCAGCTCTCGCGAAATGCCGTCCAAGGCCAGCAGAGCCTCGACATCCGTTGCGAACGCGAAACGCTCGGGCCCATCGTGGTAGAAGAACGGTCGGAAGCCCTGGTGGTCTCTGACGCAGAAGAGCCGCTGGCGTCGGGCGTCCCACAGGGCGAAGGCAAAGGCTCCGTGGAGCCGATCGAGGGACCCCTCTTCCCACTTCATCCAGGCCCTGAGAAGGAGGAGATCGTCGGTCGCGTCATCCCCCTCCGCGCGTGACAAGCCGAGGGCATCGACCAGGTCCTCGCGATGATCGAGTCGCACATCGGCGGTGATCACGTACCCCGGAGCCCGGGAGGCCACGACGGGCCGCGGATGCTGGCTGGACTGGGGGGTGTTGTCCCTGAGGAGGTGCCCGAGGCCGGCGGGACCGTCGAACCAGATCCCGCAGCCATCCGGTCCCCAGAATTCCATCTTCGCTCGCATGACCTCGAGATCCGACCGGGAGGCCGCTCGTCCGTGCTTTTCGAATACGCCGAAGATCGCGCTCACCGAGCGAGCCTAGCGGAGCCCCTTGCAGCCAGGCAATAAACCGCGTCGGGCCGCGGTTGGCCCAGAAGTCCTAAGAAAACGCGCCCAACCGCCAGGCACGCAACCTCAGATCGCGTCCTCGAAGGCACGCCGCGCGAGGACCGCGGCGGCCCGTTCGAAAGCGCCGAATTGTCGTTCGAGAAAAACCCCTCGGGCGCGCAGCTTCTGGCCGACGAGTGCGCTCGAAAAGTGCCACGTGTTGCCACCGGGGTTGGCTTCGATGAAGAACGGGTGCTCGTGTTCATCAAATAGCACATCGAGTCCCAACAGCGGCACATCGTCGAAGGTCCGATGGGCCTGCCGTGCCAGCGCAAGCACCGCAGGTGAATCGAAGTCTTCGGACCTTGTGTTGTCGGTGACGAAGAGACGCTGATAGTTGTGCATGTCACTCTCCGTGTCGAAACGCAAAGGCCCGGGCAAGAGGAACCGGCATGAGGAGAGCACTTCGTCGAAGAGGGTCTGGATGCGGAGTTTCCCGTACCGCGGATTACGGATCAGCTTCTGCACGATGAGGTTGTTGCGGGCCCGGCGGTACGGCTCGATGCGCATGCCCATGTCGTTCAGCTGGCTGGTCTTCGCGATCTCGACCCCCCGGGCTTCGGAGCCGATCTCCGGTTTGATGACCACGTACTCGCCCCATCGCGCGGGGTCGAATCGCTTGCCTCGGTCGAGCATGGTCCACTCCGGAACCGGGAGACCGGCGAGCTCGAGCCGCAGCAGCTGTTCGCTCTTCAGCATCGGCCGGCCCGCGAAGACCCGGCCGCGGGCGATGAAGAAGTTATGCAACCGTGTGGGCGAGAAGACGAAGGTACGGTCGCTCGACAAGCGATCGATCAGGGCCGGCTCCGGTGCGCGATCCTCGTGAATGTGGACGTCGATGTTCGGGTTTATCCTGCGAACGTGGTCGGCGATCTTCTTGTAGTCGTCGACGTCCAGAACGTCAGGCAGATACACGAGCACGAGGTTGATGCGTTCTGCGACAGGCATACGGTGGGGGAGCGTAGGTGAGACCGCCGCGCTTTGCCAGCCCAGACGACTGAACCAGCGCAGCGGCTTGACACCCTCTGAGCCATAACTCAAACTGCCGCCTTGAAGAACCCCGCAACCCCAGTCGTCGTAGGGACGCAGCTTGAGCGGCGCCCATGGGTCGCCCCTGAGTTCCGGCGTCTCGATGGTCGGCAGACCCGCTCGGGCGCATACAGCAATACGTACGAGAAGAGCACGTATCCCTCCCCGGACGGTTCCTACTTCCCCATCACCCCGACCCTCAGCTAGTCCCCGCCCTGATTGGGGGCAGCGTCGATGGAGCCCAGTCCGACTCAGTACGCGATCGCGTAGCAATCACGCCGCGGATCGGCTCCCGCGATGCGATTCCGGGTCGCGGGATCGAGCATCACCGCGGTGGCGCAGCCCGACATTCCGAAGGCCCGCAGCCGACTCACGTCGTGGCCGCGCGCCTTCAGCTCCTCGAAGACCGCATCGGGAATCGAGGCTTCGAGGTTCAGCTTGTTGAAGCCCGGAGAGTGGGGCCAGAACGAGCCGTGAAAGTGAAGGGTCTGAAAGCGCGGCCACTCGAAGGCCTGATGGAGATTCGGATACCAGTCATCCCAGAACTCGACCACGTTCAGGAAGGCCTGAAGAATGGTCTGATCCTGATTGTCCCCGCCCGGCGTGCCCAGGGCCATGACCGGGATGTCGCCCTTGAACACCAGGCTCGGGGTGAGGGTATAGCGCGGCCGGGCGTGAGGCCGGATCTGGTTCGCCATCGTCTTGTCGAGCCAGAACTGTTCGCCGCGAATGCTCATGCCGATGCCGGTGTCGCCGAGGATGACCGCGCCCGGAATCCAGCCGCCCGAAGGGGTGACGTCGAAGATGTTCCCCGCCTTGTCGATGATCGACATGTGGGTGGTGTCCTTCGAAACGCCGGCCGAGTCGAGGCCGCGCGACCAGAGAGCGCCGTCCACCTCTTCGCGTGAAGCGCGAGGCGCGGGGCTCACGCCCGGCGAGAGATTGAACCTCGAGTACTTCCAGTCCTTCACTTTGGTGTCGTACTTGAAAGGGTCCCCCGCGATGAAGGACGTGCTGGCCACGCGCGGGTTGATGAGCGCCGCGCGCTCCTTCGCGTAGGCCTTCGAGAGAAGGCCCTCCCCGGGCACCTGCACGAACGCCGTGTCCGCGTAGTAGGTGTCACGGTCGGCGTACGCGAGCTTCATGGCTTCGGTCACCG
>CAZYEA010000394.1:0-3532 GCA_964646485.1 uncultured Acidobacteriota bacterium
GTTTGCCGTGGCCGTTCTGGAGGAAGTCGATGTAGACCTTGCCGCCGCGATGGGCTGGGATGCGCACGATGGTCGCAATCGGATCGCGCCGGGTCACGATCACGCGGGCGAGGACCTCGGCGAAGGTCTTGCACTGCTCATGAGTGAGCGCGCCGCCGGTAGGGACGAGAACGTGAAGGCCCGAAGACCCGGTGGTCTTCACGAAGCAGGGCAGGGCGATCTCGTCACACAGGGCCTTCGCCTCCTGGGCCAGGGCGATGACGTGCTCGAAGGGAGCCTCCTTGGGATCGAGATCGAGGATGATCCAGTCGGGCCGCGCCGGATCGGCGGCCCGCGCGTTCCAGGCGTGCAGCACGATGGCCCCGAGGTTCGCGATGAAGAGAAGGGTCTCGAGGTCGCCCGAAGAGCGGTCGCCGCCGATGATGAGGTCGAGTTCCTTCCCCGTGTCCTCGCTCCACAGCCGCTCCGTGCGCATCCATCCGGGAATGAAGGGTGGCGCGTCCTTCTGGAAGAAGCTCTTGCCGTGAATGCCGTCCGGATAGCGGGTGAGGGTGATGGGACGGTCGGCGAGGTAAGGAAGGAACCAGGGCGATACGTTGCGGTAGTAGTCGATGAGATCGCCCTTGGTGTAGGCCCTGGCATTGGCCTCGGAGACCGGCCAGAAGATCTTGGTGAGATTGGTGAAGCGCACCGTCTTGTCGATCACGACCTGCGGGGCTTCCGCTGACTCTCTCGTCTCCTCGCTCGTTCCGGCTTCTTCGCCGGGCCGGAGGCACTCTTCGGGAGGCTTGTCGTCGCGCCAGCGCAGGAACACCGGCTGACGAAGCAGGCTGTGCGGCGCCCAGGACTTGTAGCGCACTTCGACCACGTGGCGCGGGGCTACGTACAGGCTCCCCCTGGGTTCGTCGACGATGACGCAGGCGGACTCCGCCACCACGTCCTTCTCGAGAGACGCCTTGAAGTCCTTCAGCTGGTCTTCCGTGAACCCGCTGCCCACGCGGCCCGCGTAGACGAGGCGCGGTGGCCCCGCCGGGCCGCCCGGCTCTTCGCTCTCGCGCGTGTAGGCGGCGAGGTGGAGGGCCCCGAACCCGGTTCGCGAGCCCTCGGGGGGAGTCATGCCGATGACCACGAAATCCGCGGTGCGGTCGGTCTTGAGTTTCTGCCAATCGCTCGTCCGCCCGGGGCGATACCGCGAATCGGCCCGCTTCGCCATGACGCCCTCGAGGCCCATCCGTTGCACCTCGTCGTAGAAGAGTATGCCCTCCGCGGGAATGTGATCCACGAAGCGCAGCGGGCCCGCTTTGGGAAGGACGTCACGCAGGATGCTCTTCCGCTCCAGCAGGGGCAAGGAGCGCAGGTCGAAGTCCTCGAAGCCGAGCAGGTCGAAGGTCTGCAGCGTGGCGGGCAGGCGCACAGCCGCGAGGGCCACGTCCGCGGTTCGGCGCAGCTGGGAACGCTGCTGGAGCCTCGAGAAGCTGGGCCGCGCGTTCTCGTCGAGGCAGACGAGCTCGCCATCGAGGACGAGCCGGGAAAAGGGGAGGAGCGAGGCCGCGCGCGCGATCTCCGGATAGAGGTCGGTGGCCTTGCTCCCCCGCCGATAGACGAGGTCGCACCGGCCCTCCTCGACCACCACGAGCAGCCGGTACCCGTCGTACTTGAGTTCGTAGATGAAATTCGGATCGGAGAAAGGCGCCTTGGCGTCTTCCGCGAGCATGAAGTCCGGCGCGGCTTCGACCTTTCCGCGCGGAGCGCCCAGGGTGAGGAGACGCTCGCGGATGGTGGCCGCTCTCTTCGACCCCTCCTGAATCTCTTCGAGAGTGAGGCCCGAATAGATCGATTCGGGCGTGAGATAACGCGCCCCCTCCGCGCCTGCGTAGGCGTCGGGCTTCTTGATGAGAAGCCATTCCTTCATCTCCGCCTGGCCCTGGCGCTTGGTCCGGACCAGGGTGAACCGTCCGTGGAGCTTGAAGCCGCGAAGTTCGAAGAGCAGTTTTCCCTTTTCGAAGCCCTCGTCCGGGTCCTCGAGAGGCAGCCACACCCCCTTGTCCCACACGATGACTTCGCCCGCGCCGTAGTTGCCCTTGGGGATCACGCCCTCGAAGTCCGCGTACTCGACCGGATGATCCTCCACCATGACCGCGAGGCGCTTCTCCGCCACATCGGTCGACGGCCCCTGCGGAATCGCCCAGCTGATCAGGGTTCCACGCCATTCGAGGCGGAAGTCGTAGTGAAGGCGTCGCGCCGCGTGCTTCTGCACCACGAACATCCGAGGCTTCGTCCAGTCCGGGTCGTCGGGAAGGCCCAGTCCGCCGAAGGGCTCGGGGGTCTGCGAAGCCGCCCGTTTGGCGCGGTACGCCTCGAGCGAAGCTTCCTTGTGCGGCATCCCTGGCCCTTCTTAGCACAGGGTCCGGAAACGACCGATTTCGACAATTGGCCGGACCTTGAGACAATACCGTCCCCCTGGCGGTTGACTTGGACAGGAGCGGCTGCTACAAGTCAGACGCGAAATTTCCGACAAGGCGGTCCGTTCGTCCCCCATGAATCCCCTCAAAAACCTCTTCAACAAGGTCTTCGATCAGACCGCGCCCGCGGAGCCCGTGAAACCCCCCGCGGAGGATGCGGCCTTCGAGTGGAATCCGGATCAGGAGACGGTGGCTCCGACCACGGCCCGCGCCGCTTCCTGGAAGCGTAGCGAGGCCGACGACGAAGCCCCCGTTCGTGTGAGCGGGGAGCCGGGCGAAGCCGAGATCGCGGCCGCCGCCCACAGTCTTCCCGCCCCCACTTTCGAGAAACTCTCGGACCGGGCGGCCCGCCCCGACGAAACCCTGGTGAGCCCGCCTGCCATGCAGGTTGCTCAAACCCCGCGTCCGGCATCTCCCGAGCCGCCGCCGCTTCCCGCCCGCGTCTCCGCGGAAAAGGTGAAGCCCAGCGTTCCGGAGGCTCCCGCCGTTCCCGCCCCCATGCCCGCGCCTCAATCCATGGTTCCGGTTTCGGACTTCGAAGACGTGTACCGGAAGGCCGGAATCAAGTCGCCGGTGCACGGCTATGGCGTGGAGCGTGTCTATCGCCTCCTGACCAGCCGTCGCCTGGTGGGAATGGATCGAAACGTCCGGCGCAGCGCCCTTCTCACCGCCCTCGATGCCGCCGGTGTTCCCGCCTCCGACGTCTCTCAGGACGCGGTCCTGCGCCGCAAGGCCCTCACCGCCTATGAGGCCGAGAAGGCGCTCGAGCTTCAGAGCCTTCGTTCTCGAAACGAGAGCCGGGCCGAGGCCCTCCAGGACACGGTCGAGACCTTCACGCGCCAGAAGCAGAGTCAGATCGAACGCCTGGCCCAGGGGAGCACCGCGGCCGTGCGCGCGCAGTCCGATCTCGAAATCCGGAAGCGCATGGAGCAGGATCGGCTGTACCGGTCCCTCGCCTATTTCGTGGAGCCGCTTCCTTCGCCCACCGCCGAAGTACGATCAGTGTTGCCGCCGGCTCCCAGAGTCATCGAGCCGCGCGTGGTCGAACGCTTCGACGCCGTCGAGCGCCG
>CAZYEA010000395.1:0-3508 GCA_964646485.1 uncultured Acidobacteriota bacterium
TTCCTGCGAGAACGGCATGGAGGCCCCCGGAGGTGAGGGAAAAGCCGAGGTGCTTCGGCCGCAGCATCGCCACGCGTGCGCGGTGCGTGCGGGATCGGTGTCGGGTCGGGTCGGGGTCGGGTTCGGGCGCGGGACTACGCGAGCGGAGGCCAAGAGCCGAGGTGCTTCGGCCGCAGCATCGCCAGCGCGTGCGCGGTGCGGGCCCGGCCTTTGACCTCGGGCCGAGGGCCGCGTAGCCTGAAGATGATGAGGTCAGGCAGGACAGGGTCCAGGGAGCAGGCGCGCCGCAAATCGGGCGGCGGTGCGCCTGAGTGGGCCCTGTGGTCCGACGAGAGGCTGCTCGAGTTGCGCATGTGCGATCTGGGCCTTCGCATCGAAGGCACGGCTCTCGAGGAGCGGGTGCGCGCTCTGTATTCCAACCTGGAGACCGCCGGCCTGCGTTTCCGGCCGCACGTGTGGCTGTCCGACGAATGGTTCTGCCCCGACGGCGTCCCCGGACTCGCCATTCCCTTTTACCTCGCTCACACCCGGCTCATGCGGCTCGAGCGGTCGCAGATGCTGGAGGTGGAGGGCGGCACGCCCGAGTGGTGCCTGCAGATCCTGAGGCATGAGGCGGGCCACGCCATCGAGAACGCGTACGACCTGCGCCAGCGCCGCCGCCGCACCCAGATCTTCGGCAGCACTTCCGAGCCCTACCCCGACCGATACACCCCCCGCCCCTACTCCCGCCGCTTCGTCGTGCCCCTCGACGCCTGGTACGCGCCGGCCCATCCCGACGAGGATTTAGCGGAGACCTTCGCGGTGTGGCTCGATCCCATGAGCGACTGGCGCCGCGAGTACAAAGGATGGCCGGCCCTGCGCAAGCTCACCTACGTCGACGACGTGATGAGCGGACTTCAAGACCGTCCCCCCAAGGTGAGAACGAGGCGCACAGTGACGCCTCTCTCCTCGCTTCGCTACACCCTCAGGGAGCACTACGACGCGCGGCGCGCCCACTACGGGGTGCAGCACCCGTCCTTTCACGACGCCGCCCTCACTCGCCTCTTCGGCCTGAAGCCCCGCGCCGGCCTGCGCAGCGTGCCCGCGGAGCAGGTGATCCTCGACCTCTCCGAAGACGCCCGGCGCACGGTGGGGCGGTGGACCGGCGCCTATCAGTATGTGATCGGGACCATCATCGAGGCCATGGCCGCGCGCTGCCGTCACCTCGGCCTTCGCTCCACCCTGCCCCTTCCGCGCGCGCGGCTCGGTTTCACCACGCTGCTGACCGTGGCGACCATGAAGCACCTGCATAGCGGGCGCCATCGGGTGGCCTTGTGAAGGCGCTGCGACCCCTCCGCGTTCTCGTGCTGGTGCAGAAGGGTCTCGTTCCCCCCGACACCGTCACCGCCGATGAGCTTCCAGGTGCGCCCTGGAAGATGGAGTACGGCATCATCTCCACCCTGCGCTCGCTCGGGCACACCGCCATTCCCCTCGCGGTCGAAAGCAACCTCGGGGTCATCCGCGAAGCCATGGACAGGGAGCAGCCGCAGATCGCCTTCAATTGCCTGGAAGGGTTCGACGATGTCGCGACCTGGGACGCGAACGTGGTGGCTTATCTCGAAATGCTCAAGCTGCCCTACACGGGCTGCAACTCGAGGGGCATGCTCCTCGGCCGCGACAAGTCGCTCACCAAGACCCTGCTCTCCTACCATCGCATTCCCGTCCCGCGTTTCGTGATCGTGCCGAGGGGCCGCAAAGTGAAGCGCCCGCGCCGTCTCGAATTTCCACTCTTCGTGAAGTCGCTCACCATGGACTCGTCGATCGGCATCTCCCAGGCCTCGGTGGTGGAGACCGACGCCAAGCTTCAGGAGCGCGTCACCTTCATCCACGAATCGATCGGCACCGACGCCCTGGTGGAGCAGTACATCGACGGCCGCGAACTCTACGTGGGCATCCTCGGAAACCAGCGGCTCCAGGCCCTGCCCGTGTGGGAGCTCTCCTTCGCCAAGATGCCCGAGGAGAGCCAGAAGATCGCCACCGAGCGGTTGAAGTGGAGCCTCGCCTACCAGAAGAAGCACGGCATCGACAGCGGCGCCGCCGATCTCGATCCCGCCCTCGCCCATTCGACTCAGGAATTGTGCAAGCGCTCCTACCGCATCCTCATGATGTCGGGCTGCGCCCGCATCGACCTGCGCCTGGCCGCGGACGGGCGCGCCTATGTCATCGAGGCGAATCCGAATCCGCAGCTCTCGCCCGACGAGGACTTCGCCCAGGCCGCACTCGCCGCCGGGATGGAGTATCCGGAGCTGGTGCAGCGCCTGTTGAGCCTCGGCCTGCGTTTCGAGACGGTACGGAACTGAACGGCCGTTGCTTGCAGGAAGGGAGGGGGCGGATAAGCTTCCCTCCATGTCAGCGGAGAATCATCACAGAGTCGTCATTCTCGGATCCGGGCCGGCGGGCCTCACCGCCGCCATCTATGCGGCGCGGGCCGAGCTCAAACCCGTGGTCATCGAAGGAGGCGGGAACGACGATCCCACCGACGTGGCGGGCGGGCAGCTCATGCTCACCACCGAGGTCGACAACTATCCCGGCTTCCCGAAGGGCATTCTTGGTCCGGAACTGATGGAAGGCATGCGCAAGCAGGCTGAGCGCTTCGGCACCCGGTTCCTGACCGGCTCCGTGACCGAAGCCGTCCTCGGGTCGCGCCCCTTCGTGCTGAAGACGAGCGCCGGCGACATCCTCGCCGACGCCCTGATCATCGCCACCGGGGCGCGCGCGAAGTGGCTCGGGATCGACGAGGAGTTCGAGTTCCGTACGAAGATCGGCGGAGTCTCCGCCTGCGCCACCTGCGACGGCTTCTTCTACAAGAACAAGCACGTCCTCGTGGTGGGCGGCGGCGACACCGCGATGGAAGAGGCGACCTTCCTGACCAAGTTCGCCTCGAAGGTCACCATCGTTCATCGCCGCGCCACCCTGCGCGCCTCCAAGATCATGCAGGAAAAGGCCCAGAAGAATCCGAAGATCGAGTGGATGCTCGACTCCGCGATCGAGAAGTACCTCGGCCGGGCGGAAGGACGCCTGCGCGGCGCACTCGTCCGCAATCTCAAGACGGGCGAGGCGAAGGAGGTGGAGTGCGGCGGCGTCTTCATGGGCATCGGACACGAGCCCAACACCGCGGTGTTCGGCGGGCAGCTGGAAAAGGACGCCTCCGGTTACCTCATCACCAAGCCCGGCAGCACCGCGGTCAGCATTCCCGGAGTGTTTGCGGCGGGAGACGTGGCCGACCATCAGTATCGCCAGGCCATCACCGCCGCAGGTACCGGCTGCATGGCCGCGATCGACGCCGAGCGTTTCTTGAGTCATTGAGCGGGGGGGCCGCAGAAGCCCTTCGATTCCCGTGCTTAGCCCCCCCGAACCCCCCGCGCTCCGGCCCGAGTCAATCGGGCCACCGCTTGAAGGGGGGTTGCCAAGCGCGTCCGCTGTATGGCCCCGCAGCCCGTAGTAGAAGTGGGCGGGACGCCGCGCGCGG
>CAZYEA010000396.1:0-3494 GCA_964646485.1 uncultured Acidobacteriota bacterium
CGGCCCGGTTCATGCGCACGGTCAGTTTGGGAAGGCCCTGCGGCGCATAGGGCCACGGCCAGGCGGTGGAGAGCATGCCGTGGAAGTGGATGTTGCCGATGCGATTCGTGAGCATCTGGTGGGTATGGCCGTGGATGACGGTCACCGTCTTGAACTTGGCGAGAAGGGCCTGGACCTGTTCGGCATCGTCGGTCCAGAAATTCCACTTCTTGTAGATCTTGTAGAGCGGGGAATGCGAGAAGACGATCAGGGGCGTGTCGGCGGACACCGCGGCGAGGTCGTTCTTGAGCCAGTCGCGCTGGGCGTCGCCCACCGTGAAGGGCCGCCCGTTCGGATTGTCGAGCTGGGCCATGGCGAGCATGCGCTCCATGCCCGTCATCTTCGGCCCGCTCCAGTAATCCTCGACCACCACGGAGTTGAGGACCACGAAGTGAACGCCTTTGTGGTCGAAGGAATAGGTGTCCTTGCCGAACTGCTTGCGCCAGTTCTCACCCATGTCGAGATACCAGTCGTGCTCGCCCACCATCATGTGCACCGGGGCCTTCAGGGCCTTCAGGATCTGGCCGCCTTCCTCGAGCTCCTTCGGCTGGCCGAGCTGGGCGAGGTCCCCGCCGTAGAGGATGAAGTCGGGCTGCGGGTTCAGGGCATTGACGTCATCCACGGCCTTGAGGATCGACCGCACGAAGCGTTCGTTCAGCGCTTTCTCGTAGAGGTGCGAGTCCGAGATGTAGGCGAAGCGGAAGCTCTGGCCGGCCGCCTCCACGTCCACGGGCTGGAAGGAGTGGGGCGAGAGGGCGCCGGTGATCGCGGCGCCGGCCGCGGCCACCCCCGAGGCGCGGAGAAAGTCGCGGCGGTTCAGGCGCTGGATCCGCTGGAAGTACGCGTCGCGCTTCTCGAGGTATTGATCGTATCGATCTTTCATGTCCTTACTCCCTTGAGCGTTGAGCTATCTGGTCTTCGGGTCGCGCAGGGCGGGGCGGTTCGCCGCCCCCGCACCCTGGCCGGTCAGTGATTCCATGAAGGCGACGAGGTCGTGCATCTCGCAGTCGGTCAGTCTGAGCGGCGTGATGCCGCCGTCGAGGAAGGGGTTGGGCTCGCCGCCCTTGTTGTAGAAGGTCACAACGCTCAGGAGGGTGGGCTCGCTGCCGTCGTGCATGTAAGGGGCGGAGAGGGCGATATCACGCAGACCCGGCGACTTGAAGGCGCCGAGATCCTTGGGCTGCCGGGTGGCGATGAAGCGGCCGAGCTCGGTGTAGGCGGGGTCGAAGGCGAGGGTCTCGAGGTCCGTGACCTCGGCCGCCTTGCGGGCCAGCGCGGCGAAATCGTGGTTCTTCGCGGCTACCCCGATGTTGTGAAACTTGTTGTCGGAGAAGTTCGGGGTGTTGGGAGCGAAGGGATGGCAGGTGTTGCAGCGCGCCTTTCCGTTCCACAGCTCCCAGCCGCGCTGGGCGGAGGCGGAGAGGGCGAGCTTGTCGCCCGCCTGGAACCGATCGAAGGCCGAGTCTCCGCTCACCACCGTGCGCTCGAAGGTGGCGATGGCGGCGGCAATGTCGTCGATGGTTATGGCCCGACCGAAGATCTTCTGAAAGTCGGCCACGTAGGCGGGGTCCTTGGAGACGGCGGCCACCACCGCGTCGTGGTCCTTCATGCCCATCTCGACGGGATTGATCATGGGACCCTTGGCCTGTTCCTCGAGGGTCGCGGCCCGGCCGTCCCAGAACTGAAACTCGTTGAACATCGAGTTGAGAACGGTGGGCGAATTGCGCGCGCCCTTCTTCGAGCCGATCCCCTCGCCGACCTTCTTCCCGTCGGCGAAGCCCTTGTCCGGGTCATGGCAGGTGGCGCAGGAGACGGTGCCATCGGCGGAGAGGCGCTTGTCGAAATACAGCCGCCGCCCCAGGTCAACCTTCTCGGGCGTCACCGCGTTGTCGGGCGGGATCAGCAGTTCCCACAGGTCTTTGGGAAGGCCCTTCGGCAGCTGAATCGGATCGCCGGCGGCGCGAACCATCGAAACCGCAGCCAGGCTGCACACGGCGAGGACCAGGAGGCCTCGACCGGCGGCGGACATTCCACGAAAGGCGGGCGGGCGATTGACGGACATGGGTCGCTCCTCGGCAGAGTGGGCAGCATAGGGCGTGCCATGGACCTCACGGTCCGCCCCCGAGTTCACGGACTCCAACCAGCCACGGGATTTACCGGGCGCGGAATCGCGGTCTGCGCGTGGATCGATTTCGGAACAAGCTGCGCCCCCGAAGCCGCCCGGGGTGCAGTTTCTGCGGGCCGTCCCTTCGCGTTTATTTGGGAGGCTCTCGGAGTGCGTCGCCCTTGAGGAGGTCCTGCACTTCGAAGGCGCGACCGTTCGCGATCACCCGGCGAACCCTGTAGGCGGCGCTGATGTCCTCGAGGGGATTGCCGTCCACGAGCAGGAGATCGGCGAGCCTTCCCGCCTCGATACTGCCGGCGTCGAGGCCGAGGGCTTCGGCGGGTGTCACGGTGGCCGCGCGCAGCGCCTGGTAGGGCGCCATGCCCGCGGCGACATAGGCCGCGAGCTCGCCGTGGAGATTTATCGCGTTAGGCGAATCGGTTCCCGCCACCACCCGTGCGCCCGCCTTCAGCAGGTCGATCACCATCTTCCCCGGACCCAGCGGATCGCCGGTGTCGACGCCCGGAGGGGCGGCCACCCGGCCCGCCGCGTAAGCGGCCACGGTGTCGCGCATCCACTGGGGATAGAGGGCGAACCTCGGATCCTTGCCAAGGGCCGCATCCTTGCCGAACACGAGCCGCGTTCCCGCGTTCGCGATCATGGGGCAGAAGATGGTCCGCGACCTTCCGAAGATCTGGATGACGTCGTCGTAACTTCGCTGGAAGGTGCTCATCTTCGGCGAGTATCCGCGGCGGCTGGTGGCCGCGGTGTGCTCGGTGTCGTCGACGCCCACGAACGCGGAGGGGTACACCTCGTGGGTGGCGACCGGCATTCCGTTTGCGTGGGCGAATTCGACCATGCGTTTCTGCTGAAGGTCGGGGAGACGCACGTAACTCTTGATCAGGTCGTGCTGCAGCACCTTCGCGCGCTGCAACTCCATCTCGAACTGTCCGGGGCTCGAGATGGCGATGCCCATCTTGTAGTAGACGCGCTGCCATTCCATGAGATACCCGGTCGAGAACACGCGCGGCCCGGGACGCACGCCCGCGTCGATGACTTCGCGATCCTCGACCGCCTCGTAAGGAGTGCCGCCCGGACTGCGAACGGTGGTGATGCCGAAAGCGAGCCAGGCGCGGGCCTGGGCCTCACCCAGGTCCTTCTGGAGGTGCGAATGGAACTCGATCAGGCCGGGCATGAGCGTGAGGCCGGTCCCATCGATGAAGTCGGGGCCGGAATGGCCCGCGGCCTTGTGGGGGGAAACGCTCACGATTCGGTTTCCCTCGACCAGGACATCGACGTCCGCGCGCGCGGTCTCGCTCTTTCCATCCACGAGACGGCCGGCGTGGATCAG
>CAZYEA010000397.1:0-2349 GCA_964646485.1 uncultured Acidobacteriota bacterium
GGTCGTGGGCATGGGCGATCGCCTCAACCTCCTCCTTGAGCGCTCCGAGGAGAAGGGCCTGAAGGCGGCGGACGTGAGGGTTCGGGTCCGTCTTCAGGACGGAGATCATCTGCGTCATGACCTCGCGCGGCTCCACGACGCAGAGCACCTCCATCGCCTTCTCGCGCTCCGCGTCCTCCTCTCCCGAACAAAGCGCATCCATCAACGCCTCGCCGATATCACCGCGAATCGGGCCCGCGGGAAAGCCGTCCGCGACCCCGCGGACAACTGCGTCCGGCATGCTCCGCGCCCATTTGCTGAACCGCGAGGCCAGGTCTTTCCTCGATGCGGACGAGGCCTCGCCACCCGAATGGGCGAACGCACGAGCCACGGCGGGTATCTGCAACTCGAGCACCCTTTTCCGCCAGTCCGAGGGTTTGGTGGGACGGTCGAGGAACGCGCGGGCCATTTCGGGTCGGCGCCCAGCGTCAGCGCTCCCGAGAACCGCGGCCAGCTTCTCGACGACGGAAGGGAAGGGTCCCTCGAACGAGATCTCCAAACCACCGCCTTCTTTTGCGGCCACCCTAGCCTCCTGGAAGAATGCGATTGTAACTGCCGATTCAAACCGCACATGGTGGTGTTGAACGAACCCTTGGAGGTGCCTTGTGGGCGTGACCTATGCCGTGATGTGCTTGGACTGCGGCGATGAAGGCCCGGAGGTTGGCGACTTTGGTTACATCGGCTATCCCAGTCTCGATAAAAAAAAGGGCAAGCGCCATATCCCCAACTTCGGCTACATCTACAGCGGCCTTCGGACGCTTGGTCTCCTGACTCCCGGCGTCGAGGAAATGCGGGAGTTCCTCGAGAAGCACCGCGTCCACACGATGGACCTGGCCTGCGAGGGCGAGTCAATGTTCGAAGACGACCAGGACGAGGATGCGGACGAGGACCTCGACGGCGATGAGGATGACGACGATGACGATGACGACGATTCGGCCGACGACCTCGACGATGATGAGGACCTGGACGACGAGGATTTTGACGAGGACGAAGCCCCTCGCCCGCTCACAGCCTCGAAGGGCCAGGGCAAGGCCAGGTTCAAGACCGCGCACTTCACGGCCTCGTGCGTGAAGTGCAAGACCACGCTCACGACGACCGGCCTGGATGAGGTTCTGGCCTTCTCCGAAAAGGCTCTGACTCCGGCCCAGGTCAGGGACGCATGGCCGCGAATCTCTGGCGACGAGTTCTACGATCGCGGCGCCGAGCCTTTTGGGGACGATCTCCCCGGCATCGCGGCGTTCCTGAAGAAACACGCCGCGCACTCCGTGACCGTGGGCCTCAGGGTGTGGATCGATGAATCCGGCGGGTCACCTCCTCGCAAGGCGCTAGACTGACCGCGGCAAAGGCAGCATGAGCGGCAACCACGGCAAGGACCCCGGTCGTCTCACCACCGTCAAGGTTCCCGCTCCGTTCGAGGCCCCGTTCCTCAGCGCCCAGGCCTACGTGCAGCGCTACTTTGCCGATCGGGTTGACAACCCGGACGCCGCCACCATTTCCATCGCCGGGGAGCGTTACGTCCTCCTGCGCGCCGCCTCCCTTTCCGTCGAGTTCATCGAACTGGTGATGAAGCTCTACCAGGACAAGGGCGAGACCGAGGCCCGGAGCGTCGCCAATAATCTGCTCTTCGACCTCGCTCACGCCCTGGGCCGCGCCGACGCCAAAGCCTTCCAGGCCAAAATGGGCGTGAGCGATCCGATCGAGAGGCTGTCGGCGGGGCCAATCCACTTCGCCTACTCCGGCATGGCCTTCGTTGACATCTCCGGTGAATCGCGGCCTTCCGCCGACGAGGACTTCTTCCTCCTCTACGACCACCCGTTCTCTTTCGAGTCGCACTCGTGGCTCGCCAAGGGGAAGCGAAGCGACGTGCCGGTGTGCGTGATGAACGCCGGTTACTCGTCGGGCTGGTGCGAAGAGAGCTTCGGGGTGCGGCTGGTTTCGGTCGAGATCGAGTGCTGCGCCGCGGGCGGCGAGCACTGCCGCTTCATCATGGCTCCGCCCTCCCGGATCGAGGCGCATCTGGAGCGCCATCCTCCGCGGCCGACCGGCAAGGGCGAGCCCTACCCCAGCGGCCCCGTGGTCCCCGAGTTCTTTCAGCGCAAGCGGCTCGAGGCCGAATTGCGCGAGGCCAATGAGCAGCTCGAGCAGCGGGTGAAGCGGCGGACCGAAGAACTCGAACTCGCGACCGAGCAGCTCCGCCACCAGGCCCTTCACGACTCCCTGACCGGTCTGCCCAATCGCGTCCTCCTCCTCGACCGCCTCGAGCAGGCCATCGTGAACATGCAGCGTAGGCAGGAGCGCTTCTCCCTGCTC
>CAZYEA010000397.1:2359-3485 GCA_964646485.1 uncultured Acidobacteriota bacterium
CGACCTCGACGGTTTCAAGGAAGTCAACGACACCTACGGTCACCACGTGGGCGATCTCCTCCTCGCCAAGGTCGGGGTGAGGCTGCGCGCCCAGCTACGCGACAGCGACACCATCGCGCGGCTCGGCGGCGATGAATTCGCGGTCCTGGTCCGCGGCATCAGCCAGGCCGAAGACGCCGAGCGCCTGGCCGCAAGCCTCCTCCTCTCCCTCGACCAGGCCTTCATGGTGGAGGGCGAGCCTCTCGCCGTCGGGGTCAGCATCGGCCTTGTGCATTGCCCGGCCGACGGCGCCGATCCCGCGACCCTCCTGCGCCGCGCCGATGTGGCCATGTACGCGGCCAAGGCCCAGCACGCGGGAGTTCGCAGCTACGACACGGCCATGGACCGGCACTCGCCCGCAAGGATGCAGCTCATCGCGGAGATGCGAGCCTGCGTCGACGACCGTCACCTCATCCTGCACTACCAGCCGGAGGTCGCGGTTCGGGACGGCGCGGTGCTGCGGGCCGAGGCGTTGTTGCGCTTTCGGCGTGACGACGGGGCGCTGCTCCTGCCGCCCGACTTCCTGTCCCTCGTCGAGTCGGGCGAGATCATGGACCGGATGACGAGATTCGTGATCGACGCGGCGGTCCACGACTGTAGCGCCTGGCGCGCGGCCGGATTCACGCCAGGAGTCTCGGTCAACCTCGCCCCCCGGAACCTTCGCGACCCCGGCCTTCCCGCGGCGGTGGGCCAGGCACTGGAGCGCCATGGCCTGCCTGCTTCGGCCCTGACCCTCGAAGTCACGGAGAGCGGAGTGCTCGGCGACGCCACTCAGGCCGCGGGCGTCTGCTCCGCCCTTCGGGCGCTGGGCGTGGGCCTGTCCGTCGACGAGTTCGGCACCGGCTATTCGTCGCTCATGCATCTGAAGCACCTGCCCTTCACCGAGCTGAAGGTGGACCGGTCGTTCACCGCGGGCATGATCCGCAACGAGCACGACGCGGCGATCGTGCGGTCCATCATTGATCTCGGCCACGAACTCGGGCGCACCATCGTGGCCGAAGGGGTCGAGAGCCAGGAGGTGTTCGAGCGCCTGCGCGCCCAGGGCTGCGACGCGGTTCAGGGCTTTCACATCAGCCGGGCGCTCCCC
>CAZYEA010000398.1:0-3473 GCA_964646485.1 uncultured Acidobacteriota bacterium
TGAAGGTCTCGGCCAGGCGGGCGCCGCACGCGGGGCAATTGGTGTAGCGGCCGGCCTTGGGGTCAAAGGTGGGGTCCGCCGAGTCGTCCGCGTCCACCAGGGCCTGGTGCAAAGCGCCCTGGGCCTCGGCCACGTCCTGGGGACGGATGAGGAGGAGGTAGCGGCCGTTCTGCACGAGAACGCGCGAGGGCAGCTGAATGGTGGCGAAGGAGGCGACCGCGGGCTCGAGATCCTCGAGAGAGTCGAAGGTGCGCACGGGGATCAGGTTCGATACCGGAAGCCCGTCGAGCGCGGTGCGCCACTCGGCGTGGACCTGCGCCGGGTCACCGCGCTGGGCAGCGCGGGCGTCGGCGACTCCGCGCGCCCCCAGCCCCTCTTTCTGAAGGATCAACTCGCTTCCGCAATCCGAACACACCGTGATCTCGGGGCGGAATTCGTCGTCGCAGACCGGGCAATACCGAACCATTTCCATGGGCGTTGAGGTTAGCAAACAAAAAAAGAACCGCTCCTTTGGCAAGGAGCGCTTGGGGGCGCTTCGAGCCGAAGGAGCGGTGACCGATTCCTGAAAGGAGGGGAGGAGAGGTTAGGCAGCGTTGCGGATGTAGAACTGGCTGGCGTTCTTCGGCTGCGGCTTGGTCTCGGTCGGCTGAAGGACTACCTTTCGAGCCCCCATGGCCCTCGCCTTCCTGGCAGTGGCTTTCAGGAGGGCGCGCTCAGCCGCGCGCCGATGCGACCCCTCGGTCACGATGAACTCATCGAGGCTCGCGAGCGTGCCTCCGAGCCCGAGCTGCGGCCGGAAGGAGAGTGCCGCAAGTCCCACGAGCTTCCCCTCAGATTCGGCCACGCGGACAAGAAAATCAGGATCGTTCAGAGTCTTACGGAACGTATTGGCGAAGCCGAGCGGCTCCGGGAAATATCCCTTCTGTTCGAGAAGGGTGAGAATGCCGACACCGTCGGATAAGAATGCAGGGCGAACGCTAACGGGCATGTGAACTCCTTTCAGTTGGCGGCGGCAGTGGCAGAACGGCCACAGTCGGAGGATGTACGAACCCGCCAGGACATCCTCGGGGTAGATTCTAGCAAAATAGATGCCAGAAGACGCGGGCAGGTAACAGTCCTGTAGGTCATACGGGAGAGCTCATAGGATGGATCCATCGGACTCACGAAACCTGCACAATAGGAAGAGATAGCCGCCGCGCCCGGTCGGGTACGCTCACGCCCGACTCCTGGACCAGGAGATCGGCAAGAGTGAGACCATTGAGAACATCGTCCACAGCCCTTTGGACGAGCCTCCAAACCGAACGGACGGAGCAATCCGAGTTATGCCCACAGCCCCGTGTGGCGCTCGAGTGACGACCGCAAAATGCAGCGTCAAATATCCGCCCGCCCAGGCAGCTCAGCACCTCCCCGACATTGATTTCATTGGCCTTCCGGGCGAGGTTGTACCCGCCGGACTGGCCGCGAAGGGCCACGACATACCCCCCGCGCTTCAGCGCCCGCAGGATCTTTGCCACGTTCGGCCCGGAGATGTGCTCCGCCTCCGCGATCTGCGGGATGGTGAGGGACGTGCCCGCCTCGGCTCGGGCCAGGGTCAGCAGACACCGAAGACCGTACTCTTCCTGGGCTGAAAGCTTCATTGCCGGCGCCTCACATCAACCCCAGTTGAAGCCGGGCGGCATCGGTCATGAGGTCCTGAGTCCAGGGCGGGTCGAAGGTAACGTCGACGTCCGACTCGACCACATGCGGCAGCTCGTTGACCTTGCGGACGATGTCCTGCTTCAGCACGTCCCCCATTCCGCAACCGGGAGCGGTCAGCGCGAATCGCACGGTGACCTTCTTTCCGGCCGGACGCCCATCCATGGGCTCCACTTCCGTGACATTCACCGAATAGACGAGGCCGAGGTCCACGATATTCACCGGTATCTCGGGGTCGTAGCAGGTCTTCAGCCGATCCCATACCACCTGGTCGAGCGGCCGCTCACCGATCTCCTCGGCGGTGGGCGCGACTTCGACCTTCTCACCGATCGCGTCCGCGTCTTTGGCGTCGATCCGCACCATGTAACCCATCTCGGTGACGCAGGTGTGCGAGCCGCCCAGGGATTGAGTCAGGTAGACGGTCTCGCCGGCCTTGAGTTCGTGGGGGGTTCCGTACGGGACGAGGGCCCCGAAGATGTCGCGGGATACGGTTCTGGGGTCGCGCATGGTGGCTACTCGGTGCTCACCGGAGACGCGGCCCGGCCCTCGAGAGCGGCCTTGAGCGCGTGCCAGGCGAGGGTGGCGCACTTCACCCGCGCGGGGAATTCGGCCACCCCCGAGAACACGGAGAGCTTGCCGAGGTCCGGCACGGCGCGATGCGCCGCTTCGTCGGGTGGCGCGGTGATCATGTCGTGGAAGAGATCGAAGGTCCGGAGGGCCTGGTCGCGCGACTTTCCCCGCACGAAGTCGGTCATGATCGAGGCGGAGGCGGTGGAGATCGAGCAGCCCTGGCCGACATAGGCGGCATCCCGGATCGTCCCGCCGTCTTCGTCCATGGAGAGATAGAGCGTGCCCTTGTCCCCGCACAACGGGTTGTAGGCAGGCTGGATGAAGGTAGCGCCTTCGATCACGCGGGCGTTCCTGGGCTTTTTCCCGTGGTCGAGGATGACGTCCTGATAGAGGTCGCGAAGGTCCGAGGTCACGCGAACATCTCCTGAACCTTGCCGATGCCTCTCACCAGAGCATCGATGTCGCCGCGGGTGTTGTAGACGCCGAGAGAAGCGCGGATGGTGGCGGGGACGTTGAAGCGCTCCATCACGGGTTGGGCGCAGTGATGGCCGGTGCGAACCGCGACGCCTTCGTAGTCGAGGATCGACCCCGCATCGTGGGGGTGCACGCCTTCGATCACGAAGGACAGCGCCGAGGCCTTGTGGGCCGCGGTACCGATGAGCCGGACTCCCGGGATGGCGGTGAGGGCGGCGGTGCCGTAGGCGAGAAGGTCGTGTTCGGCCGCCGCCACCGCGGGCACGCCTAAACCCATGAGGTAGTCCGTGGCCGCCCCGAAGGCGATGGTGCCCGCGATGTTGGGCGTGCCCGCTTCGAATTTGAAAGGCGTCTCGTTGTAGGTGGTCCTGGCGAAAGTGACGGAAAGGATCATGTCGCCGCCACCCTGCCACGGGGGCATGGCGTCCAGCAGCGCCTTGCGTCCCCAGAGGGCGCCCATTCCGGAAGGGCCATACATCTTGTGCGCCGAGAAGCAATAGAAGTCGCAGCCCATGGCCTTGACGTCGACGGGCATGTGGGGAACGCCCTGGGCACCATCGACGAGGACCACCGCGTTCTTCGCCCGCTTGCGCGCGAGCGCGGTCATCGAAGGGACGTCGAGGACGGTCCCGAGGGCGTTGCTCACCTGTGCGAAGGCCACGATCTTCGTCCGGTCCGAGAGAAGCTCCTCGAAGCGGTTCATCTCGACCTCGCCGGCGTCGTTGATGGGGGCG
>CAZYEA010000399.1:0-3466 GCA_964646485.1 uncultured Acidobacteriota bacterium
GCGGAACCATCACGGTGGAGACGGACCTGGTCGGCAAAGCTGCGCTCCACGGCGGAGGAGACGCGGTCAGGATCCGGGTGTCCGACACGGGCTGCGGGATCGAGACGAAGGATCTCGACAAGATCTTCGAGCCCTTCTTCACCACCAAGGGAACGCGCGGCAACGGCCTCGGCCTCGCCATCGTGTGGGGCATCGTCGAGGGTCACGGTGGAAAGCTGACCGTGGACAGCGCCGTGGGGAAGGGGACCACGTTCACCATCCTCATGCCCCTCGCTCATCCTCTCGATCCCGGATCAGAGAACCGACCCCTGCCATGACGGCGAGACTGAAGATCCTGGCCGTCGACGACGAGCCGGTGATCCTCGACTCCGCGCGGAGATTTCTCGACCCCACGGAGTGGCAGGTCCTGACCGCGCCCGACGGGGAGGCGGCACTCGGGTTGTTGGCCGCCGAATCTCCGGACATCGTGATCAGTGACCTCGTCCTGCCGGGGCTTTCTGGGATGAAACTTCTGGAAAGCGCCCTGGACCACGACCCCGCCCTCCTCGTCATCATCACCACCGGCTATTCCACGGTCGAGAACGCGGTCGCCGCCTTGAAGCATGGCGCCTTCGATTTCCTTCCCAAGCCTTTCACCTACGAAGAGCTGTTGAGTTGCGCCGCTCGCGCTCGCCGCGCCGTCGAACTGCGTCTCGGCCTGCGGGCTCGCGGCTCAGGGAGCGGCCGCCGGGGCGACTTCCGCCTGGGGCTGCAGACCTGGGCGCGGCCGGAGCGCGACGGAACCGCACTCGTGGGCATCACCGGCTTGGAGATCCAGACCCTCGAGGCCATCGATCGGATCGAGCTGCCGGAGATCGGCGCGGAGTTGCGCCAGGGTGGCCCTCTCGTGAGCCTGTTCAGCACCGACGGCCTGACCCACACCCTGTGGTCTCCGCTCGGGGGGCGGGTGCTCGCTGCCAACGAGCGCCTGCGTGCGGACCCTTCGGGCCTGCGCGAGGATCCTGAAGGCGATGGGTTCATCGCCCGGATCCGTCCCGAAGACCTCGAAGGCGAGCTGCCGAACCTGATCGGGTCGTAGCGCTCCGCCTCGTCCAGGCGCGCCCTCCTTCCACCCTCCGTGGCGTGGCGGCTCCGGAGTTGCTTATCATGAGCGCACTCACCTTCGGAGGTCCCGATGTCTTTCTCCAGAACCGTCGCGGGCGTTCGCCTGTTCGCGGCCTTTCTCCTCGCCTGTGCCCCTCTGCCCTTAGCGGCGCAGCCCGGGCTCACCACCGCCTTCGTGAAGGTCGACACCGGAATCACCCTTCAGTACGTGGCGCAGGGGGATCCCAAGGGTCCCGTGGTGGTTCTCCTTCATGGCGCCGGCGACTCCTGGCACTCGTGGGAGCTCGTCCTGCCCCATCGTCCCAGGACCTATCGGACCTACGCCGTGACCCTCCGCGGCCATGGACTCTCCGACCATCCCGTGAAGGGTTACGCGCGATCCGACTTCGCCGCCGATATCACCTCGCTCCTCGCGAAGCTCGACCTGCGCGGCGTGACTCTGGTCGGCCATTCGCTCGGCAGCTTCGTGGCCCAGGTGGTGACCGAGAACGACGCGGAGGGCAGGATCTCGAGGCTCGTGCTCGTGGGCTCGGGGCCGGGGCGCGCTCCCGACCCGAACCATCCTTCGCCGGTGAGCTCGTACTTCGCGAGCGTCAAGGACCCCATCGACTATGAGTTCGCGAGGGACTTCCAGGCGGGCACGGCGTTCACGCCCCTGCCCCCCGCTTTTCTCGAGATGATGATCGCCGAGGTCCAGCGCGTTCCCGCCGCGATGTTCCATGAACTCGCGAGGAATACCGCCAACCCGGACCACCTCGCGAAGCTCGCCCGGATCCGGGCGAAGACCCTCCTCCTCTGGGGCGAGAAGGATTCGATGTTCTCGAAGGCCGATCAGGACGACCTGCTGAAGATCATCCCGGGTTCGAGGCTGATTGCGTATCCGCAAACCGGGCACGCCCTGCACTGGGAGCACCCGGAGCGGTTCGCGAAGAACCTGAGCGCGTTCATGACGAGGTAGGAGCGAAGAACCATGCGAGGACTGATGCAGGACGTGCCTCTGAATCTTCCGGGGCTGATCCGACACGCGGAACGGCTTCACCCGCACAAGACCGTCACCACCAAAACCGCGGATGGAAAGAGCACCGCCACCTTTGCAGAGGTCATCGACCGCAGCCGGCGTCTCGCCTCCGCCCTCACCCGTCTCGGGGTGAAGGATCACGAGAGGGTGGCGACCCTGAGCTGGAACCACCAGCAGCATCTCGAGGTCTACGTCGCGGCGCCCTGCATGGGCGCCGTCCTTCACACCTTGAACCTGCGCCTTTTTCCCGACGACATCGCCTACATTGTCCAGCACGCCGAAGACCGGGTCCTGGTGGTCGACAAGTCGCTCTGGCCGCTTTGGGAAAAAGTCGCCCCCAAGGTGAGCTGCATTCGCGACATCGTGGTCATCGACGATGTGGGCGGCCCGAAGATTCCCGGCACCCACGACTACGAGGCCCTGATCGCCGAGGCCGAGCCCGCCGAATTCCGGCTCGATCTGCCTGAGCAGCAGGCCGCGGCGATGTGCTACACCTCCGGCACCACCGGCCATCCCAAGGGTGTGGTGTATTCCCATCGCTCGGATGTGCTGCACTCCTACGCGCTCTCGCTCGTCGACTGCTTCGCCCTTTCCGAGCGGGACGTGGCCATCCTGGTGGTGCCCATGTTCCATGCCAACGCCTGGGGCCTGCCCTACGCCTGCCTCATGACCGGGGCCGACATCGTCTTCCCGGGGCGTTTCATGGTGCCCGATCTCATGGCTGCGCTCATGGTCGAAACCGGGGTCACGTGCGGCGGCGGTGTTCCCACCATTCTGCAGGCCGTCCTCCCGGCACTCGTCAAGGTGAAGGATCAGCTCGGGTCCCTCGACCGGCTGCTGTGCGGGGGCTCCGCGTTGCCCGCGGCCCTGCAGAAAGCCTTCAAGAAGGAACTCGGGATCCACGTCATCCACGCCTGGGGCATGACCGAGACCTCGCCCTTGGGCACCATGGCCCGCCCGATCTCCGCGCACAAGGACGCGCCCGAGGAGACGAAGGAGCACGCGCTGCTGTCGCAGGGGCGTCCCCTCTACGGTGTCGACATCCGCATCGTGGGCGACAGCGGCCTCGAACTTCCCTGGGACGGCAAGAGTGTCGGTGAGCTTCAGGCTCGCGGCAACTGGGTGGCCTCGTCGTACTACAACGACGACACGTCGCCGGACAAGTTCAAGGACGGGTGGCTGTGCACAGGGGACGTGGCCACCATCGACCCGAACGGATTCATGCGGATCGCGGACCGGACCAAGGACCTCGTGAAGTCGGGGGGCGAGTGGATCTCCAGCATCGCCATAGAGGGCCAGATCATGGCCCATCCCGATGTCGCGGAGGCCGCGGTCATCGCGGTC
>CAZYEA010000400.1:0-2838 GCA_964646485.1 uncultured Acidobacteriota bacterium
CCACGGACGTGGCTCTTCTCATCAACAACGCCGGCATCGCCACGAACTTCGGCAATCCATTCACCGACGCGAGCCTGATCGAAGCCGGCCGGCAGGAGATGGAAGTGAACGCGTTCGGATCGCTCGCGCTCACCCAGGGCTTCGCGCCGGTGCTCGCGAAGAACGGAGGCGGCGGAGTGGTGAACGTTCTCTCCGTGGTCAGCCTGGTGAACTTCCCGTCCTTCATCACCTACAGCGCCTCCAAAGCCGCCGCTCATTCGATCACTCAGGCGATGCGGTCGCACCTTCGCGCGCAAGGCACGTATGTGGCCGGCGTCTATGCGGGTCCGGTTGATACCGACATGGGCAAGAACATTCCGATGGAGAAGGCGTCGCCTCAATCCGTGGCACAGGCGATTCTCACCGGAATCGAAGCGGGCGAGGAAGACATCCTGCCCGACGTCGTTTCGAGCGAATTGGGCAAGGCATTCTTCGCCGATCCCAAGGCGCTCGAGCGCCAGGTCGGCGCGCCCGCCGAAGAGGCCGCCGCGTAAGTCGACCCGTGAACGCCGCGCGGCCCGTGGCGCAGGCTGCGGGCCGCCGGCGTTGACGTCGCCTCGCTGGGACGGAGGCTTTCCTGGGAGAGGAGCCGATAGTGCAAACGGGGCCGGTCCGGATCGGGTCCCCCGGCAAAGCCGGAATTCACTGCCCTGACAGCCGGCCGACGAGGTCCCTGGTTTCGATGCGGCGGGGCTCGGCGATGAGAGTCCTCGCCGCGTCCACCTGGCCCCAGGTATTCCAGAGCAGGACACCTCGCACACGACCGCCCCCGAGGTAATAGACGACGCCCTCCCGAAACGGAATCTTCCAGTCGGCGAAGGTCTCGCCGCGTGGATCCGTCTCCCCGACCGCCTCGTAGCCGAGATCGAAGAGGTCGGAGTAAAAGAACGGCAGGTGGGTGAAGGTTGCGGTGTCTCCCGCCATGGCTCGACCCGCGGCTCGTCCCATGGACACGGCGTTGTCTTCGTGCTCGACCCGGATGTTCTTGCCGAGTCCGGGCGCGGGGAAGCGGGCCACGTCTCCGGCGGCGAACACGTCGGGATGCGCGGTGCGAAGGCGTTCGTCGACGAGAATTCCGTCGTCGACCGCGAGCCCCGCGGCCTGGGCCAGATCGGAGTTGGGAATGATCCCGAGACCGGCGACCACGGCGTCGGCGGTCACCTCAAACCCGCTCCTGGTTTGAAGGGTCAACTTGCCCTCACGCCGCGTGGCTCCCGTGACCGCCTCTCCGGGTCTGACCTCGACGCCCTTCTCACGATAGTAGTCAACCAGGAAGCGGGCGAGGTCCGTGGGGAAAAGGCGGGCGCCGATTCCCTCTTCGGGGAAGAGCATGGTTACCCTGCAACCCTGCATGGCGAGGGCGGCCGCGATCTCCGCGCCGATGAATCCCCCGCCGATGACGGCGAACGATCTACCCGGAGCGGCCATCGCGCGCAGGGTGCGAAAGTCGTCGAGGGTCCGGAAGTAGATGATGTCGTCCCCTCCGAAGGGAAGGCGTCGCGGGGTTCCTCCGGTCGCGAGGAGTACCTTATCGAAGCCGTACTCCGTGCCGGCATGGTCGATGGCCTTCTTCTTGCGAAGGTCCAGGGTGGTGACGCGGCGGCCAAGGTGGAGCTGCGCGCGCACCTCGGAGGTCTTTCGCCAGATGCTGTCCAGGGGGTCGCCCTTCCACAGGGCCTTCGAGAGCGGCGGGCGGGCATACGGGGGTTCCGATTCCGCGCTGATGATTCCGATGGAACCGTCGGAGTCGAGCTCGCGGATTCCGCGCGCCGCGGCGTCCGCGGTCATTCCTCCGCCAATCACGAGGTATCTGTAATCAGGCATGGTGGTGTCTCCGGGCTCCGTGAGGTGAGTGAGTTCCAGTGATACGGCTCATGAATTGCTGTTGAAGGGCCGGATCGTTGAGGGTTCCCCGCGTGGCCAGGGTCGAGGTAAGGACGCCGGGTGCGGATATTCCGCGCATCTCCATGCACATATGACGGCCTTCGACGGAAACGATGACACCGGCCGGAGACAGACGCTCGTCGAGGTGCGACGCGATCTGTTCGGTCATGCGCTCCTGGAGCTGCGGTCGTCGCGCGTAGAAATCGACGACCCGGGCGAACTTGGACAGGCCGAGGAGGCGCGCGCCCGGCACATAGCCCACGTTCACCGTACCGAAGAAGGGCAGGAAGTGATGGGCGCAGATCGCGTAGAAGGGAATGTGGGCGACCACCACGATTCCGCGGTGCCCTCCGTCGTTCGGAAAGCTGCTCAGCATGGGCTCGGCGTCGGGCTGAAGGCCGCGAAGCAACTCCTGATAGGCGCGGGCGACGCGACGGTCGGTCCCTTCCAGGTTGGGGTCGCGCAGGTCGAGACCCAGGGATTCGAGGAACGCCCGGAAGGCGGCGGCGGTCCGGTCCAGTTTCGTGGGGCCGTCAGCCGATCCCGCAAACCCGACGGAGGAGTCGTCCGAAGAGCCGGGGGGATAGGTTTCTCTAAAATCCATAACAACTATTATAGACTTCCGCCCGCCGAGGTCAAGAGCATTTGTAAAAGAGTCTCGCACCCCTTTAGATTGCCGCCATGCATCCAATGATGACCGAACAGATCGCCGGGCTCGCGGCGCTCGACGAGCCGGTGCGCCGTTCCCTATACGTGTATGTGGCCGGCCAGGCTGATGCGGTTGGTCGCGACCAGGCCGCCCGCGCCACGCGGGTCTCGCGCTCTCTCGCCGGGTTTCACCTGGATCGGCTCGCGGAAGAGGGGCTGCTCGACATCACATTCAAGAGGCTCTCCGGGACGACCGGTCCGGGTGCA
>CAZYEA010000400.1:2848-3466 GCA_964646485.1 uncultured Acidobacteriota bacterium
CGGCCGGCCAAGCTGTACCGGAGGTCGGGCCGGCAACTCGCGATCAGCGTGCCTCCCCGAAGGTACGACCTCGCGTCCCAGATCCTTGTGGCCGCTTTCGATGCCGACGCGGCGGCGTCCGCCAGGTCCGCGCTGGCCAGTGTCGCGCGCCAGGCCGGCGAGCGGATCGGCGCGGAGGCGCGTGCGCGGGTAGGAAGGCTGGCGAGTGCAAAACGCGTGATGGCCGAGACCGTGAGCACACTGGCCGCGCATGGCTACGAGCCATCGGCGGCGAAGGATCAGATCCGGTTGCGCAATTGCCCCTTCCACGCGCTTGTCGCGGAACATAAGGCCCTGGTCTGCGGAATGAATCTCAGCCTGGTTGAGGGCGTGGTCGACGGGGTCAAGCTGCCACGGGCTCGAGCCGTTCTCGATCCGGGGCCGGGCCGCTGCTGCGTTTCAATCCAGCTCGGGAAGGATGCGTCCGACGACGATCAGGCGTGACCCCCGCGCATCAGGCTTCTGGCTCGTCCCTGCCGAGCGCGTCGTATGACACCGACACCACCTCGAGATCCTCTTCACCCCACCATCACACGCGCTCCGAACCTCACCTCACCTTCAGACCGCCGCTCCGAATTG
>CAZYEA010000401.1:0-3455 GCA_964646485.1 uncultured Acidobacteriota bacterium
CGACGCGCTTCTGCTCGCCACGGAGTGGAACGAGTTCCGCGAGCCCGACTTCTCGAAGATGAAGTCGCTCATGCGGCGCGCCTGCATCTTCGACGGCCGGAACATCTACAACCCGAAGACGGTGAAGGCGCTGGGCTTTGAGTACGTCGGCGTGGGCCGGCGCTAGTTGAAGGTCGCGGTCACCGGGGGTGCCGGCTACATCGGCTCGCACGCCGCCGCCGAGCTTTTGAGCCTCGGCCACGAGGTCACGGTCATCGACGACTTCTCGGCGGGTCACGAGGCCGCGGTGCCGAGGGCCGCGAGTCTGGTGCGCGGCGACATCGGCGATGTCAAAGCGATGACCCAGGCCCTCACCGGGAAGGACGCGGTGATCCATTTCGCCGGGCTCCTCTCCGTAGGCGGATCGATGAAAGACCCGCGCTCGTACTTCGAGACCAACCTGGTGAAGGGTCTCGCCCTCCTCGATGCCGCCAAGGCCGCGAACGTGCGCCGCTTCATCTTCTCTTCGACCTGCGCCACCTATGGCGTGCCGCAGGGCCCGCTCACCGAGGATCACCCCAAGGAACCGGTGAACCCCTACGGCGCCTCGAAGCGCGCCTTCGAGCAGGTGCTCGAGGCCTATGCGCGCATCGGCCAGATCCGCGCCGTGGCTTTGCGCTACTTCAACGCGGCCGGGGCCCGGCGCGACGGGTCGCTCGGCGAGGACCATACGCATGAGGAGCACCTGATTCCCCTCGCCCTCGACGCGGCGGCCGGACGTCGGAGCGCTCTCACCGTCTTCGGCGACGACTACGAGACCGAAGACGGCACCTGCCTGCGCGACTACATTCACGTGGACGATCTGGCCCGGGCCCACGCCCTCGCCCTCGAAGCGGTCGACCGCACCGAGGCGCCGTTCACGCCGATCAACCTGGGGACGGGGCGGGGTACCTCGGTGCGCGAGGTCATCCGGTCGGTCGAGCGCGTGACCGGGACGAAAGTCCCTCACTCGGTGGGCCCGCGGCGCGCGGGCGACCCTCCGGCCCTGGTGGCTGTCCCCACCCGCTCGCGCACCGTCCTCGGCTTCGAGCCCGCGATCACCTCCATCGACGAGATCGTGGAAACGGCCTGGAGATGGCGTCAGGTTCATCCTCGGGGATACAGTACCGCCCGATGAGACGTCCAAACCCCCTCCCCGACCCGCTGCTGTCGGTCATCATCCCCGTCTTCAACGAGAAGAACACCGTCGAGGAGATCCTCGATCGCGTGATCGCGGTGCCGGGCATCCGCAAGGACGTCATCGTGGTGAACGACGCCTCCACGGACGGATCGCGGGAGATCCTCGATCGGCTCGCTGGACCCAAGGGCTTTCGCCTGTTCCATCAGGAGAAGAACCAGGGCAAGGGCGCCGCGGTGCGCCGGGGAATCCAGGAAGCGACGGGAGACGTGATCGTGGTCCAGGACGCCGACCTCGAGTACTCCCCCGAGGAATACCCGGATCTGCTCGACCTCATCATCAAGGGCAAGGCCGACGCGGTCTTCGGCTCGCGCTTCATCGGGCGGCATCGCTGCCACCTCTTCACCCACTACCTCGCGAACCTCTTCCTGAACCTCGTCACCAACATCCTCTACAACACCACCATGACGGACATGGAGACCTGCTTCAAGGCGATCCGCGCGGACATCCTGAAGCCGATGCCGCTGCATTCGAACCGCTTCGGCATCGAGCCCGAGATCACGGCCAAGCTCTTCAAGGCCGGGGCGAGGGTGTACGAGGTTCCCATCACCTACGACGGCCGCGACTACGCCGAAGGCAAGAAGATCACCTGGCGGGACGGCTTCCCCGCCCTCTGGACCCTCATCAAGTACCGATTCACCGACTAGAAAAATGAAAAAAGCACTCATCACAGGCATCACCGGCCAGGACGGTTCCTACCTCGCCGAGCTCCTTCTCCAGAAGGGCTACGAGGTCCACGGCCTGGTTCGCCGCTCCAGTTCGTTCAACACCTGGCGCATCGACCACATCCGCGACCACCTGCACCTTCACTACGGCGATCTCGTCGACACCTCGAGCCTCACCCGCGTGTTCGCGGCCATCGGCCCCGATGAGATCTACAACCTGGCCGCGCAAAGCCACGTGAAGGTCTCGTTCGAGATGCCCGAATACACCGGCAACACCACCGGTCTCGGCGTCCTGCGCCTCCTCGACGCGGTGTACGAGGCGGGCCTCAAGAACGCCCGTATCTATCAGGCGGGAAGCTCCGAGATGTACGGCAAGGTGGCGGAGACGCCGCAGAAGGAGACAACACCCTTCCACCCGCGCTCGCCCTACGGTGTGGCCAAGGTCTACGGCCACTGGATCGCGGTCAACTATCGCGAGGGTTATGGGATGCACGTGAGCAACGGCATCCTCTTCAATCACGAATCACCGCGCCGGGGCGAGAACTTCGTCACCCGGAAGATCACCCTCGGGATCGCCGCGATCAAGAAGGGCAAGGCCAAGGACCTGCACCTTGGCAACCTCGACGCCAAGCGCGACTGGGGCTTCGCCGGCGACTACGTCGAAGCCATGTGGCGGATGCTCCAGCAGGACCAGCCCGACGACTACGTGGTCGCGACCGGTGAAACCTGGTCGGTGAAGGATTTCCTGGTGGAGGCCTTTGGCTACGCCGGGCTCGACTGGGAGAAGTACGTGGTGGTCGATCCGAAGTTCTTCCGGCCCGCGGAGGTGGACCTCCTCCTCGGCGACCCCACCAAGGCGAAGACGAAGCTCGGCTGGAAGCCGGCGGTCGACTTCAAGGGCCTGGTGAAGATGATGGTCGACGCCGACATGGCGAGGACCTAGAGGCCCCTGCTACTTCAGCCGGCCTCGCAGGTCTGCGATGGTCGCGTGGAGCGACTCGGGGGTCACCGTCTCCGGGGCCATGGGCTCGCCCACCATCAGGCGGACGCTCGAATACAGGCCGCGCCGGAACGGCTTCTTCATCGCTCCGCCGTCGGCGCGGGAGAAGAACGATCCCCACAGGTTCTGGAGCGCCATCGGTATCACGGGCACGGGCCGGCGGGCGAGCACCTTCATCATGCCCGCCTTGAAGGACTGAAGCTCGCCGTCGCGGGTGATCGTTCCCTCGGGGAAGATGCAAAGAAGGTCGCCGTCCTGAAGGGTCCGGTCGGCCTCCGCGAACGCGTTCGCGTAAACTGCGGGATCGTCCTTCTGCGGCGCCACGGGAATGGCCTTGGCCAGCCGGAAGATCGGGCCCAGCACGCGGTGGTCGAAGATCCGATGATCCATGATGAAGCGGATGGGGCGGGGTGAGGCGGCCATGAGGAGGATCGCGTCCACGTAACTCACGTGGTTGCAGGTCAGCAGGGCCGCGCCGTGTTCGGGGATGCGCTCGTCGCCGCGGATCTTGAACCGGTACATGAGATTCGCCACCACCCAGGAGATGAACCGCAGCAGGAACTCGGGCACCAGC
>CAZYEA010000402.1:0-3421 GCA_964646485.1 uncultured Acidobacteriota bacterium
GCTCATCGCGTCGCTCAAGTCCCGGGCGAAGGCTCTTTACGAGGCCAAGGAACGGGACATCGGGCAAGAGACCATGCAGTTCCATCAGCGCGTGCTGCTCCTGCAGATCGTGGACGCGCAGTGGAAAGACCACCTGCTCTCCCTCGACCACCTGAAGGAAGGGATCAGTTTGCGCAGCTACGGCCAGCGCGATCCTCTCGTCGAGTACAAGAAGGAGTCCTACAACCTCTTTCAGGCCCTGATGGACCGGATCGAAGAGGAGGCCCTGCGCTGGGTGTTCCTCTATCAGCCGGTGGTGCGCCGGGAGGAGCTCCAGCGCCCGCCGATCGAAATCACCGCGGAAGCGCAGGACCCGCAACCCATGGTCCCCGAGCGCCGGCCCGAGCCTGTCTCCACCTTCGGCAAGGCCAGGACGCAGCCGCGCAACCTCACCTTCAGTAGTTCCACCGACGCGGCGCCCCGCCAGTTCGCGGCCGCGGCCAAACCCGAGGCCCAGGGCGGCAACGATGGCCAGGTCAAGACCGTGCGTCGCGAGGGCGTGAAAGTCGGACGCAACGACCCCTGCCCCTGCGGCTCGGGCAAGAAGTACAAGAAATGCCACGGGACGGAGTAGCGCAGAGGAACCCGATGAATCGCCTCGAAACCCGGATCAGCGAAGGCCTCACCTTCGACGATATCGTCCTCGTTCCTCAATACTCCGAGTGCCTGCCCGCCGAGGTGGATGTGGTCACCCGGCTCACCCGGGGGATCATCCTCAACATCCCCATCGTGTCCGCGGCCATGGACACGGTCACCGAGGCGCCCCTCGCCATTGCCCTCGCCCAGGAGGGCGGCATCGGCTTCATCCACAAGAACCTGCCCATCGACCACCAGGCCGCCGAAGTGGACAAGGTGAAGCGGTCCGAAGCGGGGATGATTGTCGACCCGGTGACGGTCTCACCCGAGGCTCCCGTCTCCGACGCCCTCGCCCTCATGGCGAAGTTCCGGATCAGCGGCGTGCCGGTCACCGACGCCGGGAAGCTCGTGGGCATCCTCACCAACCGGGACCTCCGCTTCGAGACCCGCACCGCCCTGCGGGTCAGCGAGCTCATGACCCGGGATCCGCTCATCACCGTGCGCGTCGGGGCCACTCTCGAGGAAGCGAAGGAACTCCTCCACAAGCACAAGGTCGAGAAGGTTCTCGTCGTCGACGAGGCCAACAACCTGCGCGGCCTCATCACGGTCAAGGACATCCAGAAGCGGATCAAGTATCCAAACGCGTGCAAGGACTCCGCGGGCCGCCTGCGCGTCGGCGGCGCCGTGGGTATCGCGGCGGACACCCTCGATCGGGTCCGGGCGCTGGTGGACGCCAAGGTGGACGTGATCGCCATCGACACTGCCCACGGCCATACCAAAGCGGTCATCGACATGATCGGCCGGGTGAAGAACGCCTTCCCCGACCTGGAGCTCGTAGCCGGCAACGTCGGCACGAAGGAAGGCGCCAAGGATCTGGTGTCCGCAGGCGTCTCTGCGGTGAAGGTTGGCATGGGTCCTGGTTCCATCTGCACCACGCGCATCGTCTCGGGGGCGGGCATGCCCCAGGTCACGGCCATCGCCGAGGCGGTCGAAGCCTGCGCCGAGAAAGGCGTCCCCGTCATCGCCGACGGCGGCATCAAGTTCTCGGGCGACATCACCAAGGCGATCGCGGTGGGCGCCGACTCGGTGATGATCGGGTCGTTGTTCGCGGGTGCCGAAGAGAGTCCGGGCGAGGTGATCCTCCGCCAGGGCCGCAGCTTCAAGACCTATCGCGGCATGGGTTCGCTCGGAGCCATGAAGGAAGGCTCGAAGGACCGCTACTTCCAGGCCGACGCCACCCCGCAGAAGCTCGTGCCCGAGGGGGTCGAGGGGATCGTGCCGTATCGCGGCCTGCTCGCGACCATCGTCCAGCAGCTCGTGGGCGGAGTGCGGGCGGGCATGGGGTACTGCGGGGTCAGGAGCATCCGCGAACTCCAGACCCGCACCCGGTTCACCAAACTGTCGGTGGCCGGCCTCAAGGAGAGCCACGTGCACGACGTGGTCATCACCAAGGAATCGCCGAATTATCGGGTGGAGTGAGATGACGATCACCGGCGGGAAGGCGGATCTCCGACGTCTCCATCTGCGCGGGGTCCTGCTCGCCGCGGCCCTCGCGATGTCGGCCTGCGGCGCGCCCGACCCGCTCATTTCGTATCTCGACGACGAGTCGGGGCTCTCCCTCAACCGCCCCCCGCGCTGGACCATCGGTGCGGCCGAGCAGGACGGCGTCCGATACCGGTACCTCACGGCACCCAAAGTCGAGGGCGACGTCCAGGCTCTCTCCATCACCCTCATCGCGCCCACGGCGGCGCCCACCGCGGAGGCCGCGGCCGCCGCCTACTTGACGGGGGCGTTCGGGGTCACCGTGAAGGCCTCTACCTCTGGAGCCACCACCTGGACCTTCACCGATTCCGCGGGAGTTAACTCGAAGCTCCGCCTCGGGCCCGCGGGAGAGGGCCGCTTCTTCGGGGCCTGGGCGCGGGGATCGGCGGCGGCGATGAAGCGCTACCAGGAACGGGTCGACGTCCTGCTCGACTCCCTTCGCTTCGAGAACGCCGCCGCGTGGCCCGAGGAGCGCTTCTCTGGCCTCAGCGCCCGCGTGCCTCCGGCCTGGACCCGGGGCAGCCGACTCTCGAACGCCACCCACGCCACTATGCAGTTCAAGTCACCGCCGCTCGGGGTGGACAAGGGCACCGACACCATCCACGGTTTCATCACCCTGGCTCGTGAGCCCGTCCCCGCCCCCGGCGACCTCGAAGCCTTCAGCAAGGCGATCAAGGCTCGCGCCTCCGGGACCTTCGCCACTCTCCAGCACGGCGTCTGGCCCGAAGCAAAAGGCCTCCGGCCCGAGGGCTACGTCGACTACCTGCGCAGCGGAACCCCGGTGTCCGCGACCCGCATCAAGAGGTGGATCGCGGTGCGGAACGGGGTTGGATTGAGCTTCACCTGCGAGGCCCGCGCCGACGCCTACGACCAGCTCGATCCCTGGTGTCGCCGCATGGCCGACACCGTCCGCTTCGAGTAGGGCCTGAGCGTTCTCACTTGGCGGGCGCCACCACGATGGCGCCCGTCTCGGCCGTGCCCGAGGGCTCCACGCAGCACAGGAACGGATACTCGCCCACCCGGTCGAAAGTGATGTCGACCTCGAGGGGCTTCGAGGACCGGACCCGCGTCTCGACGTCCAGGGAGGGGACGGCGAAACAGTGGTCGCCGTCTCGCGAGGTCACCACGAAGTGGACCGTGCCCAAAGGGACGGTCATCCGCTTCGGCTCGAAACCGGTTGAGCCTACGGTCAGACGGACCGTATAGACCTCGGCCGCCTGGGCACGCGCGCCCAGGGGACCTGGGTCGGCCAGAGTGCAGGCCG
>CAZYEA010000403.1:0-3419 GCA_964646485.1 uncultured Acidobacteriota bacterium
TGCTCAAGTGGGCGGTGGGCGAGATGGACAAGCGCACCCGCATCCTCGCCGCCGAGGGCGTGCGCAACATCGAGCAGTTCAACAACATCATCAAGAGCGATGGCGAGGCGGAGTCCGGACTCACCCCGCTTCACTACATCGTCATCGTGATCGACGAACTCGCCGACCTGATGATGGTCTCCTCGAAGGAAGTCGAGGAGTCGATCACCCGCCTCGCCCAGATGGCGCGCGCGGTCGGGATCCACCTGATTCTCGCCACCCAGCGGCCGTCGGTCGACGTCATCACCGGTCTCATCAAGGCGAACTTCCCCGCCCGCATTTCCTTCCGCGTGTCCGCGCGGGTCGACTCGCGCACCATCCTCGATGCCTCTGGCGCGGAGCAGCTTCTCGGCCGCGGCGACATGCTCTTCCTCCCGCCCCAGAGCTCGCGCCTGGTGCGCGTGCACGGCGCCTATGTCTCGGAGAAGGAAGTCGCGCGCATCACCGAGTTCCTCCGCACCACCGGCGAACCGACGTACGACAACACCGTGGGCAAGACCGAGACCTCGGCCGCGGAGAAGGCCCGCGCCGAAGATCGCGACGACCTCTTCGACGAATGCGCGCGTCTGGTGGTCGAGCAGGGCCAGGCCTCCACCAGCATGCTGCAGCGCCGCTTCCGCATCGGCTTCTCGAGGGCGGGCCGGCTCATCGACCTGATGGAGCAGGACGGCATCATCGGCCCCGCCGACGGCGCGCGGCCCCGAGAGATCCTCGTTCCCAGGAACTACTTCTCGGAAGTGGACTCGAGGCAGTCGTGAGGCGGCCGGTCCTTCGCCTCGCCGTGCTCGCCGCGGCGATCTCATGGGCATGGCCCGTGATCGAAGGAACGGTTCTCGCCGCCGCCCAGAAGCGAGCGGCGCAGAAGAGCGGCCCCGCGGTGAAGCCTCGCCCCACGCCCACCCCGAAAACCGCGCCGAAGTCCGGCGCGAAGACCTCGGGACGCACGGCCCGGGCCCGGCCCACGCCCACTCCTCCTCCCTCCAAACCCGACCGCGCGCTCTTCCAGGCGGCCCAGGCCGGGGAGAAAACCCTGCGCGCCTCCGCCCGCCTCAAGTCGAGGAAGGCCGAGTGGGAGAAGGCGGCGGGCGCCTACCGAACCGTGGTCAACCGCTATCCCCGCAGTCCCTATTGCGACGACGCCCTCCTCGCCGCGGGCAATCTTCAGCAGGAGATGGCCGAGCAGTTCAACAACCGCCGTTACTCGGATCAGGCTCTCGAGTCCTACGGGCTCATCGTGAGCGAGTATCCGGGCAGCAGCCTCGGCGAGCAGGCCCTCTTCGAAAGCTACGAGATCCTGACTGAGCGCGGCCAGAAGTCCGCGGCCCGCGAAGCCGCGGAGAAGTACCTCGCGGCCTATCCCGACGGAAAACGCGCGCGGCAACTCGGCCAGGTGGTGAGTTCCGCCCGCGCCGCCGAGAAGGCCGCGGAAAAGGCGGCGGCGGCCTCCGCTCCCGCGAGTGGAGGCTCCCAGTTCGAGCGGACGGGCGCAACCTCGAGCGGCCATGTCCAGATCTACGGGGTGCGGTTCTGGAGCGGCGAGTCCTCGACCCGCGTGGTCATCGATCTCGACCATAAGGTGGAGATCAAGCAGGACCGGCTTCAGGACCCGCCCCGCCTCTTCGTCGACCTCATGGGCACGCGTCTCCATCCGAACCTGGTCGGCAAGACCTTTCCCGTGGGCAATGCCTTCTTGAAGCAGATCCGCATCGGGGTGAACCGCGAGAACGTGGTGCGCGTGGTCATCGACTTCGGCGAGGCTTCGAGCCACAACGTGTTCTTCCTCGCGGATCCGGAGCGGTTGGTGATCGACGTGCGCGGCGAGGCCCCGAGAGGCGTTCGGTCCGCGGAGGCGAAGCCCCTCGCCTCCCCCACTCCCGGCGATCGGCCAAGCCCATCTCCGGCCGCACCCGAGGTGATGGAGAGTGTGGAAGTCAGCCAGCCCGTGCCCGTGCTTCCCGCCGCGACCCCGGCCGAGGACGAAGCTGCCTCGCCGGCCCCATCCCCGGCGCCCACCCAGCACCCGACTCCGAGGAACGAGGCCGCGCCCTCCTTGCCCGTTGCCGCGCCCACGCCTGCGCCCTCACCCCTGCCCCGCGCCTCCGCCACCCCAACGCCGGTTCCAAACGCGGGAGGGACGCCGGCGAGAAATCGCGACGGCAGCTACTCGCTCGCCCGTCAGCTGGGTCTCGGGGCGCGGCGGATCGCCCTTGACGCCGGCCACGGAGGCCATGATCCGGGCGCCATCGGGCGCGGCGGCACCCAGGAAAAGGACATCACCCTCGCGATCGTCCTGAAACTCGAGAAACTGATCCGCAGCGAGCTCGGAGCCGACGTGGTGATGACGCGGGACACCGACGTCTTCATTCCCCTCGAAGAGCGCACCGCGATCGCGAACTCCTCGGGCGCCGATCTCTTCCTCTCCGTCCACATCAACAGCGCGCGGAATTCCGCGGGCCGCGGGCTCGAGACCTACTACCTGAGCTTTGCCAAGAACGCGGCCGCCGAGGAACTCGCCGCGCGTGAGAACGCGATTTCTCAGGCCACCATGAAGGACCTGAACAATCTGGTGAAGGCCATCACCACCAACAGCAAGATCGACGAAAGCCGCGACTTCGCCGGCCTCATCCAGCGCTACAACGTGGAGGGCCTCTCGCCCTCGTTCCGGGGCGTCCTCGACCGCGGGGTGCACACCGCGCCCTTCTACGTGCTCATCGGCGCCAACATGCCGAGCATCCTCACCGAGGTCGGCTTCATCTCGAACCCCGAGGAGGAGCGCTGGCTCAAGTCCGAGGAATACCAGGAGAAGCTCGCTGAGTCGCTCCTCGAAGGCGTGCGGTCATACCTCGGCCAGCTGAATCGCACCCAGGCCACCAGGCTCGGCGTCCGCCCCGGCGTGCGGGTGACGGCCAAGGGCCGATCGAAGCGCTGAGACTAAGCTTCGGCCTATGAGCCCCCAGGCGAGCGCGCCGCCTTCCGCCCAGCCAACTTCCGCCCCCGCGGCCGCCGTCGCGTCCACCACCGCGGCGCCTTCACCTGCGTCGTCGCCCAAGGCCTCCCAGACCCGGCCCGCGGTACCGCTGCCCTCGCTCAAATCCACCGAGGTCATCACCTGGGTGAGGTTCGACCGGCCGCGCCTCGCCCTGGGTGAGATCGTGGTCGGCTCCTTCGCCCTCGCCGGTCTCGTGCTCCTCATCTCGATGGGCGCGGGCGTGGTCCTCGGCCACTTCCGCTCGAAGCGGGACACCCACGGCGCCCAGGGGCTGAACCTCCGGGGCTAGCCGCGGGGTTCGAAGCCCCCGGTCCATTTCACGCGCTGCGTCAATTCACTTGACATCTCATAACGCAGTGCGTTATCTTGGCGGCGTTCCATGCAACGGCTC
>CAZYEA010000404.1:0-3409 GCA_964646485.1 uncultured Acidobacteriota bacterium
GCTGAAGCCGACGGCGTTCTTGGCGTAGGGGTACAGGGCGAGCAGCTCCGGGTCACCGGCAAGAGCCGCGACGACCTTCAGGCGGTCATGACCCTCCTGCGCGGGGCCAAGGGCCTCGATATCGACATGCAGTTCACGAACTACCGTTAGCGGTGAAAACGCGAGGGGCGCTCCGCGAGATCGCGCGGCTTCGTTAGAATCGCAGGAACGGTCCCTTAAGAGAATTTGAAGATCCTGTGAACGTGCTGCGCGCCTCGACGCTCGAACCGGCCCTCGACCTCCCCAAGGCCATGGCCCTGAGGGACATCCTCGGCCTGGTGGAGAAGGACCTCTTGCGGGTGGAACGGGTTTTCCAGGACGAATTCCTTTCCGATCTGAGGGTCATTTCCGAGGTGGCCTCGCATGTGCGCGACGCGGGGGGAAAACGCATACGCCCCGCCCTGCTTCTGCTCGCCTCCCGGCTTTTCGGCCACTCCTCCGACCGGATGATCACGCTTGCGGCGGTGGTCGAGTACATCCACACCGCGACCCTGCTCCACGACGACGTCATCGACGAAGCCTCCACGCGGAGGGGGCGCAAGAGCGCCAATGCCCATTGGGGCAACAAGACCACGGTGCTGATCGGCGACTTCCTCTATACGAAGTCGATGGCCATGGCCCTCACCCAGGACAACCTCGGCATCCTGCGCCTCCTCTCCGAGGTCACTTTGCGCATGATCGAGGGCCAGGTCCTCGAGATCGAGCGCGAGGCCGACCTCTCGGTGCGCGAAGAGCAGCACCTCGACATCATCCGCCGCAAGACCGCCGATCTTTTCGCGGCCTGCATGCGCATCGGGGCCATCCTCGGCAACGCTTCCGAGGAGAAGGAACAGGCGCTGTCCGCGTACGGGCTCGCCCTGGGCCTCGCCTTCCAGATGAAAGACGACCTCCTCGACTTCACCGCTTCGGAAAAGGCCCTGGGCAAGCCCGTGGGCCTCGACCTCCGCGAGGGCAAGCTCACCCTGCCCGTCATCTACATGCTGGAGGCGGGCGACGCCGAGGTGCGCCGGAAAGTCGAAAGGGTGGTCGAGGACCGGGGTTTCGAACAGGTGTCCCACGCGGAGATCGTCCTGCTCGCCCGGCGCACGGGCGCCCTGGCCCGCGCCGAGGAGATGGCGATCCGGCAGGCCGAGGCGGCGAGGCGTGCTCTGAGCGTCTTCGCTCCTTCGAAAGAGCGGGACGCGCTGCTGACCTTGCCCGACTTCATCCTCGCCCGCGACCACTGAGGAGGGCAAGGTCCTCGAGGATGGCCGCCTCCTTCAAGCGAACCGGGCTTTCCGCGACCCTCTTCCTGAGCGTCCTCATCGGGCTTCCCCTGCTGGCAGCCCCCGCGATCATCCGCGGCCTCGCCGCCGACGCCTGGGTGAGTCACTACGCGTCTCTCGATTCCCTTCCCCGGCCCCGCCGGGCGGCTGCTCGCGACCTTGCGGCAAGGCTCGATGCCGTGCTCATGAACCTGGCTCCTCTGCCCCAGGCCTCGGCCGCCGCCATGCGGGTTCTGGAAATCGGCCAGCGCACCGAGGCCGGTGATCACGACCGCGACGCCGCTATCGTGATCTATCAGGGAGTGCGCAACGCGTGCGCCCGGGTGCGCTCGCGGCCCCTGGCGGGCGCGGGCTTCGCGGTGATCGAGGCCCGGGCGCAGGCCCTCGAGAACGCGGCGCGGGCGAGCGCCCCGAAGTGACGAAGCCGCACCTCGAACCCGCGGCCCGAGCGGCCGAGTTGCGCGAGGCCCTCCGCCGTCACGAGCACCTCTACTACGTGCTCTCGAAGCCCGAGATCTCGGACCCCGAATTCGACGCTCTCGAGCGGGAGCTGCGCGACCTCGAGGCCGCCCATCCTGAGCTCATCACCCCAGACTCCCCCACCCAGCGCGTGGGTGAAACGCCCGTTTCGGAGTTCCCATCGGTCGCCCACAAAGAGCCGATGTTGAGCCTCGAGAACACCTACAACGAGGAGGAGGTTCGTGACTTCGAGGAGCGCGTCCGCCGCCAGCTGGGCGACACCCCGCTCTCCTACGTCGCCGAGCCCAAGATCGACGGCCTGTCCCTCTCCGTGACTTACGAGAACGGCCTCCTCGCCCGAGCGGTCACGCGCGGCGACGGCAAGATCGGAGACGACGTCACCGCGAATGCCCGTACCATCCGTTCCCTTCCGCTCGCCCTCAAGCGGCCTGGAGACGGGCGCGGCATTCCCGAACTGCTCGAAGTGCGCGGCGAGGTGTACCTGCCCCGGTCGGTCTTCACGAAGCTCAACGAAGAGCGGTCCCGAAACGGCGAAGAGCCCTTCGTCAACCCGCGAAACGCCGCTTCCGGGGCGATGAAGCAGCTCGATCCGAGGCAGGTGGCGGAACGCGGCCTCGACCTGTTCCTGTACAGCCTCGCCCGGATCTCTGGAACGGAACCGAAGACCCATTCCGCGGCTCTCGCCCTCATGGGCGAACTCGGGCTCCGCACGAACCCCGAGATCCGGGCCTGCGCCTCGGTCGAGGCGGCGCTTTCGCGGTGCGCCGAGCTGCGCGAGCGGCGCCACCAGCTCGACTACGACATCGACGGGGTGGTGATCAAGGTCGATTCTCTTTCCCTGCAGCGCGAACTCGGCGCCACCTCCAAGTTCCCGCGCTGGGCCATCGCCTACAAGTTCCCGGCGGAGCGGGCCGCCACGAGGCTCCTCGCCATCGACGTCCAGGTGGGGCGCACCGGCAAGCTCACCCCGGTGGCTCACCTCGAGCCCCACTTCGTGGGCGGCACCACGGTCTCCCGCGCTACCCTTCACAACGCCGAGGAGATTGCCCGCAAGGACATCCGCGTGGGCGATCTCGTGGTCATCGAGCGTGGCGGCGAGGTCATCCCGAAGGTCGTGGAAGTCGACCTCTCCGCGAGGCCGTCCTCGGCTGTGTCGTTCGCGATGCCTCAGGCCTGCCCGGTCTGTGGAACTCCGGTTCACGTGGTCGAGGGCGAGGTCGACCTGCGCTGCCCCAACACGAGCTGCAAGGCCCAGATCGAGGAGCGGATCAAGCACTACGCGCGGCGGCAGGCCATGGACATCGAGGGACTGGGCGACAAGCTCGTGGCCGAGCTCGTGGCCACGGGTGCGGTGAAGAACATCGCCGACCTCTACTCCCTCGACCCGGCCGCCCTCGCCGAAATGGAGCGCATGGGCGAGAAGTCCGCGACCAACCTCGTGCGTTCGATAGCGAAGAGTCGGGACGCGGGCCTGCAGCGCCTGCTCTTCGGCCTGGGCATCCGCTTCGTGGGCGAGCGCGCGGCCGAACTGCTGTCCCGGCGGTTCGGCTCGATGGAGGCTCTGTCTTCGGCCACGGACGAGGAGATCGATGCCGTGCCCGAAATCGGCGAGGCCGTGGTGGCCT
>CAZYEA010000405.1:0-3381 GCA_964646485.1 uncultured Acidobacteriota bacterium
GGGCGAAGGAATTGGGAGGGATGATGCAGACATCCGCCTTCACGTCGATGAAGGAACGGGTGTCGAAGTTCTTCGGATCGACGGTGGCGGAGTGGATGTTCGTGAAGATCTTGAATTCGTCGGCGATGCGGATGTCGTAGCCGTAGGAGGAGAGCCCGTACGAGATCAGGCCATCCGCCACCTGCTTTTCGGAGAAGGGCTCGATCATCCGGTGATCGAGGGCCATGCGGCGGATCCACTTGTCGGACTTGACGGACATGAGTTCTCCCTGATCGTTCAGCGGCCGAAGATGCGTTTGATGACGGACGGCTCGTGGGGCCGGTCGGCGACCGGGCCCCGAAGTTCTTCGAGGGCCTCGCGGGCCGCCGCACTCTTCGGCTGGAGTTCGAGAGCTTTGCGGTACTCCATCATGGCCAGGGCCAGAGAGCCCCGCTCGCGATAGAGCCCACCCAGCACCACATGCGCCTCCGCGTTGGCGGCGTCCTCGGCGATGGCGGCCTTCAACTCCTCCTCGGCCAGTTTGAGCCCGTTCTCGACGGACAGGAGCACCCGCGCCTTCTTGACCCGGGCGAGGCGCCTCGCCTGGCCCGAGAGTTGAGGAATGGCGTCGTGCAGTATGGCCAGGGCATAGAGCGGGAGGCCGGCCTCGAAGGCTCTGGCCGCCGCCTCGTTCGCTTGAAGCGGATCGACCGCCACCGGCGCGGGCCCGGAGGCCGTGGGAGGGACGGGCGTGGATTCGGAACCGCTGGGCGGCGAGGGGGCGGGCACGGAGGGTGGCGTGAGCCGGGGCACGGCGTCGGGCTTCTTGGCGGTCGCAGGCCCCACCGGCCGAACCCGCTCGGATGGCCGCCGCAGCGCGGCCTTTCGCCGATCTCCCCGACGCCGCTCGATCTCCTTGAACGAGGCGGTCAGTTGTGCGGACATGCGGTCGAGGATGGGCCGGAAATCGGGATCGGCGGTGGACGCGGGGTCGCACGAGCGGAGGAGTTTCAAGTACGCCGCGCGCACCTCCTCGGCGGAGGCTTCGGAGGTCACGTCGAGGACTTCGTAGGGGTCCGAGGAATTAATGCGGGTGGCGAGGCGCGTCACCTGGAGGCGACTGATCTGCGTGGTCATCGACGTGGGCGGGGGCACGTTCGCGTACTCGACTGCGCCCACGGCGAGGAGGCCGGCGAGGCTGGCGCGCGCCTCTTCGGGGCTCTCGGGCGAGAGCTGGAGCAGCTTCTCCGCGCTCAACTCGCCGTCCACGCGACTCAGCAGGAAGGCGTCGGCCGGGGTGAGCCGGAAATCGAGGTAGAGCAGGCGCTCGTCGCTCGCCTTTCTGAGCGCCAGCCGCGTGTCCCCAAGGAGGGACTCGAGGGCCGGGTCTCCCGCGAGGGTCCAGGTCGCATCCAACAGGACCTCTCGCGGATCGAGGCGGGGAACCTCGAACGCCGTCGCCTGGGCCTTACGAGGCGGGGCATCGGCGAAGGTGTACACGCCTCCCGTCCACACCAGAGTCCGGACGAGAACCTCTCTCAGCTGAAGGGAGAGACCCTGAGCGAGCTGTTCGGAGTCGAGCAGGGCGTGCCGGAGCAGGGTCTCGCCGAGCCGCTCGCCCGAAAGGGCGGAGATTTCGAGACACGCATCGCGGTCGCGGGAACTGAGCAGGCCGCACTGAACCAGAAGATCCCCGAGGTTGGCGCCGGGGAGCGTGGTGGAGGCATTGGTCAGATAGCCGTCCGAGAACTCCACGTCGGAGCGCTCTCCGCCGCACGCGAGGTGAAGAGCGCCGCTTCTCCGGTCGAGGAAGATCCTCCGAAGCAACTCCGGCAGGACGCCCTTGGCCAGAAGCCCTCGCAGTTCCTCCACCGCTTTCATGGCCTTTGGGGGAGCTCTCTCAGCCTGACGAACCTCGACGTCGCCCCGAGAGCCCCCAGGGCTTAGAGCTCGATGCCCGGGAAGAAGTACGAGACCTCGAAGGCCGCGGTTTCGGGCGCGTCGGAGCCGTGAATCGCGTTCGCCTCGATGGAGGCGGCGAAGTCCTTGCGGATGGTGCCGGCCGCGGCATTCGCCGGGTTGGTGGCGCCAATCAGATCGCGCAGGCCGAGGATCGCATTGTCGCGCTCGAGGACCATGGTGATGCAGGGCCCCGACGCCATGAAGGCCACGAGCTCGCCGAAGAAGGGACGGGCCTTGTGCACGTGGTAGAAGCCCTGGGCTTCCCGGGTGGTGAGATGCCGCATGCGCAGGGCGGCGATGCGGAAGCCGGCCTTCTCAATTCGGGAAAGGATCGCGCCCGCGTTCCCCGCCTTCACCGCGTCGGGCTTGATGATCGAAAACGTCTTCTCCATGGACCTGCCTTTCAGTTGTGTCTCTTGACCGGACGGCGGCCTCGCCGCCCTCGGCTACTTCTTCTTTCCCAGAACCTTCGCGACCATGGCGCCCATGTCCGCGGGCGACTTGACCACGTGGATGCCGGCCGCGCGCATGGCCTTCATCTTCTCTTCGGCGGTGCCCTTGCCGCCCGAGATGATCGCGCCCGCGTGACCCATCCGGCGTCCCTCGGGCGCGGTCTGTCCGGCGATGAAGCCGATGACCGGCTTCTTCACGTGAGCCTTCACGTACGCCGCCGCTTCCTCTTCCGCCGACCCGCCGATCTCGCCGATCATGACGATCGCCTTGGTGGCCTTGTCCTTGTTGAAGAGTTCGAGGGCCATGCGATGGGTGGTGCCGATGATGGGATCGCCGCCGATGCCGATGCAGGTCGACTGGCCGATACCGAGCGCGGTCAACTGGCCGACCGCCTCATAAGTCAGGGTGCCGCTGCGGCTCACCACGCCCACTGAGCCGCCCATGTGGATGTGGCCGGGCATGATGCCGATCTTGCACTTCTCGCCCGGCGAGATGATGCCGGGGCAGTTCGGCCCGATGAGCCTGGTCCGCTTGCTCTTCAGGAAGGTGGAGGCGCGCATCATGTCGAGCACGGGCACGCCCTCGGTGATGCAGACAGCCAGATCGAGATCGGCGTCCGCCGCCTCCATGATCGCGTCCGCCGCACCCGGAGGGGGCACGAAGATCAACGAGCAGTTGGCTCCGGTCTTCCGGACCGCCTCCTGAACCGTGTTGAACATCGGGAACCCTTCGATCGTGGTCCCGCCCTTGCCGGGGGTGATGCCGCCCACGATGTTGGTGCCGTACTCCCGGCAGGCCATGGCGTGGAAGGTGCCGTGCTTGCCCATGCCCTGGACGATGACGCGTGTGTTCCGGCCGACCAGAACGCTCACTTGCGGCCTCCTTTCGCCGCGGCCTTCGCTTTCGAAGCCGGGGGGACCTTCGCGGGCGCGCCGGAGACCGCGGCCACCACCTTCTTCGCGGCCACCATCATGTTGTCGGCGGTCT
>CAZYEA010000406.1:0-3330 GCA_964646485.1 uncultured Acidobacteriota bacterium
CACCATCTGCGGCACGGGCCGGGACCTCAAGGAAAAGAAGCCCTCGGTCAAGTGCTGGGGCATCGACACCTACGGCTCGGTCTTCAAGAAGTACAAGGAGCAGGGCCTCTTCGACAAACACGAGATCTACCCCTACGTGACCGAAGGCATCGGCGAGGATTTTCTTCCCCAGAACGTCGACTTCTCGGTGATCGACCATTTCGAGAAGGTCACCGATCGCGACGCCGCCATCTACACGCGCGAGATCGTGCGCCAGGAGGGCATCTTCGCCGGCAACTCCGCGGGCTCGGCCATCGCCGGATTGCTTCAGCTCAAGGATCGCTTCAAGGCCGGGGAAACCGTGGTGGTCATCTTCCACGATCACGGCACGCGCTATCTCGCGAAGATGTTCAACCCCGACTGGATGAAGGCCATGGGCTACGAGACGGTCGAGGGCCCCACCGCGCGCGACCTGGTCAAGAACAAGAGCGTTTCCGATCTCGTGGGGGTGGAGGTCACGGACACCGTCGAGCAGGCGCTCCGCCGCATGGCGGAGAACGATTTTTCCCAGATCACGGTGCAGCAGGATCAGCGCATCGTGGGCTCGCTCTCGGAGACCCACGCTTACGCGTGCATGGTGCGCGATCCGAAAGTGCGCCGGGAGCCGGTGAGCAAGGTCATGCAGAAGGCCTTCCGCTACATCGACATCGAGACTCCGGTAAGCCTTCTGGCGCCCATGATCACGCCGGAGAACCCGGCCCTGCTCGTGCGCGACTTCCCCGCGGACAAGGTGTACATCCTCACCGGCTCGGACGTGCTGAGCGCGATCTGACCTTCGGGGGCGCTCCTAGAAGAGTCCGAAGGTCTTGAGGAGCGTCCTCAGGCTCAGGACGATCACCAGGAGGCCCACCCCCACCATCATCTTCTTCACCTGGAAGTGGCGGCAGGCCCAGGCTCCGAGGGGTGCCGCGGGCAGGCCGCCGAGCGCCAGGGCCAGGATCATCTGCCAGTTGGAGAAGCCGATGGTCAGGAAGAACGTGATCGAGGCGGCGACGGTGACGAAGAACTCCACGGCATTCACGGTGCCCACAGTCGTCCGCACGTGGTTGCCGCGAACGATCAGGGTGCTCGCTACCACCGGCCCCCAGCCCCCTCCGCCCAGAGTGTCGAGAAGCGCCCCCGCGAATCCGAGGGGGGCGAGGTGCGTGGTCACCGATCGGGGGGGAAATTCGCGGAAGGCCTTGGCCACGATGATGAGCCCCATGACCAGGAGGTAGGCCGCGACATAAGGCTTGAGCGCCTCCCCCGGCAGGCTGGTCAGGACGTAGGCGCCGATGACCGCGCCCACGATGCCGGGCCCGAGCAGGCGCCGGAAGAGCGCACCGTCGATGTTCTCGAAGGCATGGTGCGAGATCGCGGAGGCGCCGGTGGTGAAGCACTCGGCCGCATGCACGGTGGCGCTGGTCGCGGCCGGCGGCACCCCGAAGGCGATGAGCAGGCTCGAAGCGGTGACTCCGTAAGCCATCCCCAGCGCTCCATCGATCAACTGCGCCACGAAGCCCGCACCCACGCACATCCAGAATTCGGGGATCACAATTCGTTCTTTCCTTGAGACGACGGGCCGCATGATACGAGGTCGGCGAGGGCAGAAAAGGGTTGACGGCGAGGTGGGGTCTGGGCGTACACTCCCGCTCCTCGTGCAACCCACTCACTCTCTGATCCTCACCATCAGCGTCACGATGATGCCCTGCGGCATGCGCTCCATGCGCATGCCTGGCCGCGGGGCCGAGGTCTTTTTGAGTTAGACGCACTTCCCAAAAAGCAACACCCTCAAGACCCGCGATCGGTTATCCGAGCGGGTCTTTTGATTTTTGGTGACCTGACGCGGACTCCCCCCGGTCGCGAAGTCTTCACTTCGAGCAATGACAACCAAAGGAGAAACCGATCATGTCCGACCAGAAACTGCACCCCGACACCCTCGCTATCCACGCGGGACAGGCATTCGACCCCCGCACCGGGGCAGTGTCCTTCCCCATCTTCCAGACCTCGACCTTCGCGCAAAGAGCGCCCGGCGAATCCCGCGGGTATGCCTATGCTCGCGGCGACAATCCCACGAGGCGGGCGCTCGAGGAGTGCCTCGCGGCCATCGAAGGCGCGCGATACGGGGTCGCGTTTGCCTCCGGCCTCGCCGCGGTCAATGCCGTGATCAGCACGCTCAGGCAGGGCGACCACGTGATCGCCGGCCGCGATCTGTACGGCGGCTCGTACCGGCTCTTCACCAAAGTCTTCGCGAAGTTCGGGGTGCGCTTCAGCTTCGTCGACACCGCGAAAGTCGGGGACATCGAGTCCGCGATCGAGCCCGCCACGAAACTGCTCTGGCTCGAGACGCCGTCCAATCCGCTCCTGACCATCACCGACATCAGCGCTTCGGCGGCCGTGGGCCGGGCGCGCGGCGTGCGCGTGCTCGTCGACAACACCTTCGCGACGCCGATCACCCAGCGTCCGCTCGAACTTGGCGCCGATCTCGTGCTGCACTCCACGACCAAGTACCTGAACGGCCACGGCGACGTCATCGGCGGCGCGATCCTGACCAACGATCCGGAGATCGATGGCGAGCTCCGTTTCCTCCAAAACGCCACCGGCGGCGTGCCCGGACCCCAGGACTCCTACCTGATCCTGCGGGGACTGAAGACGCTCTCCCTGCGCGTGGAGCGTCATTGCCAGAGCGCCCTCAAGATCGCCGAGTTCCTCGCCGCGGATCCGCGCGTCCGCAGGGTCTACTACCCCGGCTTGAAAACCCACGCCGGCCACGAGATCGCGGCGCGCCAGCAGACCGCGTTCGGCGGCATCGTGAGCTTCGATCTTGCCTCGCGCGAACAGGCAAACGCCTTCTGCACGAGCACGCGGCTCCTCGCCCTGGCCGAGTCGCTCGGCGCGCCGCGCTCGCTCGTCTGCCATCCGCCGACCATGACCCACGCTTCGGTCGAGCCCGAGGTCCGCAAGGACCGCGGCATCGGCGATGGCCTCGTGCGTTTGAGCGTCGGACTCGAGGACGCGCGCGACCTCCTCGCGGACCTCGACCAGGCTCTCAAGGCTGCGACCGCGACCGAACTGACGAGCGCGAACGAATCGGAGGCCGCGTGAGCTCGCCCATCATCGTCCTCAAGTTCGGCAGTTCGGTCCTCCAATCCGCGGCGGACCTGCCCCAGGCCGTGCACGAAATCTTCCGCTACGCGCGTGAAGGCTTCGCCGTGGTGGCTGTGGTCTCCGCTTTCGAAGGCGTGACCGACCGGCTCCTCTCCCAGGCGAGAGCGCTCGGGGCTGATCCCGCTCACGACGTCGGCGTCTCCG
>CAZYEA010000407.1:0-3317 GCA_964646485.1 uncultured Acidobacteriota bacterium
CGAAGTCTCGGGCATCGGCTTCCTTTGGCCTAGCGGATCTTCACCACGCGGCCGGACTCGTCGACCTCGTAGATGAAACCGCCGGCCTGCGACTGCTCCGCGGCCTGGATGACAAATCGGCCGCGCAGGGACGCGGTGGTCGGCCAGAGCGGCACCATGGAATAACGCACACGCGGCGCGTCGATGTACAGGGTCGAGACGGTCTGCCCGAACACGGTGTTGGCGAAGCTGTTGAGCTCATGCAGCCGGGCGTAGCGGCGGGAGGGGTCGGACATGGACGAGGGAGGCAGGGGGGCCGGGTTCAGGAAGAAGAGCTGCTGCTCGGACACCATGGTCCTCAGGGTGGCCGCGACCGAACGCTCGGCGGCCAGGCGGCGCGCGGCCATGAACTGAGGCACCGCGATCGCTGCGAGGATGCCGAGCACGGTGATCACGATGAGCAACTCGACGAGCGAGAAAGCCTCCTCGCCGGGGCGCCGCCTCGGCAAGGCAGTGTCCCTCTTCGGCGGAGGCATGCCGAAGGGAGCGCCGGCGCGGAAGTTCACAACCGCCATCAGGGGTGGAAAGAGATCACAAATTTGCTTTTCGGGGGAAACGTCCTCGATCTTAGATCCTCCGCCGCCCCTCTCGCACGCCGGGCTTCGTGGCTAGACTTGGCCTCAAATGAAGGCACGAATCCCCCTTACCCGGCGACTCCTCAGAGCAGGGCGAACCGCGGCCGTCTGGGCGGCGGCGCTCGCTCCCATGGCGGCCTCGGGCGCCGAGCGGGAGGCGGTTCGGGCCTGCACCCGGCCCGGCGCCGGGTTCTTCAGCCGGGACGCAGCGGGCGCTCCCCAAGGACTCGAGTACGACATCCTCAAGAGCTTCGCCGACGCCATGAAGGCGGATCTCGTGGTCGACGATGCGCCGTCCTTCGATGATCTCCTCGCCCGCGCCGAAGCCGGACGCTGCCACATCGCCGCCGCCGGGATCACGGTCACGGAGGAGAGAAAGAAGCGCTTCGTCTTCTCCACCCCCTATTTTCCGAATCGGGTGGTCGTCGTCCAGAAAGCCCCCGCCGGTTTCGTCAGCGCCTCGGACCTCAAGGGACGAAGGGTCGCGGTAGTCGGCGGCACCCTTCAGGCAAGACTCGTGGAAGGCCTCGCCGGGGTGAGCGTGGTGACCGTCAATGATGACGACGCCCTGTTCGACAAGGTGTCTAAGGGAGAGGCCGACGCCCTCGCCTGCGATTCCGCGGTGGTCCTGCACCACCTGACCCGCCATCCGGAATTCAGCACCGCCTTCCCTCTGGGCGAGCGATCCTTCTTCGCCTTCGCCCTGCCCCGCAACTCGAACCTCCTCGGTCCCCTCAACGAACACCTGAAGGCCCTGGCCCGCAGCGGCGAGTTCAGCCGCATGCTCGGGCGGCACTTCGGGGAGGCAAACGCCGATTTCCTCGCTTCCGAGATCGCGAACAGCGCGCCGAAGCAGCCCTAGGCCGCTCGCCTGCGCCCTCACCAGTTCGAGGGCTTGTAGTCCTTCAGGAACTTCCCGCAGACGTGCTCTCCGGTGAGAAGGCCGGAGAAGAACGGGTCGCAGACGCGCGCGGCGCCGTCCACGATGTCGAGGGGCGGGGCGAAGTCGAGTTCGGTCTTCTTGCGGTCGGCGTGAACCTGGGGATCCTCGTCGGTGACCCAGCCGGTGTCCACCGCGTTCATGTGGATGCCGTCGTTCACGTAGTCGCGCGAGGCGGTGAGGGTCATCATATTGAGCGCCGCCTTCGCCATGTTGGTGTGCGGGTGCTTGGCGGTCTTGGGACCCCTTGAGAAGATCCCTTCCATCGCGGACACGTTCACGATGTGCTTGTCCCGGCCCGGCGCCCGCAGCATCAGGGGCTTGAGGCGCGCGCACAGGATGAACGGCGCCACCGCGTTCACGAGCTGGACCTCGAGCATTTCCGCGGTGGGCACCTCGGCGAGGGCGAGACGCCAGGTGTTCTGGTGGCGCAGGTCGACCTGCTGCAGGTCGGCATCGAGACGACCCTTGGGGAAGAGATCGTCGCGGCGGGTGTCGTCGTCGTAGGCGTAGCGGATCTGCGAGAGCTGGGCGGAGGCAACGACTCCGATGCCGCTCCGTCCTCCGTTCAGGGTCATGAGCCCCGCGCGATCGACGCCGGTCGAACCCGAGATCGACTTCCCGCCTTCGAGCGCGGCCTTCAGGCCTTCATGACTCCTGAGCACCCCGTGGATATCGGGACCGAAATCCGTGGCCGGGCGCGACTCGGTGGGCAGGAGATCCTCGTAGAACCCGGGCGGGCGGCGCACGGTCTGGCAGGCGTTGTTGACGATGATGTCGAGCCGGGGGAAGGAGTGCTCGACATAGCGCGCGAAGATCTCGACGCTTGGGGGATGGCGCAGATCGAGTCCATGGACGTGGAGGCGGTGCTTCCACTCCGCGAAGTCGGGCTCGCGCGAGTAGCGAAGCGCCGAGTCCTGCGGGAAGCGCGTGGTGGCGATGACCTCGGCGCCCGCGCGAAGCATCTTGAGGGCGGTCTGGAAACCGATCTTCACCCGCGCGCCGGTGACGAGGCCCACCCGACCTTCGAGAGAGGCGGTCTGGAAGCGCTTCGCGTAATTGAACTCGGCGCACTCCATGCACATCGAATCGTAGAAGTGATGCAGCCGTGTGAACTCCGCCTTGCAGACATAGCAGGCTCGCGGCTTCTTCAGCTCGCGCGGCGGTTCCGTGACCGCGGCCCCCAGAAGTGCGGGTGCTACGAAGACCGCGGCTTCCCGGGCCTGACGAATCCCCGTCACCGCTCGCGATTCGCGATCCTTGGCTTCCTCGCCCAGCCGCCGGACCCGACGCAGGGTCTTCACCAGGCGCTTCTCCTGATACGAGGCCGGGCGCGAGGCCTGCCCCGCCGCGATCAGCAGCGCCTGACGCATTTCCAGGGGCACGCTCGCAAGAACGCCGCGATCGGCGACGATCTTCTGCAGGAGTTCCGTGCAGGAGCGAACGTCCTCGAGATCGAGGGCGGCCGACTCGGAGGGTGGCTCCAGGACGGCGTCTTGAGAACGGCGGTTCATGGGTTGCGCATTCTCGCAGTTGCGCGTTGCCAGGCCGAGGCCTGAATCGGCGGATGGCTACCTCAGGGGTTTCGGGACGTCGAAGAGGAGCCCCGCGGCGGTGATTTTCGCGAAGAGGGCGCTGGCCTTCGGCAGCACCGCGTTCACCGACTCGATGACAGTACCGAGCGCCTTCTCGTTCTCGTCGATGCGGCGCATCTGGGTGTCGGTGGGGCGCATGGTGGTCCCCATGATCTGACCCTTCAGACC
>CAZYEA010000408.1:0-3306 GCA_964646485.1 uncultured Acidobacteriota bacterium
TCGGCTTCGGGTCAAAGGTGGTGGTCACCGGGGACATCACCCAGGTCGACCTGCCCCAGGGCCGCACCTCGGGCCTGGTGGACGCGATCAACGTGCTCAATGGGGTCGAAGGCATCGGCTTCAGCTACTTCGACCAGCGTGATGTGGTCCGGCACAAACTGGTGCAGAGCGTGATCAAGGCCTACGAACGGCGCGATCCTCAGACCGGGGCCACGGGGGCCCAGGCCCCGGCCCAGGGCAACGGCTCATCGAGCGGGAGCGCTTCATGAGCCCCTCGAAATCCCGCCCTCCGAGTCGCAAGGCGATCGCGAAAGCGGCTCCTTCGTTCTCGGTGCTCTTCGTGAATCGCCAGAAGCGCCACCCGGTGAAGACGGAGGCCATCCGCTCCGTCCTCGAACGCGCGGCCGCGGCCCTGCGATTGAAGGGCGAACTCGCGGTGGTGTTCGCGGGCGACCGCCTGCTCCACCGCCTGAACCGCGACTACCGCTTCAAGGACAAGCCCACCGACGTCCTCTCCTTCGAGAGCCCCGACAAGGATCTGAGCCTGGGGGACGTGGTCATCAGCGTCGAGACCGCGCGCCGGAACGCGGCGTCTTTGGGCCGGCCCCTCGACCGCGAACTCGAAATTCTGGCCCTTCACGGCCTCCTCCACGTTCTGGGCTACGATCACGAGACGGACAACGGCGAGATGGAAGCCCTCGAAAAGCGATTGCGGGCCCGGTTCCTGAGTCGGGCGGCGCCCCGGAGGATCGCGGCATGACCCTCCTCGGCCTCCTCGCCATCTTCTTCTCGGTGGTGATCTCGATCGGCCTCGCCACCATCGAGGCCGCCTTCTACCTGGTGAAACGCCGCGCTCTCCACAGGATGGCGGACGAGGACTCGCCGGAGATGGAGAAGCTGTCCCGCTATTTCGAGGACCCGCCCTCGATGCTCATGCCCATCCACATCGGCACCTACACGGCGCACGTGGTCATGACCGTCATGATCACCGTGCTGCTCATCGACCTGCTCAATCACTGGGCGATGCTGGTGGCCCTCGTCACCATGGTCCTCTACCTCCTGCTCTTCCGCCTGACCTTGCCCTATGCCATCGCGCGGCGCGGCCCCGAGCGCGTCCTGCTCACCCTGATCCGGCCCTACCATCGCTACGCCGTGCTCCTGCGCCCCCTGACCACGGTCTTGCGGCGCCGGGCGACCGGCCTCGAGGACGACGAGGGGAGCGGCCAGACCGGCGCCATCAAGATCCCCGCCGCCCTGCGGAACCTTCCGCCCCCGCCCCTGCTCGCCGAGAATGAATCGAAGATCGTGGACTCCCTCGCGCGCTTCTCGGAAACCCACGCGCGCGAGGTCATGACCCCCCGCCTCGACATCACCGGCCTTCCCACCAAGAGCACGGTGGCGGAGGCGCGGAAACTGTTCCGCGAAGCACAGTATTCGAGGCTCGTGGCCTACACCGAAAGTCTCGACGACATCGCGGGCATTCTCCACGTGCGCGACCTGGTGAGCCACCAGGGGCCGGAGACCGACTCCATCCAGTCGATGGTCCGGCCCGCGCTGATCGTTCCCGACGGCAAGAGGGTGGTCGACCTGCTGCGCGAGATGCAGAGCAAGCGGCTGTCGATCGCCATCCTGGTCGACGAATACGGGGTCACCGCGGGGCTCGTCTCCATCGAGGACATCCTCGAGGAGCTGGTGGGCGAGATCAAGGACGAGTACGACAACGAGACCGAGCCGCTCGTGGCCACGGGCGACGGGGTCATCAGCGCATCGGCGCGGGTGAGCCTCGAAACCCTCAAAGAGGCGCTCGACCCCGGCTTCGACATGCCCGACAACGTGGACACCGTGGGCGGTCTGGCCATGAACCTGTTCGGCCACGTGCCCAAGGCGGGCGAGAAGATCGACCACGAGGGCTACGTCATCGAGGTGCTCGAGGCGACCCCGAAGCGGGTGGGACGCGTGCAGTTCGCGCGCACCGCGGTGGAGGTCGAGCAATGACCGAGGACGCGGCCACGTCCGGCCTCCCGGAAACTCCCCAGGCGACGCCTCCAGGCTTCAAGTCAGGCTTCGTCACCATCGTCGGGCGACCTTCGGCCGGGAAGTCGACGCTGCTGAACCGCCTGGTCGGCGAAAAGGTCGCGATCACCTCGGACAAGCCGCAGACCACGCGCAACCGCATTCTCGGCTACGTGAACCGGCCGGGCGGCCAGATCGCGTTCATCGACACCCCTGGCCTCATCAAGCCCTTCCACGCCATGCACACGCGCATGATGAGCGTAGCCCACTCGGCTATTGGCGAGGCCGACGCGGTGATCTGGATGGTCGACGCCACCGAGCGCGACGGCCCTCACAACCGTCCCATCGCGGATCTCCTCCGCCAGTCGGGAAAGCCCATCGTGCTCGCCCTCAACAAGCTCGACAAGGTGGCGAAGGCCCAGCTCCTGCCCCTGATGGCCGGGCTCGGCAACCGGCTCCCCTTCAAGGCGGTCGTGCCCATCTCCGCGCGCACCGGGGAGGGCCTCGAGATTCTCCTGAAGGCCGTGCTCGACGAACTGCGCGAAGGCCCTGCCCTCTTCCCCGTGGATGAGTTCACGGACAAGTCGGAGCGCTTCCTCGTTTCCGAGCTGATCCGCGAGGCCATCATCCACTGCTGCGGCCAGGAAGTTCCCTATGCCACCGCGGTGCTGGTCAGGTCGTGGGCCGATGAACAGCCGGACGGAGGCAAGATCCGCATCGCCGCCGACATCATGCTGGAGCGGGATGGTCAGAAGGCCATCGTGATCGGGAAGCAGGGCTCGATGCTCAAGAAGATCGGCACGGAGGCGCGCGCGGAGATCGAAGCCCTTCTCGACGCCCCGGTGTACCTCGAGCTCTTCGTCAAGGTCCGCAAGGGCTGGCGCGAGGATGATCGCGCCGTCCGGGAGGTCATCGAGGGCCGCTGATTGTCCGTCCTGCCGCGCGAGTCGCCCATGAACCTCCTGCAGATCAAGGTCGTCCACACCTTCGCATTCTTCGTGCTCAGCGGGTGCGTGATTCTGGTGGTCTATTCCGGCGCCTTCAATCGGATCGGCGCCTGGACCTGGGCCGGCATCGCCATGATCGTCGCCGAGGGCCTGGCCCTCTTGTCCTGTGGCGGGAAGTGCCCTTTGACCGTGCTCGCGGAAAGGCAGGGAGCGATTCAGCCGGGGGTCGCCGACATTTTCCTGCCCAGGTGGTTCGCCGATCGCATCTTTCCGATCTGCGGCACCGCGTTTCTGATCGGGTGCGTGCTCGTGAGCTTGCGACTGATGGCGGCTTAGCGGGGGGCCA
>CAZYEA010000409.1:0-1062 GCA_964646485.1 uncultured Acidobacteriota bacterium
CGCTGATCCCGAACGACGAGAACGAGCCCTACGACATCCGCGACGTGATCACCGCTGTCTTCGACCGCGACAGCTTCCTCGAGATCCAGCCCGCCTACGCCGCAAACGCGGTGGTCGGATTCGTGCGCCTGGACGGCTACTCGGTGGGGGTGGTGGCGAACCAGCCCGCCTTCATGTCGGGTGCGCTCAACATGGACGCGAGCGACAAGATCTCACGTTTCATCAGGCTCTGCGACGCCTTCAACATTCCCATCGTCACCTTCGTGGACTGCCCGGGGTTCCTGCCCGGCGCCCGGGAGGAATACGGCGGGGTGATCCGCCACGGGGCCAAGATCATCTACGCCTACTGCGAGGCGACGGTGCCGAAGATCTCCGTGGTTACCCGCAAGGCCATGGGCGGCGCCTACGTCGCCATGGGCGCCAAGCAGATGCGCACCGACCTCGCCTTCGCCTGGCCGACCGCGCAGATCGCGGTAATGGGCGCCGAACCGGCGGTGCGCGTCCTGTATCGGGAAGAGGTGAAGAACGCGCCCGACCCGGCGAAACGCGCGGCCGAGCTGGTGGCCGAGTATCGCGAGAAGTTTTTCAACCCCTACCAGGCCGCGGATGTGGGCCAGATCGACGAGGTCATCGAGCCGCGCGAATCCCGGCCGCGCCTCGCGAGGGCCCTCGAGGTGCTGCGCACCAAGGTGCAGCAGACGCCGCCGAAGAAGCACGGGCTCTCACCGACCTGAGAAACGCCATGGAGAATCTTCTCTGGGGTTTTCAGACGACCTTCCTGGGTATGGGCCTGGTCTTCTCCCTGCTCGCCCTCATGTGGGGCCTGCTGACCCTGGCGCTGCGCCTGGACCGCCCTTCCGAGTCCGCCCCTTCGCCAAGCACTCCCACGCCCGCGCCTCCCGAGCCGGCTCTGCCGCCGGGGCTCGATGGGGAGACCATGGCCGCGATTCTCATAGCGACCCTCACTCATCGCGCGCAGCGCCGGCGTGAGGCCGCTCCGGCCATGCGCAGCTATTGGCCCGGGAGCCTCCTCTATGCCTCGCGCTGGGTCGGGGCGGGCCG
>CAZYEA010000409.1:1162-3275 GCA_964646485.1 uncultured Acidobacteriota bacterium
GCCGACGTCCCGGGCCCGGGCTCGGGTGGGGCGACGCTGAGCGCTCCCATGCCGGGCGTGATCCTCGAGATCTTCGTGAAGCCGGGCGACGTGGTCGAGCGCGGCCAGCGGATCGCCGTCCTCGATGCCATGAAGATGCACAATCTCATCCGATCCCCGCGCGCCGCCACCATCCGCGAGGTCTGCGTCGAACCGGGCCAGGCCGTCGGCCACGGCGACGCGCTCATCCGCTACCAGGAAGCCTGAGATGGCATGATCGGCTCCGACACCGCCGGCCTCCTGCTCCAGGGCCTTTCCCACGTCACGGTGGAATCGGTGGTGATGATCGGCCTGTCCCTCGTGCTCCTGTACCTGGGCATCGAGAAGGGCTACGAGCCCCTGCTGCTGCTCCCTATCGGCGCCGGATGCCTTCTCGCGAACCTCCCGCTCTCCCCGCTGATCGCCGAAGACGGGATGCTGCGGGTCCTCTACGACATGGGCATCCGGAACGAGCTCTTCCCCCTGCTCATCTTCATCGGCATCGGCGCCCTCACCGACTTCGGGCCGCTGCTCGAGAATCCGCGCCTCGTGCTCCTCGGCGCGGCCGGGCAGTTCGGCATCTTCCTGACCCTGATCGCCGCCCTTCTCCTCGGCTTCACCAGGCCCGAGGCCGCCTCCATCGGCGTCATCGGCGCCATCGACGGACCGACCTCGATCTACGTGAGCGGCCTGCTTGCGCCGCACCTCCTCGGTCCCATCACGGTGGCCGCGTACAGCTACATGTCGCTCGTGCCCATCATCCTGCCCCCGATCATGAAAGGGCTCACGACCAGGGAGGAGCGCCGGGTCCGCATGCCGTACACCCAGCGCTCGATAAGCCGCCGCACGCGCATCCTGTTCCCGATCCTCGTCACCGTGGTGGTGGGAACGCTCGTGCCCTTCGCCACACCCCTGATCGGCATGCTCATGCTCGGCAACCTGATGAAGGAGTCGGGCGCGGTGGAGCGGCTGACCAAGGCGTCGGCCCAGGAGATCGCCAACACCGTGACCCTGTTCCTGGGCCTCGCCATCGGTTCGACCATGGTCGGCGCGGAGTTCCTCAAACCCCGGACGCTCGCGATCCTCTTCCTCGGAATCATCGCCTTCGCCGTCGACGCCATGGCCGGTGTCGTTTTCGCGAAGCTCCTCAACCGACTGAGCGGAGGCAGGGTAAATCCTCTCATCGGCGCCGCCGGCATTTCCGCCTTCCCCATGGCCGCGCGCGTGGTGCAGAAGGTGGCCCAGGAAGAGGACTTCGAGAACTTCCTGCTCATGCACGCCATGGGCGCCAACGCCGCGGGGCAGATCGCGAGCGTGGTGGCGGGCGGCGTATTGCTCGCTCTGATGGGCGCGGGCGGGCTGTGAACTCGATGGGGGGGCCGGACCGTGTCGCGGCTCTGCAATCGAGCGTTGCCCTTCGCTGCCAGTTTCGATCCTCGATCGTTCTTCGACCACCTGAGGCGATACCGACTCTTCCTTGACAGGCGGGGAGGAGGCAGCGAAGCTTGCCGGAACTTGTCCGCACTCGAAGGCCCGCTCGCGGTCTGATGAGGGCCGGTGCGGCATCCCCCGGGAGAGACAACATGAACTGGACTCGAATAACCGCCGCCGGGGTTGCTGCCGGCCTCGTGACCTGGATCTCTGATTTCGTGCTGCACGGCGTGGTGATGGCCCCGACATACAAGCGCTTGAGCGCGGTGTACTCGCAAGCCGAGGCCAATCCCGGCTGGTTCCTGCTGGTCTCGTTCTTCATCTCCCTGATGGCCGCCGTCCTGTTCGCGCGGACGCGCGCCAGTTGGGCCGCGGGCTGGAAGGGAGGCGTCAGTTTCGGCTTCTTCCTCGGGCTCGTGATCTTCTTCCAGCGCTTCTACGACCCCATGGTCATCGACGGCTACCCCTACTACCTGGCCTGGTGTCAGGGAGGCATCAGCATGATCGACAGCCTGCTCGCGGGAGCGGTGATCGGGTCGATCCTCAAGTCGTAGCCGCCCGACCCGCCCAGGATGACCTACGACGGAGGCATGGCTCACCGACTTCGTGACGCGCTCTCCGAGACGCGCGGAATGGCGGAGAAGCGGATGTTTGGTGGGCTCGC
>CAZYEA010000410.1:0-3259 GCA_964646485.1 uncultured Acidobacteriota bacterium
TCTTGTGGAACACCCTCGCCGACTACATGCGCGGGGTGGTGAAGTCCGCGGGCTTCCACGAAGTCAGAGCTCCCCTGGCCTACAACCAGAAGCTCTGGGAGACCTCGGGCCACTGGTTCCACTACCGCGAGAACATGTTCGAGATCCACGCGGGCGACGAGGTCATGGCCCTCAAGGCCATGAACTGCCCGGGCCACATGCTCGTCTACGGTTCCGAGAAGCACAGCTATCGCGAGCTGCCCCTGCGCTTTCACGAACAGGGCGTCCTCCATCGAAACGAAGCCTCGGGCGTCCTCTCCGGCCTCACCCGCGTCCGCCAGTTCTGCCAGGACGACGCGCACCTCTTCATCACTCCCGACCAGATCGGCAGCGAGATCGAAGCGCTGCTCAGGTTGATCCAGCGCGTTTACAAGGACTGCGGTCTCGAAATCAGCATGAAGCTCGCGACCCGTCCCGCGGAGTTCCTCGGCGAGATCGCCACCTGGGACAGCGCGGAAGCGCAGCTCAAGAATGCGCTCGAGGCCGCGGGTCAGAAGTACGAGCTCAACCCGGGTGACGGAGCGTTCTACGGGCCGAAGATCGACTTCGACGTCACCGATGCGCTTGGCCGCAAGTGGCAGTGCGCCACCATCCAGCTCGACTACCAGATTCCGGAGCGCTTCGACCTCTGGTACACCGGCCCCGACGGCGCCGACCATCGTCCGGTGGTCATCCATCGCGCGATCTTCGGCAGCTTCGAGCGCTTCATCGCTCTCCTCATCGAGAACTACGCGGGCGCTTTCCCGGTGTGGATGGCCCCCGTGCAGGCGGTGGTGATCCCCGTGGTTGAAGCCCACAACGAATACGCGCGCAAGGTCGCGGCCCAGCTCTCCGCGTTCCGCGTCCGGATCGACGAGCGGAACGAGAAGCTCGGCTACAAGATCCGCGAGGCCCAGGCCCAGAAGGTCCCCTACATGCTCGTGGTCGGCGACAAGGAAGTCGCCGAGGGCACGGTCGCGGTCCGCCATCGCTTCAAGGGCGATCTCGGCGCCATCAAGGTCGCGGCCTTCGCCAGCAAACTTTCAGAACTCGTCGCCACGCACAACGTGAACGAGGAGCCGTCGTAGTTCCAGTCGTCCCGTCCGAGAGAGGTGCCCCATAGATCCCAAGTCCGTCCGCATCAACGAAAAGATCCGAGTGAAGGAAATTCGCGTCATCGACGCGGATGGCGCTCAGCTCGGCATCATGCCCCCCGAACAGGCGCTCTCCATCGCGGTGGAGAAGGAACTCGACCTCGTCGAAGTGGCGCCCCAGGCCGTGCCTCCGGTGTGCCGCATCATGAACGCGGGCAAGTTCTTCTACGAGCAGAACAAGCGCGAGGCCGAGGCCCGGAAGCACCAGAAGCACATCCAGATCAAGGAAGTGAAGTTCCGGCCCAAGGTCGACGATCACGACTTCGACTTCAAGAAGCGCAACGTCGAGCGTTTCCTCGCCGAGGGCAACAAGGTGAAGTCGCTCGTCCAGTTCCGCGGCCGCGAGATCGTCCACTCCCACGTGGGCCTCGACATCCTCCGTAAGCTGGCGGCCGACCTGGGCGCCTCCGCCATCGTCGAAGTGCCGCCGCGCCTGGAAGGCAACATGATGACGCAGATCCTCTCCCCGGGTAAGGAACTCGCCAAGGCGACCGCGAAGGTCAACGACGCGAAGGCCAAGGGCGGAAAGACGGACGCGAAGGCCTCGGCAAAGGCCGGCAGCGACAAGGCCGACAAGCCCGCCAAGAAGGCCGAAGACAAGCCCAAAGCGCCGGTGGAAGCCTCAAAAGGCGGACCGCTCGCGTAGAATCCGCAATTCCTCGAGAAACTTAGAAATAGACCATGCGAAAGCCAAAGACCAAGATCAAGAAGAAGACGAAGCGCGCCGCGGTGGCCCGCTTCAAGCTGACCGCCACGGGCAAGATCAAGCGCAATCATTCGATGAAGCGCCACATCCTCACCAAGAAGGCCAAGAGCCGCAAGCGCAAGCTGCGTGGTTCGACCCTGGTGTCGAAGGCCGATCACGCCAACGTCAAGGCGATGATCTCTTCGTAGCCTCCATTCGTCTGAGGGCCGGCGGTTCTCGGCCGCGGCCCGATCCGGGAGCGCCTCAAGGGTATGCGGTTCGGCCCTGAGGCGCTCTTCGCATTTGGGGCGGCTGTGGCCCTGGCCGGCCGTTGCGGCTAGGGAGCCCTTCGCACCGAGATCGTGCCCTGACTCCCGAACTGACTGGAACCGAACGAAAAGGTTCCGTTGAGGCTGTAGCCTGAGCCGGTCGCGGACAAAGAGCCGGTTGGACCGCCGCCCGACAAGCAGGTGAGGGTGGCCTGAAGTGAGTTCGCGTCCACCCGACCGGCAACCCGCAGCGCGGGCGAGTTGAGGTTCCAGGTCTCATCGAAGCTTCCGTCCGAACGCACGTTGATCGGTCCGCCCCCGAACGTGGTGTTGGGGCGGCACACCGAGACGTCGATGTTCGGGGTCGAGATCGAGCCCTGGGTGCCGCTGGAAGTGAGGATCACCACGTCGAGGTGGATGTTCTGGGTCTGATTGGAGTTCGAATTCGAACTGGTGCTCGAACTCTCACCACCCCCCTTGGTCGCCACTGCCGCCGCCGCGCCCCCCGCCACCACCACGCCCCCGATCACCAGCGCGGTGGCGCCGAGGCCTCCCGAGGCGCCCGCCACGGACGCCCCCGCCGCGGCGGTGGATCCGGCCGCGGAACCCGCGACCACACCACTCGACGCGAAGCCCGCGGGCAGCGCGGCTACCCCCGCGGGACCCTGAAGAACCACGGAGGCCGAGCCCAGCGCCGTGGCCATGAGTCTGCCCTGGCACGCGCCCGCGCTGTCCACCACCGCGGCCGTGTACTCCGGAGTGCGGCTCGCACCCATGGCCTTGTCCGTCACTTCGATGTAGTAGCGGAAGGACTTCAGGTCCTTCTTCGGCTGGGGAAGCACCCCGGCGAAGAGGGCTCCCTCGGGCTTCATCGCCACCGAGTACCAGTCCGTGGTCTGTCCCTGGAAGACCACCCGCGCCGCGGCGATCGAGCCCGCCGGGGCGAAGCCGGCTTCGAATCGTGGGAACTTCCCGGCGGCGACGCACCCGACCGGCCGGTGCTCGATGTTCAGAGTCTGGGCGAGGGCGGGAGACGCGAGAAGAACGAGCGAGGCGAACGCGAATCGAGCGACTTTCTTCATGAGAACTCCTGTGGGAAGGGAGCTGCCACCTGTGGAAATGACCGTCTGGTT
>CAZYEA010000411.1:0-3249 GCA_964646485.1 uncultured Acidobacteriota bacterium
GAGCCAGGGCTTGTACACGCGCAGGTTCGGGTTCGCGAGCAGGCCGTAGCGGTAGAAGCGCTCGATGTCGTTGCCCTTGAAGGTGCTGCCGTCGCCCCAGATGTGGACGTCGTCCTCCTTCATGGCCACCACCAGCATGGTGCCGGTGACGGCCCGGCCGAGCGGGGTGGTGTTGAAGTAGGGGACGCCCGCGGTGGTGATATGGAAGGCGCCGCTTTGCAGGGCCGCGATCCCTTCCGCGACCATCTGGGAGCGGCAGTCGACGAGCCGCGCCTTCTCGGCTCCGTACTGCATGGCCTTACGGGGAATCTCGTCGTAATCGGCCTCGTCGTGCTGACCGAGGTTCGCGGTGTAGGCGAAGGGGACGGCGCCCTTGGCCCGCATCCAATGCAGGGCGGCGCTGGTATCGAGGCCGCCGGAGAACGCGATGCCGACCTTCTGGCCGACCGGGAGTCGCTGCAGGATATTTGCCATCGGGCGCGGAGTTTACTGCGCTGGCTCTCGGGGCCCCGCGGGGCCGCAGGCTCAGCTCGCGCGCACGTTGGCGGTCGGCGCGTCCGAAGCGAGCGCCTTCACCAGCACCTTCGAGCGGCGCTTGCTCTGCTCGTACCTCTCGCGACGGCCGGGCGGCAGGTCCTCGGGGCTCCCCTCCACGAATCCGCCCTTGGACTGGAAGAAGTTGAAGGCCTGAGTGGACAGCGCCATCAGGGACTTGAGGCCCAGTTCGCGGGCCCGCTCTTCCACGAACTGAACCATCCTTCGCCCTACCCCCTGGTTTTCGTGGGTGGTGCGGACGCACAGGCAGGCGAGTTCGCCCTGCTGGGTTTCCGGATACACGTGCAGGGCCACGCAGGCCACCGGATTCTTGTCGACTTCGAAGATGTAATAGTCGTCGAGCTGCTTCTCGATGGCGGCCCGGGTCCGGGGCAGGAGCTCTTCGCTCTCCACCGAGGCCTTGATCAGCTGCTGGATGCTCCGCACGTCGCGCTTCTTCGCCCGATGAATTTGCCGATAGTCGTTCGCGTAGATCAGGGTGCCGATGCCCTCGTTCGAGAAGACCTCGGCGAGAAGGCCCTCGTCGACGTGGCCGTTGATCACGTGCACCCGGGGCACCCCGGCGTGACAGGCGGCCACCGCGTGACGCGCCTTGGAGATGAGTGCGGGCGAGACCGCGCCCTCCTGGAGGGCCTTGTCGAGCTCAGCCACCGCCACCTGCCGGGCGATCGCGCCGTTCACCATCAGGCCGTCGGCGGTGGTGACGAAGATGAGCTTCACCGCCCCCAGGGCCTTCGCCACTTCGAGGGCCACGGAGTCGGAGTTCACCCGGTAGCTGTGGCCGTCGCCGTCCATGCCCAGGGGAGGGATCACGGGCACGATCCCGCTGGCGATGAGCTTCTGGATGAACTCGACGTCGATGCGCTCGATCCTTCCGGTGAAGAGGTGGTCGATGCCCTTGAGAATGCCCAGGGGATGGGCGATGACCGCGTTGCTGCTGGCCCCGCGCAAGTCGGCGGCGGAGAGGCCTTCGAGGAGCTCGTGGGTCAGGCGGTTCGCCGCGGTGAGGGCGAGCTGCAGGGTCTCGGCGTCGGTGACCCCGGAGCCCTCGAGGTCGGAGGGCTCGGAGGCGCTCTTTTCCGCCAGAGCCTGGATCTGGGCGGCGGCGCCGTGGACGAGAACGATGCGCACGCTGAGCGACCACAGGACCGCCACGTCCATGAGCAGGTTCGGAAAATTCTCGTCTTCGACGATGGCCCCGTCGATGGCGACCACGAACGTCTTCTCCCTGAACTGAGGGACATAGCGCAGGATCCCGCGAAGGTCGGTGGCACGCATGGCGGCGGAAGTAGAACACAACCGTGGCTCCGACTACACTTCGCACGCGTGACCCCCATCGAACCCACCCTGCTGAGCGACCCTCAGGAAATCGAGATCGTGGCCCGGACCCTCGCCATTGAGCACGAAGCCGCGGAGAAGGCGAAGACCCAGGTCTTCTTCGAATCCAACACGGAGACGGACGCGCGCATCAAGCCGTCGACCTTCGCGTTGCCCGAGCCCTACCGCGACCGCGGGGAGATCGCGCGCGGCGGCATGGGCGCGGTCCGCAGGGCCTTCGACGACGACCTGCAGCGGCAGGTCGCGATCAAGGTCATGCTGCCGACCATCAGCGGACGGGAGTCGGTATCGCAGCGCTTCATCGACGAGGCCCGGATCACCGCCCTCATCGACCACCCCAACATCGCCCCGGTCTACCGCCTGGCCAAAGCCCCCGACGGCGCGCTCTCCCTGGTCATGAAGCTCATCGAGGGTCAGTCCTTCACCAGCCACCTGCGCAACCTGCCTCCCCCGCCCTGGCCCTGGAGCGTGCTGGACTCCGTGCTGTCGATCTTCGTGAAGGTGTGCGACGCGGTCGCCTACGCGCACAGCCGGGGCGTGATCCACCTCGACCTCAAGCCCGACAACATTATGCTGGGCCCGTTCGGGCAGGTCTACGTGGTGGACTGGGGCATCGCGCGCTACCGGCCGACCGAAGCGCAGGCCACCCTCGTCACCCTCTCTCCCCGCGACGCTTCGACCGGGACCCCCGCCTATATGAGCCCCGAGCAGGCCCTGCGAGTCGAGCAGCACATCAGCGAGCTCACCGACGTCTTCCTCCTCGGCGGCATCCTCTACGAGATCCTCACCGGACGGCGGCCGCACGAGGGTCAGACCGTGGTCGAGGTCCTGACCGCGGCCATTCGCGGGGCCATCGTTCCCCCGGCGACGCGCGCCCCCTACCGCCCGATCCACCCAGCACTCGCCGCCATCGCCATGAAGGCGCTCTCGGCGCGGCCCCAGGACCGGCACCCGAGCGTGCTCGATCTCCAGCAGGAGGTGGTGGCCTTCCAGCGGGGCGAGGAGGGCGCGCCGCGCCGGAAGTACGAAGACGGCGCGGTGGTGATCCGCGAAGGCGAGCCCGGCGACGAGGCCTTCGTCATCGTGAGCGGCAAGTGCCTGGTCACCGCCATGAGCGACGGAAAGCGCGTGATCCTCCGCGAGCTCGGGCCCGGCGACGTATTCGGCGAGACCGCGGTGTTCTCCGATGAGCCGCGAAGCGCCACCGTGGAAGCCGCGGGGCCCCTCGTCGTGCGCGTGGTGACCGGAGACACCCTGTCGCAGTCCCTGGGGCTGCAGACCTGGACGGGCGAGTTCGTGAGGGCGCTGGCCGAGCGGTTCCGCGAAGCGGATCGGCGGAATCGGCAAAAGGAATAG
>CAZYEA010000412.1:0-3231 GCA_964646485.1 uncultured Acidobacteriota bacterium
CCGCGGCCGTCCGCGATGCGGTAGGTGCCGGCGCTGTGCCAGGCCATGCGAATGAAGAAGGGGCCGTAGTGACCGTAGTCCGCGGGCCACCAGTCCTGAGAATCGGTCATCAGGGCGTGAAGGTCCTTGGTGACCGCGTTGAGGTCGAGGCTCTTGAAGGCTTCGGCGTAGTTGAAGCTCTTGCCCAAGGGGTTCCCCTGGGGCGGGTTCTGATGAAGGATCTGAAGGTTCAGCTGGTCGGGCCACCAGTCACGGTTCGACCGGGCCGCCGAAGTCGCCTGGGTTTGACGCCCGGCCGACACTGGACACTTGCTTTCGCTAGACATCTTGATTGCTCCGTTTTTCTGGTTGACGAGTTGAGATGCGATGACGCTTTTCTGCTGGGGCGACTCTAGTCCCCCCGGGACAGAAGCTTGCGGCACCGAGGCCCCGGGCGAGAGGCCTGGGGGGCCGGGAAGGGAGGTCAGGTGGAGACCCTAGACGGAATTGAGGCATAGGTCCAAGACTTCGTTATCATTGCTTCCATAGGCAACGCCTATCTCTCGAGCGCACTCTCACCCCATGGAAATGCACCAGCTCCGGTACTTCGCCCGGGTCGCCGACCTCGGCAACGTCACCCGCGCGGCCGAGGCCTGCCACGTCTCCCAACCCTCGTTGAGCCAGCAGATCTCGAAGCTCGAACGCGAGCTTGGGCAGCCCTTGTTCGAGCGGCTGGGCCGGGGCGTTCGCCTCACCGAGGCGGGAAAGATGTTCAAGCGCTATTCCGATCAGATCCTGAGTCTCACCGAAGACGCGCGCACCCGGGTGACCGACGATCCCGATTCCGGACGGATCACTCTCGCCGCCATTCCGACCATCGCCCCCTACTACCTCCCCTCGCTGCTGACCCGCTTCGCAAAGGAGGCGCCTAAGGCGCGGGTGGAGATCGTGGAGGAGACGACGGTCAACATCCTCCGCCTCCTCGCCGAGGGCGAAATCGATCTGGCCGTGCTGGCCCTTCCCATTCAGGCCGATCACGTCCACACGAAGACCCTCTTCACGGAGGAGCTGCTGGCCGTGCTGCCGAGCGGCCACTCGCTGACCAAGAAGGCGAAGGTGGGGCTCAAGGACCTGGTGCTCGAACCCTTCGTCGTCCTCAACGAGGCTCACTGCCTCACCGGAACGACCATGAGTTTCTGCGCCCGGCATTCGGCCTCTCCCCTGATCACGGCCAAGAGTCACCAGCTCCTCACCGTGCTCGAGTTGGTGCGGCTCGGGCAGGGCGTCTCCCTGATCCCCGCGATGGCGGTGCCCAAAGGACGCGACGACGGACGCGAGTACCGATCGCTCTCCGGCGACAAGCCCACCCGCACCATAGCCCTCGCCTGGAATCGCATGCGCTATCAGACCCAGCTCTTCAAGCGCTTCGTGGCCTTCGTCTCCTCGGCTCACTGAGGGGCGGGGGCCGCGGCCTTGACGGCCTTCGCCCTCTTCACGTACGTTCACCCCTGGTGCGATCCATGGCCCCTCCCAAGCCTCCATCCGACATCGAGGGCGCGCTGCTCCAGACCATCCACGAGTTCTTCGAGGAGCGCGCGAGCGCGACTCCGGTGCGCGAGCAGGAGAGTGTCACGGACGGGCGGCTGCAGCTTGCCGCCACCGTGCTCTTCCTCCAGATGATCGCGGCCGACCACGGCAGCCGGCACGATGAGCACAAGGCCCTCCTCGGTATCCTGGCCCGGGTCCTCAGGGTGGAGGGAGCGCAGGCCGCCCTCATCATCCGGGTGGCCGAAGAGCATGTGAAAAAGCCGCTGAAGCGACTCCTGAAGGTGATGAAGGAGCGCTGCACCCGGGCTCAGAAGAAGAAGGTGGTCGAGAGCATGTGGCAGCTCGCCTTCGCGGATGCCGAACTCGCAGGCCAGGAAGAGTACTTCGTGCGCAAGGTGGCCGAGGCTCTCGGTCTCACCACCGCCGACCTGGTGGAGGCGAAGATCCTGGCGCGCGAAGCGTTCCTGGGCGGGGGCTCATAGCCAACGAAGTTCCAGGAAGGAAACCGGGGCGCCCGGGGGCGTAGAGTGACACCGGAGAACCCGAGGTGATTCCAAATCCTTCCCTGACGCGCCGAGAAGCCCTGGCCGCCGCGGCCGCCCTGGCCCCCACCATCGGGGCGGCCCAGGGAGCGACCGCCTCTCCTCCCTCTCTCAAGCCGACTCCGTTCGAGATCAAGCCGCTGCCCTTCGATCCGGCGAAGCTCAACGGGCTCTCCGAACGCCTGTTGAAATCGCATTGGGAGAACAACTACGCGGGCGCGATCCGGGCGCTCAACAACGTTCGCGACCGGCTCTTGACCCTGCGCGCCGACAAGGACACCCCCTCCTTTCTCTACGGCGACCTCAAGCGAGAGGAATTGATCCGCCGCGGCTCCATGGTCCTGCATGAGCTCTACTTCGCGAACCTCGGCGGCTCCGGTCGCCCGGGGGGCGCGCTCTCGGACGCGCTCAAGGCCTCGTTCGGTTCGGCTGAGGCCTGGGAAGACGACTTCCGCAAGACCGCGGCCTCGCTCTACGGCGGCTCGGGCTGGACCGTGCTCGCCTGGAATCAGCACACCCGCGAGCTCCACAACTACTGGGCCTCGGACCATTCACAGTGCGCGGTGATGGGCACCCCGCTGCTCGTCCTGGACCTGTACGAGCACGCGTACCACCTCGACTTCGGCGCCGCGGCCGCACGCTACGTGGACGCTTTCTTCGCCAACGTCCAGTGGGACGAAGTGCAGCGGCGGATGGAAGGCGCGCGGAAGGCCTAGTTGATCCTCCCCGTTCTCCTGACGGCCCTCGTCGCCGCCAAGATCGAGACGCGCCCCACCCTGAAGGCGGGGGAACTCCGCGGGGTCCTCCACATCGACGGCCGCCTCGACGAGGACGACTGGGGGGAGGCACCCGCCTCGCAGGACCTGGTCATGATCGAGCCGGTCGCGGGAGGCACCCCGAGCGGACGCACCGAGGTGAAGGTGCTCGCAAACGCGCGGGAGATCGTCATCGGCGTCCGCTGCTTCGACCCGGAGCCTTCGCGCATCGTCTCGTACACGAAGGAGCGCGACGGAAACCTCGACGACGAGGACCACCTCTTCTTCGTGATCGACCCATTCCAGGACGGCCGCTCGGGCTATGTGTTTGCCGTGAATCCGGGCGGGGCGCGCGCCGACGGTTTGATCGTGCCGAGCGGCGACGACGCCGATCCGAGCTGGGACGG
>CAZYEA010000413.1:0-3218 GCA_964646485.1 uncultured Acidobacteriota bacterium
TTCACGCATGAGCGGGAGTCACCATGAACGAGACTGCGAATAGCAACATCCTTCTCTGGTTACGCAAGGAATTCCAACCGCAGCGGTTGCTGCCCGCACTTGTGATGGGGACCATCACCGGCACGATCGAAGTGATCGTGGGCAGCATGTTCAGCGGAAAGAGCGAGGAGCTCATTCGCAGGCTGCGCCGCGCCGAGATCGCGAAGCAGAAGGTCCAGGTCTTCAAGCCGAGGATCGACGACCGCTACGCCGCCGACCATGTGGTGTCCCACTCCGACATGCGCATCAAGTCGGAGATCGTCTCTCACGCCGCGGAAATCCTCGGCGGTCTCAAGCCCGATACCGAGGTGGTGGGCATCGATGAGGGCCAGTTCTTCGACGGCAACCTCGCCGAGGTGGCGCAGGCTCTCGCTTTCAAGGGCGTGCGCGTGATCGTGGCCGGTCTCGACCAGGACTATCTGGGCCGGCCCTTCGAACCCATGCCGCAGCTCATGGCCACCGCGGAGTACGTCGACAAGATGCTCGCGATCTGCATGCAGTGCGGCGCCCCCGCCAATCGCACCCAGCGCCTCGTAAACTCTACCGACCGGGTGGTGGTGGGGGGCGCTCACGCGTACGAGGCGCGCTGCCGGCGCTGTCACTCCAAGGACCTCTCGTAACCGGAAGGGCCAGGGCGCGGTTCATGGACCCAATGACCGCTCCTGGGCAAAGGACCTCGCCGATGGAAGTGACCGAGACCCTCGAGATCGACGCCCATGGCCGAGAGGGCATGGTGCTCGACCTCGCTCTCCCGGTGCTCGCCGCCTGGGAGAAGAGCGCGCGCATCAAGGGCTTCCGCTCGTCCATGGGGGTCTCCGGCCTCTCGCCCCGCGAGGTGGCGCGCCTGCGAACCCTCTCCCTGGCCACGGGCTCACGCGGCACCGGCATCTTCGAAGGCGCCAATGATTTCCGGCTCGGCTTCAAGAGCGAGGGGGGCGGGCCCATCGTGGCCCCCGCTTTCGGGGTTGAGGCCGACCTCGGCGGCCACCCTCTGGCTGCCCTCGTCTCCGACCTCACCATCGCCTCGTTCGGCCTCAAGGCAGGGACGAGCCTCACCCATCGCCTGCGCGGTTTCACCCACGTCCGGGCGGCCAACGCGCAGGGTTATGGAACGCGCACGCTCGCGGCCCTGGCTCGCTCCATGGGGCTCGACCTCGAGGTCGCGACCACCGAACTCGGATTCGAACCCCAGGGCCTGGGCAGCGTCTCCATAACCGTTTCGCGACACTCCCGGGCGGGCGCGGCCGTGGACTGGAAGGAGCGGGGCGAACTCCGCGCCATCCACGGCCTGATCGGAGCGGTACGGCCGAAGCAGGAAGCCATGGATCGCCTCGAAGCGGAAATCCGCGAAGCCCTGTGGGAGGGCCGCCGCATCGAGCCTGTGATGGCGCGGATGATCACGCCGGGGGTCGACCTCGGCGCGTTCCTTCAAATCGACGTGGAGTGCGAGCGCGGCGGCGCCACCTTCATGGACGTGGCCGGCCGCTCTGCCGCCGCTCTCCCCATGGCCCGGCGCGCGGTGAAGAAGGCGTTCGGGTTTCTCGATTCCTTTGCCTCCTGCGACGAAGTCACCGGCATCACCGCTCTCGCCGCCGCGGTCGCGGCGCGCGCGGAGTTCGAGTTGGCCCTGCCCCCGTCCGCGCGCTTGTCGGGGTCTGTGTCCCTGCTGCGCGACCTCGGGGCCGTGATCGAGGAGCGGGAAGCGCCGGGGCTGGTGCTGTTGAAGACGATCGCGTCGCCGCGATAGGGGCCGGGGAGGCCGGCCGGGCCGAAGAGCCGCGAAGGGCGGCTAGGCGAAGCTCAGAACCGTCTTGATCTCGTCCGGCGTCCTCGTCATCGCGGTCAGGGCCTGCTCGAAGGGCAGCCGCCGCGTGACCAGATTCGCGAGCCACCCTGGCCTGCGGCCTTCGATGGTTTCGAGGTCGCGCACCGCCATCTCGAAGTGACGGCGCCCGGCTTTCACCGTACCCAGAATGACCCGGTTGCCGAGGACGATGTTTCGGTTGACCGTGGCGATATCGACGGTGATGGGCCGCGAGCCCCGGGTGACGCTCGCGAGGATGCAAATGCCGCCCTGGGCCAGGGCCTCGATGGCCGAGGGCACGGCCATCTCCGACCCCGAGGCGTCGATCACGATGTCCTGGGCGTCGGCCCCGCGGGTGGCCTCGGCGATCGAGGTGGTCTTGATGCACAGATACCGGATGCCCGCCTCGGCGAGAAGCTTGTCTTTGCGGCCGCCTTCCGGCTCCAGGGAGGCGACGATCACCTCGTAGCCGCGCAGGCGCAGCGCGGCCGCGCCCAGGATGCCCACCGGGCCCGCGCCCATCACCAGGGCCTTCTTGGGCTCCCAGGAGAATCGGGTCTGGATGCGCATGGCGTGGTCGATGCCCTTTTCGAGAATCGACATCGGTTCGGCGAGGGTCGCCACTTCGATCAGGGCGGAGGGCACTTTCACCAGATAGAACGTGTCTTCGGCGTAGGCCTCGGACATGAAGCCGTGCAGACCCACGATCCCGCGCTCCTCGAAGTTCCCGGTGACGCACATGTCCTGCTCGCCGGTGAGGCAGGGCCGGCAGTAGTCGCCGCAGGGCCTGCGCAGGGTCGAAATCACGAGGTCGCCCGCGCGCACTTTCGAGCCGCGGGGCGCGTGCTCGACCGTGCCCAGGTTCTCGTGGCCGATGACCAGGTAGTCGACGTCTTTGGGGGCGCGGCCCACCGAACCGTGGTGGAGGTCGAGGTCGGTGGCGCAGACCCCCGCGGAGTGGACGCGCACCACCGCTTCGTAGGGTTTGGGCCGGGGATCCGGAACGTCGTTTCGGATGTGGAGGGAGTCTTTTGTTCCTGGCTTTACGGCGACGGCGCGCATGGAGGGATGATAGCTTCACCACTCGTTCATGCCTGCCCCCGAAGCCCTCAAGACCGTGGTCCGGGACGTCATCGACGTCGCCGCCCTCTCCCGCGCCGAGCCGGAGGACGGGGCGTTGTGCGTCTTCACCGGCGTGGTCCGCAATCACAACGACGGCAAGAACGTGCTCTACCTGGAATACGAGGGGTACGAGGAGATGGTGGTCTCGATCTTCGAGGAGATCGCCCAGGAGGCGCGGACGCGCTTCGGGGTGACCCGGGTGAGGATGGTGCACCGCCTCGGGCGGATGGAGATCGGCGAGACCAGCGTCGCG
>CAZYEA010000414.1:0-3191 GCA_964646485.1 uncultured Acidobacteriota bacterium
CTGCTGCAGGATCTCGCCCCCTCGCTGGCCCTGGCCGTGCGTAACGCCCTCACCTTCGAAAAGACCAAGCGGCTCACCTTCACCGACGACCTGACCGCGCTCTACAACTCGCGCTTCATGACCCTGTATCTCGACCGCGAGCTCAAGCGCTGCCGAAGGATGCGGTCGTCGCTCAGTCTCCTGTTCATGGACCTCGACGGGTTCAAAGCCGTCAACGACACCCACGGGCATCTGGCCGGTTCGAGGACGCTCGTCGAGGTCGGAGCGGTGCTCGAAAGAACGGTCCGCGACGCGGACATCCTCATTCGTTACGGCGGGGACGAGTTCGTGATCCTGTTCCCGGAGACACCGCTGAGCGGGGGCCTCATCATCGCGGAGAGGATTCGCCAGGTGATCGGCGCCACAACTTTCCTGGAATCCCAGGGCCTCGAGGCGCGGGTTTCGGCGTCAATCGGAATAGCAGCGTATCCTGAGAGCGCTGAGGAGGTACGCGGTTTGATCACGAGCGCCGACCGCGCGATGTACCAGGCCAAAGCACTCGGCAAGAACCGTGTGGTCGCGGCGCCGCCCCTCGCCAATCCTGAACACCTAAAGAGAACCCAGCACTAGCCTTGAGTCTCCTTCGATCCATCCTCAACTTCAGTTACTTCTCCAACGATCTGGCCATCGATCTGGGGACGGCGAACACCCTCGTCTTCGTCAAGTCGAAGGGGACGGTGGTCTCCGAGCCGTCCATCGTGGCGGTGAACGTTCGCACCGGGCGAGTGGAGGCGGTGGGCCACGACGCCAAAGAAATGCTGGGGCGCACTCCGGGCGGCATCGTCGCCATCCGCCCGATGAAGGACGGCGTGATCGCCGACTTCGAGATCACGGAGAAGATGCTCTCGCATTTCATCCGCAAGGCCCATAACCGTAACGCCTTTGTGCGCCCCAGGATCATTATCGGCATTCCCTCCGAAGTGACACAGGTGGAGAAGCGCGCGGTTCGCGACTCCGCGCTCAAGGCCAAGGCTTCGGAGGTGTACCTCGTCGATCAGGCCATGGCCGCCGCCATCGGGGCCGGCCTCCCCATCACCGAACCCTCGGGAAACATGGTGGTGGACATCGGCGGCGGGACCACCGACGTGGCCGTGATCTCCCTGGCCGGCATCGTGTACTCCAAGTCCGTGCGCGTGGCCGGGAACGAACTCGATGAAGCGATCATTCAGTACATCAAGCGGAAGTACAACCTGCTCATCGGCGAGCGCACGGCCGAGCAGGTGAAGCTGGAGATCGGCAGCGCCTTCCCCCTCGAACAGCCGCTCTCCATGGAGCTCAAGGGCCGCGACCTCATCGAGGGCCTCCCCAAGACGCTGGCCGTGACCGACGGCGAGATCCGCGAGGCCATGAGCGAGCCGGTGAGCGTCATCGTGAACGCGGTGCGCGTCGCCCTGGAGCGCACGCCTCCGGAACTCTCCGCAGACATCGTCGATCGCGGAATCGTCCTGACCGGCGGCGGCAGTCTGTTGCGCGGACTCGACAAGTTGTTGCGCGAGGAGACCGGCCTTCCCGTCATGGTCGCCGAAAATCCATTGAGCTGCGTCGTGCTCGGCACCGGGCGGATGCTCACGGACTTCGACCTCCTCCGCAAGATCAGCATCGAATAGGAGCCTCGAGTCCCATGGAGGCGCTTCTGACCCGCCGCCTGACCGCCAGGACCGCCGGGGACTAGCCCTTCCGGTTATGGACTCCCTGGTCGCGCCCCCGAGGATCGAGAGCGCGTCGCTGCGCCGTTCGTGGATGTGGCTTCTGGCCTTCGTCATCCTCCACCTCGTGGCCATTTCCCGGCAGGTGGACGTGGAAGGCGTCTCCCTGTTTGAACGCACAGTGCTGACTTTCCTCTCCCCGGTGCAAAGCACCACCGCCTCGGTGTCCGACGGAGTTGCCGGGGCCTGGAACTCCTTCGTCGACCTGCGGAAGGTCGGAGAGGAGAACGAACGCCTGAAGAACCGCCTGCGGACCGCGGAGATGCAGCTCCTTTCGCAACGCGCCGCGGTCGAAGAGAACGCGAGACTCCGGGTCTTCCTCGAACTCAAGCCCCGCCTGCCCATGGCCACCCTGCTTGCCGACGTGGTGGCGCGCAATGCCTCACCATGGTTCAAGACCATCTCCATCGACAAAGGCTCCGCCGACGGGGTGTTTCACGGGGCCACCGTCCTGTCTCCTTCGGGAGTCCTCGGCCGGGTGATCGCGGTTTCCCAGGGGTCCGCGAGCGTGCAGCTCCTGGTCGACCGGGACAGCGGCGCCGCCGTGATCACCGAGAGGGGTCGGGTGGACGGTGTCGTCACCGGCTTTCAGGATGACGCCGACGGATCCCCTCTCCTGCTGATGAAGTATGTGCCGAGTCTCGCTGAGGTGGCGCCGGGTGAGGTGGTCGTCACCTCCGGACTCGACCAACTCTTCGAAAAGGGGCTGGTGGTGGGCACGGTTCTTCGCGTGGCCGAACCAGTGGGGTTGTTCAAGGACGTCTACGTCCGGCCTTCGGCGTCGCCCGCCTTCGCCGAGCAGGTGTTCGTGTCCCTCGTCACCCGGGACCGCGCGGTGGCGCCGCCCCAATGAAAGCCAATCTCATCGCTCTCGGGCTGTTGACTTTCGCCCTCGTGCTTCAGAGCGCACTCAGCCGGTTTCTCCCGATCAGCGCGTACGTCGATCTTCCCCTCGTGGTCGCCGTCTGGTTCGCCCTCTCACGCGGCGAGATCCTCGGCATGATCGGCGGGTCCTTGTCGGGTTGGTTGACCGAGGCACTCTTCGGCCGGGGGATCAAAGGCGTGTCGGGCCTCATCCGGCTGGTCATCGGTTTCGCCCTCGGCCTGCTCGGCTCCCGCTTTCTCATCACCGGGGCCTTGCCGCGTTTTTCGCTTCTCCTGACCGTGACCGTCATCGACACGCGTGCCTTCGAGTGGATAGCACCCGCGTTCGGGATGTCGCCGATTCAATACTCGCCGCTCGCCATGACCATCCGGGGCTTCATCAACGCCACGGTCGGGCTGGTGCTCTTCTCGCTCTTCGAACGTCGGCGGACGAAGCCGGCATGAAGATCTACGAAGACCTGCGCTCGACGCAACAACGCCTGGACGGCATCCAGAACGGCCTCCTCGTCGTGGTCGCCGTGCTTCTGCTTCAGTTCTGGCTCCTCCAGGGCGTCAATTCAA
>CAZYEA010000415.1:0-3183 GCA_964646485.1 uncultured Acidobacteriota bacterium
GCCCCAGGTCTTGCCCTTGCCGTGACAGAGCAGCCAGTTGAGCCGGGCCCCGATGATGAGGACCACGTCGGCTTCAGGAAGCACGAAAGAACGCGCGGCCTGGGCCGACTGCTCGTGGGTGTCCGGCAGCAGGCCCTTCGCCATGGACATGGGCAGATAGGGAATGCCGGTGCGCTCGACCAGGGCGCGGATGTCCGCGTCGGCCTGAGCGTAGGCAGCGCCTTTCCCCAGCACGATCACCGGGCGCCGGGCGTTCTTCAGCAGGTCGACCGCGCGCTGAACCGCATCCGGCGCGGGAATCTGGCGGGGCGCCGGGTCGACCACCTTGATGAGCGAACGCCGACCCGAGGCCGCCTCCATCACTTGTCCGAACAGACGGGCGGGCAGATCGAGATAGACGCCGCCCGGGCGACCGGACACCGCGGCGCGGATCGCCCGGGCCACCCCGATGCCGATGTCCTCGGCATGCAACACGCGGAAGGCCGCCTTGGCCAGGGGCTTCGCCATCGCGAGCTGATCCATCTCCTCGTAATCACCCTGCTGGAGATCGACGATCTCGCGCTCGCTGGAACCGCTGATCAGGATCATGGGGAAGCAGTTGACCGTGGCGTTCGCGAGAGCGGTGAGACCGTTCAGAAACCCCGGCGCCGAGACAGTGAGACAGATTCCGGGCTTGCCGGTGATGAAGCCCGCGATCGCCGCGGCGTTGCCGGCGTTCTGCTCGTGGCGGAACGAGATGACGCGCATCCCCGCGGCCTGGGCCTTGCGGGTCAGGTCGGTGATGGGAATGCCGGGCAGGCCGTAGAGGGTGTCGAGGCCGTTGAGTTTTAGGGCGTCGATCACCAGGTGGAATCCGTCGGTGGTTTCGACGGGCGAGGCAGGAACGCTCTTGGAGTCTTGGGGCTCGTTCACGCGCGGGGCCTTTCTTCGTCGGGAGGAGTCAAAGGGGTGAGGGTGCCACGGGGCGCTTTATGTCTCTCCGGCAATCCTCTTCCTGACGATGGGCCGGAGTACGAACAGGGCCATGAAGGCCGCCACCAGATCGAAGAGGCCCGCGATGTAGTAAGGCACGGAGAAAGAACCCGCGTAGGCCGCGGCCACGGCGGCGGCGCCCCAGCCGGCCATGATCGAGGCCAGGCCTTTGGCGGTGTAGAGGATGCCGTAGTTGGCCGAGGCATTCTTCGGACCGAAGACGTCGCCGGTCATGGCCGAGAAGAGGGCATAGATCTCTCCCCAGGCGAGGAACACGAAGGGCATGAGGATCATGAAGGCGAGGGGCATGCCCATGATCTGGGTCATCAGGAAGATGAGGGCGGCTTCGAGAGCGAAGGCGAAGGCCATGGTGTATTCGCGGCCGAAGCGATCGGAAACGGCGCCCCAGACCACGCGGGCAAAGGCATTGCTGATTCCGGCCAGGGTCGCGGTGAGGGGAACGATGGCGATGCCCATGAAGGTCGCGTCGGCCACGTTGAGGGACTTGGCGATCTGCGAGAGGTTTCCGGTGGTCATGAGACCGCCCGTGCACACCATGAGGAACATGGCGTACATGATGTAGAACTCTTTCTGCGACATCATCTGTCCGGGCGTGAACTCGAGACGGGTCTGAGCCACCGCCTTGGGCTGAACCCAATCCTGCGGCTGCCAGCCTTTGGGAGGATGACGCAGGATCAGGGCGGTGATGACAGCCACCACTCCCTGGCCGATGCCCCACGCGGTCATGGCCCCCGCCCAGCCCATCGACTTGATGGTGGCGGCGATGGGGATGAGGGTGAGGGCGGAACCGCCGCCGAAGCCCGCGGCGGTGAGTCCGGCGGCCAGGCCGCGCTTGTCGGGAAACCACTTGACCGCGTTTGCGACCGTGGAGATGTAGATGATCCCCGCCCCCGTGCCCGCGAGCAGGCCATAACAGATGTAGAGGTGGAAGATCGTGGTGGCCACCGTCCCCCCGAGCGTCCAGCCCAGGAAGATCAGGGCCGAGCCGATCAGCATCAGGTTCCTGATGCCGAACTTGTCGATGAAGAACCCGGCCACGGGCAGCGGCCAGGTCTCGAAGAGGATGAACAGGGTGTAGATGAGCGCGATGTCCGCGTAGGGAACGGCCGGGAACTGCTCCTTGAGCCCGGGGGTAAACAGGGTGAAGGCGTACTGGAAGTTCGAGATGACGATCATGGCCAGGACGCCGGCCGTCAGTTGGACCCAGCGGTTCCCGACCAGGGGACCGTAGGTTTGAAGCGCGAGGTCCGCCCTCGAGTTGCCTTCAGCGGTCATGTCCCAAGCTCCCTAGAACAGTCCGACGACCTTGCCGTTCTCGTCGAGGTCGATCTTTTCCGCGGAGGGAACCTTGGGCAGGCCGGGCATGGTCATGATGTCGCCGCAGACCATCACCACGAACTCGGCGCCCGCGGCGAGGCGGACTTCGCGGATATTGAGGACGTGACCGGAGGGGGCATTTCGGAGGCTCGCGTCGGTGGAGAAGGAGTACTGGGTCTTGGCCACGCACACCGGATAGTGGCCGTAACCGGCTTCCTGCAGCTTCTTGATCTGGCCTTTGACCTTGCTGTCGGCACTGACTTCGGAGGCGCCGTAGACCTTGGTCGCGATGGCAGTGATCTTGTCCCAGAGCGAGGCCGAGTCCTCGTACACGAACTTGAAATTGCTCTCGCCCCGATCGATGACTTCGACCACGGCCCGCGCGACGTCTTTGGCACCGGCGCCGCCGTCCGCCCAGTGGGTGGCCAGGATCACGGGAACGTTGAGAACGCCCATCTTGCTCTTCAGCAACTCGATCTCGGCCGGAGTATCGGCGTTGAATCTATTGATCGACACCACGCAGGGCAGGCCGTAGACCTCGCGGATGTTCCGGACGTGGCGCTCGAGGTTCGCCATGCCCTTTTCCAGAGCGCCGAGATTCTCGGGGCCCAGGTCCTTGACGTCGACGCCGCCGTGATACTTGAGGGCGCGGATGGTGGCGACGAGGACCACGGCCGACGGCCGCAGCCCGCTCTTGCGGCACTTGATGTCGACGAATTTCTCGGCTCCTAGATCGGCCCCGAAGCCGGCTTCGGTCACCACGTAGTCGGCGAGCTTCAGCGCGGTCTTGGTGGCGATCACGGAGTTTCACCCGTGCGCGATGTTCGCGACCGGTCCGCCGTGGATGAAGGCCGGGGGGTTCTCGAGGGTCTG
>CAZYEA010000416.1:0-1460 GCA_964646485.1 uncultured Acidobacteriota bacterium
CTGCCGGTCCGCCGCCTCGGCCGCGAGGGAGGCGAGATCGTCTACGCGCTCAAGAGTGAGATCGACGCGTGGATCCTGAGCGCAGGCCACGCCCGCGAGAGGGACGTCGTGGTCGAGACCGAGTTGTCGCCCGCACCCGAGGCTTTAGCCCCGCCTCCTCCAGCCGCCGCCCCGCTGGCGCCGCTGCCGCTCCCGCCTCCTCCCGCCGAGCCTGAGATCCCTTCCAGGGCGTTTCGGCCGCTCCGGGCTCTCCCGATCCTCCTCGGCGTGCTGGCCCTCGCCACCGTGTTCTTTCAGCGCCCCAACCCGGGCGGCCCTGCCGCGAAGGGAAACCCCGTGGGCGCGGCCTTCGAGGCCGGGGTGCTGACCGCGTGGGACCTGGAGGGCAAGCCCCTCTTCAAGGCGCCGCTTGGGGTTCTCTCGGACCACCGCCTCGACACGCGCATCGGCATCGATCCCGGTCGCGACCAGCGGCGGATCGCGGTCGAGGATCTCGAAGGTGATGGCAGCAATGAAGTGCTGATGATCGCGACCTCCCCGTCCGGATCGGGAGACAGCCTCCGCGTCTTCAATGCCGACGGCTCGGAGCGCTTCAACCACGTCTCGGGGCGGCCGGTGACTTTTGGCTCCGAGGTGTACCGCGGGTTCAACGCGTACAGCATGTACTTCCTCCGCGATCCCGACGGCTCTCTGGGCCTGTGGGTCACTTCAGCCCACGTGGCCTGGTTCCCTTCGGTCCTGGAGCGCCTGTCCCCCAGTGGCGACCTCCTCTCCGAGTACTGGAGCAACGGCGTGATCCGAACCATCCGCCCCGCCACGATCAAGGGCAGGAACTATCTTCTGGTGGGGGCCTACAACAACGAACACCGCGGGGCAAGCCTCGCCTACCTGGACCGCGCCCACGCGAGCGGCTCCGCCCCCGCGCAAAAGGCGGACTATCGCTGCCGCGACTGCGCGGCGGGGGAGCCCGCGGAGTTCGTGGTCTTTCCAGGCTCGGATCTCCTCCGCGAAGTCACGGCCGGTGAAGGCTCAGCCGCCGTCGTCGACGCCCGCCTTGCCGGCGACGATGACCTCATCGTCACGGTTCACCAGACGAGTGCGCGGGTAGACGGTGAGTCCGAGGTGGTGGAGGGTTCCCTCAACTACACCCTATCCCCCGAGGACCTGCGGCTCAAGCGCATGGTGGCCTTGTGGGGGTACCTGAGGCTCCACCGGGTGTTGGAAGGTTCGGGGCGACTGAAGCACCCCTTCGGTGTGAGTGAAGAGAAGCAGCTCAAAGGAATCCTTCGCTGGAGCCTTGGAAGGTTCGTGCGGGCCGAGCCTCGAGGCGATGAACCCGCGTTGCGGAAGCCGCGTGAGGCTTCCTGACCGGACATTGCCGCTCGGAGCGATAGGACGGGCACGCTGGAGCGGTGTAGCCTCACCGGAGTGCCGGGGCTTGAACTCCTGGGTGACGATGG
>CAZYEA010000416.1:1470-3164 GCA_964646485.1 uncultured Acidobacteriota bacterium
GTGTAGCCTCACCGGGCACCCAATTGAGCACCCGAACCAAAACCGAGCGGCACGAGCGTGCCCTGATCTGCGGAGCCTATCGAACCAGTCGCGACCGTGAGGCCGCGGCCGCCACCATCGACGAGATGACCCTTCTCGCCAAGAGCGCGGGGGCCACGATCGTGGACGTCATCTCCCAGGAGAGGAAGCGCCCCGACTCGGCCACCTATTTCGGCAGCGGCAAGGTCGATGAGCTCAAGCAGATCGTTCACGACCGGGACGTCTCCATCGTGATGGTGGACGCCGACCTGACTCCGGTGCAGGCGAGGAACCTCGAGGCGAAGCTCGAGGTGAAGGTCCTCGACCGCACTGAGCTGATCCTCGACATCTTCGCCCAGCGCGCGCGATCGCGCGAGGGCCGGCTGCAGGTCGAGCTGGCGCAGCTTCAGTACCTCATGCCTCGGCTCAGCGGCAAGGGAGTGTCCCTCTCGCGCCTGGGCGGCGGCATCGGCACCCGAGGTCCCGGCGAAACCAAGCTCGAAACCGACCGGCGCCGCATCCGCACCCGGGTTTCCGTACTCAAGGAATCGATCGAGCACGTGCGGCGCGAGCGCGGAACCAGACGCGAGGGGCGTCGCCGCCGCGCCGAGCCCGTGGTCTCCCTCGTCGGCTACACCAACGCGGGGAAGTCGAGCCTCTTCCGGGCCCTCACCGGCGAGGAGAAGGTCGAGGTCTCCGATCGCCTGTTCATGACCCTCGATCCCCTCATGCGGGGCGTCCGCATCGGCGAGCGCGAGAACATCGTTCTCGTCGACACCGTCGGTTTCATCCGAAGCCTCCCCCACGGGCTCGTGGCCGCCTTTCGCGCCACCCTCGAGGAAGTCGTCGAGGCGGATCTGGTGCTCCATGTGGTCGACGGCACGGATCCCGAGATGGCCGAGAAGGAAAAGGCGGTGCGCGAGGTTCTGGAGGAGATCGGAGCGGAGGAGACGCCCAACCGCCTCATGGTCATCAACAAGATCGATGGCGCGGATGAAGCCGCGCGTCTGGCCCTGCGTTCGGAGCGCGAGGACGCGGTCCAGGTCTCGGCACTCACCGGCGAAGGACTTCTGACCCTCAAGCGCCGGATCGCGGAGATGCTGGACCTGCTGCCGCGGCCGGTGACCCTGCGCATCGATCCCACCGACGAGCGCCGCATCGCGAACGTCTATCGCCACGCCAAGGTTCTCTCCCAGACCCGCGATGAGTTTGGCCAGGTCGTCCTTCAGGCCGAGGCCTCGAGCCGCGCCCTTCTCGCCATCGCATGAAGACGCGCCCATCCATAGCCTCGGGGTGGGGAGCGCTCCTCGCGCTCGTCCTTCTTCTTCCCGCGTGCGGTCCGAGGGTGCAAACCCCCCAGATCGACGACTCCGACTACATCTTTCCCGACTTGAAGCGCGGCGAAGTCACCTCGAAGGACGAAAAGAGCCTGCGTCGGGCGTGGGACGATGTTCTGGCCGGCCAGGTGGCGAAGGCGGAGCAGGCGACCTCGAGGCTGCTTTCGGCCCGGCCTGATCTCCGTCCGGCCCGAGTGATCCTGGGCTTTGCCGCGTTGCGTGCCGGCCGGCTGAAAGGCTACGCGGTGTCGAGCATGAAGCGTACGTCGCTCGCTCCCGACCTGCCGGCGCTCGATGAGGCTGGGTTGACGGGTTACGACCTGACGGCCTGGTTCGCCG
>CAZYEA010000417.1:0-3155 GCA_964646485.1 uncultured Acidobacteriota bacterium
GGGTCAGCGCCTCCACCGCGGCGACACTCATGGCGGTGGGGAACACGTCGTTGCTCGACTGGCCCTTGTTGACGTCGTCGTTGGGATGGATCTTCCTCCCCTCGCCGCGGACGCCGCCCAGGAGTTCGGAGGCGCGGTTCGCGAGGACCTCGTTCGCATTCATGTTCGACTGGGTGCCCGACCCCGTCTGCCAGATGGCGAGGGGGAATTCGGCCGGGTGCTTGCCGGCGATGACCTCGTCGGCCGCCTTTACGATGGCATCGCCCTTGGTGGGATCGAGGGCGTTCAAGTCGACGTTGACGAGCGCCGCCGCCTTCTTCACGAGCACCAGGGCCCGGATCAGCTCGGGCGGCATCTTCTCCGTGGAGATCCGGAAATTCTCGAGCGAGCGCTGGGTCTGGGCGCCCCAAAGCCGGTCGGCGGGGACTTCGATGGGGCCAAAGGTGTCTTTTTCGACGCGGGTTTCGGTCATGACACCCTGAGTTTACGGCCCTCGGGTGGGCGCGGCCGCCTATCTGGCGCTTCCTGCGCGGGACTAAAAACCCGCGTGCGTAGAATCGTCCTGTGCGGCGGATCCCGGCCAGCCTGCTTCTCCTCGCCTTCGGCGCGCTTGTCGCCCGGGCCGCGGACAAGAGGGCGCTCGACCGCGCGTTCGATGCTTTCTGGAGCGCCGGCTCACCAAAGGCCATAGAAAAGGCCGCCGCTTCGATCGTCGCGACCGGAGCCTCGTTCGACGCGGTCCTGAGTCGCCTTGCCGAAGGCAGGCCCTACAAGATGGCGGAGACGGGCGAGCTCCACTGGACCACGCTGCCCGGAGGCGGCTCGCGCCATGCCACGACCATCGTCATCCCGAAGGACTACGACCCCGCGGTGCGGTATCCGGTCCGTGTCTACCTGCACGGCGGTGTCGCGCGTCCCGATCCCGAGGAGTCCGAAGAACCCGACCGGTTGACCAGCACACCCTCCAATCGCCCGCGGCGGCGGATGACCTTCAAGGAGGGATACATCGCCATCTACCCTTCGGGCTACGCGGAGGCGGAATGGTGGTTCTCGAACCAGATGACGAATTTCGACGAGATCCTCGACCGTCTGAAGCGCGCCTACAACGTGGATGAGAACCGGGTCCACCTGATGGGCGTTTCGGACGGCGGTACGGGCGCCTATTTCGTCGGCCTCAAGAACCCGACGCCCTGGTCGGTGTTCTTCCCCCTGAACGGCTTTCTGCGCGTGCTCACCGGGCCGATGACCCGCGTCGACGGTGAGCTCTTCGCCACCAACCTCACGAACCGGCCGATCTACGCGGTGAATGGTGAGATGGACCCGCTCTATCCGGCGATCGCCGCCTATCCCTTCATGGTGATGCTCAAGAAGGCGGGGGCGAGCGTAACCTTCAAGGTGATGCCGGGGGCGGGCCACGACACCTCGTGGTGGCCGACCGAATCGAACGCCATCGACGCCTTCGAAGAATCGCATCCGCGGAATCCCCTGCCGGACGCGCTGTCGTGGGAAACCGAACGCACCGACCGCTACAACCGTGTGGCCTGGCTCCTCATCGACCGACTCGACCCCACGAAGAACGAGGGCGTGTTCGCGGACGACAACACCATCGAGGTTCAGGAACCGTCGGACTTCGGCCTGCGCGTCGACTCCCGCAAAGGAGACGGCCGCAAGGTCATAGCGGTCATCGAAGACACCAACGCGTCCGCCATGGGCCTTCGCAAGGACGACCTCATCGTGCGCATGGGCCCGGTCATGGTGCGCACCGCGGGCGACATCGGGCGCGCCTTCGACGAGCATCCGGCCGGCACTCCCCTCGAGTTCGAGGTGGATCGAAAGGGCCAGCGCGTGCGCATGTCCGCCATCTTCCCGCCGCCCGCCAAGCCCGTGCGCAAGCAGGAGGCGTTTCCACATCGGAGGCCCTCGGGCCGCGTCACCATCACCCACAAAGGTAATCGTTTCGAGGCCCGGACCCGAGGTGTGGGCGCGTTCACGCTCCTGCTCTCTCCCGCCATGATCGACTTCGACCAGCCGGTCACAGCGGTGGTCAACGGCAAGAAAGCGTTCGAGGGACGGGTGGAGCGCAGCCTCAATACGCTTTTGCGCCGCGCGGCCCGCGACAATGACCGGTCGATGCTGTTTGGGGCGGAGCTGACGGTTCAGGTGCCGTAGGACGGAGTCGGGCTCCGATCTTTCGGGCGTGACCGAAGGTCTGGCTCAAGGCCGACTGGTCAGGGAATCGAGTGGATCAGCCGGCTCACTTCGCTCGCGGCTTCGAAGCAGTTGGTCACCTGGCGAACGGCCAGGCAATACTCGTTCTTGTCGGCCTGAGCTCCCCGACACTGGACCTCCGACACGTCCACCTTCGAGAAATCCGGATTGATCGCGGCGCACCGGGTCAGCAGCTCGTCGATGCTGGAGCCGGCATCGGCCTTGACCCCGTGTTTCAGGAGGTACGAGGCGAGGTACATCTTTATGGACTGGCGCGAATTGTGGCAGACCGAGTAGGCCACCACGTCTTCCTCCGGCCTCATCCGCTCCTGAGAGGCGACGCGCAGCGCCGCATCCGCTTCCTGAATCAGGTTCGTCGCTTTCTGTTCCATGGCTTTCCTCGCATGGTCAAGGTCGCGGGGGTCGGGATCCGATCAAACACCCCGGTCGAAAGACCCGGTCCGGAGCGAGGGTACGCGACGCGGGCGGAGGCAAGCCATGAGCCCAATGCCTCATGCCTCCGGTTTGACGATCTCCACGCGCAATTCGGCCCAGCCGACGTGTTCGAAGTACTCAACCCGGAGACGGTGACGGCCGCCGGCGATGGGCGTCTCGTCGACAATCGACTCGTGTACATCCCAGCGGTCAATCACGAGTTTGCCGTCGATCCACACGCGGATGCCGTCGTCGGAGATCGTCCGCAGCCGGAATCGCCCCGCCGGCAGATCGACGACCCCTTCTCCGATCATGGCCACGTGGTCATTGGGCAGGCCGCTCACGAGGGCACGGCCGGAGAGATAGTCGATGCGGTCGGTCGTGGTTTCGAGGATGGGCTTCTGCCCCGAGACCCCCGCAAGATCCGGCGCAGGCGGTACCTTGACGCCGCTCAGGTCAAAGAATTTCAGCCGCCAGTCGATGGCAGCGAAGAAACGCGAGTAGCTGAAGTC
>CAZYEA010000418.1:0-3145 GCA_964646485.1 uncultured Acidobacteriota bacterium
GGTCTCAGCATCACCGTCGACCGGATCGGCAACGTGGTGGGCACGCGGGCGGGAACTTCCGACCTGAGGCCGGTCATCATGGGCTCTCATATCGACACCGTCCGCACCGGCGGGAAGTACGACGGAAATCTCGGCGTGCTCTCTGGCCTCGAGGTGATCGAGACCCTGAACGACGCGAAGGTGGTCACGGGGCACCCGGTCGCGGTGGCCTTCTTCACCAATGAAGAGGGCGCGCGCTTCGCCCCGGACATGATGGGGAGCGCGGTGCATCAGGGCGCCTTGTCCCTCGAAGCGGCGCTCGCCACTCAGGGCATCGACGGGCCCACCGTGGGCGATGAGCTGAACCGGATCGGCTACGCGGGCGAAACTGAAGTCGGTTCGCTGCGCGCGGCCGCGTATTTCGAGCTCCACATAGAACAAGGGCCGGTGCTGGAGCGCGAGGGCCTCGAGATCGGCGCGGTCACCGGGGTCCAGGGGATCTCGTGGACGGAGGTGACCCTCAGCGGCGTGTCGAATCATGCCGGCACCACGCCGATGTCGATGCGCTCGGACGCGGGGTATGTGGCCGCCGAGATCACCTGCTTTCTAAGACGCCTCGCCCGCGAATACGGCGGCTCCCAGGTCGCAACCGTCGGGCATCTCACCCTGGCCCCGAACCTCGTCAACGTGATTCCGAACCGCGTGGTGATGACCCTCGACCTGCGCAACACCGATGAGGCCACGCTGCAGAAAGCCGAACAGGCGGCCTTTGACTTCATCGACGCCACGGCGAAGGCGGAGGGAGTCGCCATGACCCGGCGCACCCTCGCCCGCTTCGAGCCCGTGGACTTTGCGCCGGAGATGATCGAACGCGTCGAGCAGACCGCGCGGGCCCAGGGCTTGAGCGTGCGCCGCATGCCCTCAGGAGCCGGGCACGACGCTCAGATGTTCGCGCCCCACTGCCCCACCGGGATGATCTTCGTTCCGAGCCAGGGAGGCATCAGCCACAACGTCCGCGAGTTCACCGAACCCGCGCAACTGATCGCGGGCGCCAACGTCCTGCTCGAAGTGGTCCAGCAAACCGCGCGAGTGGATTGAACCTCCCAGGGGCAAAGGACGACTAGTCGCCCTTCCCGCGGTAGATCGCCGGCCGAAGGTCGCGAGCCAGGTTCCACCCCGATGGGTCGGGGCCGCGCAGGAGGTCGAGATCGAGATCGGCGATGACCAGTTCCGGGGCCGGCGAGGCAAGGTTGGGAATCACGCCGTTTGGTCCCGCGAAATAGCTGGCGCCGAAGTACTCCTGGGTCCAGGGCGGCTCGACCCCGCGGCGGTTGGAGCCGCCGATGAAGAGGTTGTGGCGCGCGGCATCGACCGGGAACTCGAGGTCCCACATCCGCCGCGACTTCTCCCCGAAGGTGACCGCGGGAGACAGCACCAGCTCCGCGCCGTTTTCGGCGAGCGCGCTCATCACCCCCTCGAAGTGCCGGTCGTAGCAGATGGCGACGCCGAGCCGGGCAAGGCGGGTCTCGAACACCGGGAAGAAACGATTGCGGGAAATGTTCTTCGGCCAGACTCCAAGCTCGCCGTCACTGCGGTCGTAATAGAAGGTCTCGCAAAAAGCGCCCTGTTCGTTCTCGCCGACCGGAATGTGGGTCTTGCGGTATCGGCCGAGGATCTCGCCGGTCTCGTCGATCGCCACCGCGGTGTTGAAGCGCCGGCCCGAACGAGCGTCCAGCTCGAAGATCGGCGCCACCAGAATGAGGCCGGTGTCGCGCGCGGCCTGGCGAAGAGTGGAGACGGTGGGGCCGACGAGCGCGTCTTCGGCGAGGCCGAGCCACATCGGATCACGACCGAGGGCAAAGTAGGGCGCGGTGAAGAGTTCACCCATGCCCAGAATCTGGGCACCCGCGCTCTTCGCCTCGAGGGCAAGCCGGACGTGGTGGGCGACGTTGGCGGCGCGTATCTCCTCGAGCCGATCCGCGAGGGCCGGGAGTAAGGCGGCGGTCGCCGGCATGAAGGCGTACGCGTTGCGGGTCTCGCTCAGCGCGACGCGAATCACTCGGGACATCGGTCCACTCCGGTGAAGAGAACGGCCAGGTGATCCTGGGGCGAGAGGAGGCCCGCCTCGCCGAGGGTCATCGCTCCGGCGAGCCCGGCGGCCCCGGTGGCGCTCACCAGCGCTCCCGCACCCCGGCCTTCGCACCAGGCCTCGAGGATGTTGGACTCCGGGGCGATCACGGGCCAACCTCCGGTGAGAAGCATCCCGCGAACCACGGCCAGCCAGTCATAGGTCTCGTCGTCGAGGATCCCCGAGGCAGCGCTTGTGGGCTCGCTCTCCCAGGGCCACATGTACCGGGCCCTATCCCCTGCTGCCTCGTGAATCGCACGCTCCATCTCTGCTGCTTCCACGTTCGCGCTCAGCCATTTCGCGGCCGTCGCATCGGCTCGGGCCGCCTCGGTGTCCACGGCCAGATGCTCTCCCGGCAGCGACGCGCCGCCCAAACCCTTCACCATCGCGCGCACCATAAGCCGCCACGCCCGAACCAGCGGAAATCCGCCCTCGGTCTGCACGGCATGGATCGCGGGAAGTCGCGGGAATGCCCCGAGCTCACGCGACCAGCTGAGGCCCTGAATCACGGCACTCGCGAGCGCGCCCCCGCCCACCTGGATCATGAGCCGGGTGGCCGAGGCTCCCGCGCCCTGCTCGGCGAGTTCGAAAGCAAGGGTCAGGCCCCCGTCGATGGCGAGGCCATTCTCGGAACCCTGAACCGTGAAGGGCAGCGCTCCCTCACGCGCGGCCTCGCGGAAGCGGTGATGGCACGGGTCGCCTGGCGGATCGTCGTCTCTTCGAGGACAGGTTTCGACCGAGGCGCCCAGGTCGCTCAGTCGTGCGATCACCGCCGCGTCCGCAGAGGGGGGCACGAAGACGCGCAGGGAGCGTCTGGCCGCGCGAGCCACCACCGCGGCCGCGAGCGCCGCGTTTCCGCAGCTCGCGATGGCCGGGGGACGCGCTCTCATGGAGGAGGCGACGAATCCGGCGCGCTCCGCGACCTCGAGGCTCAGAGCGAGGCCGAACAGATGCCGGGCTTTGTGTGACCCGGCGACGCTCCCGGTCTCGTCCTTGATCCAGAGGCCGTCGGCTTTGAGGTCGAGGGTCTTCGCCACC
>CAZYEA010000419.1:0-3138 GCA_964646485.1 uncultured Acidobacteriota bacterium
CGCACGCCGTTGACGTTCACCCGCACCCGCACGCGTCATACCCTCGCCCTCGGGGCCTCGGCGCGCAACGCGCCCCGGGACTAGGCTATCCGGCGCTATGAACGCAAGTCTCGAGATGGAAGTGAAGGCGTCGGTAGTTTCCTGTCCCTCCTGCGGCGGAGCAAATCGCGTCCGCCGTGACCGCGTGCTCGAAGGATTGAATCCGGTGTGCGGCCATTGCCGCAAGCCCCTGGCCGTGGATGCGGCGCCGGTGACCGTCACCGACGAAACCTTCGCGACCGAGGTTCTCGGCCACCCGCGCCCGGTGCTCGTGGATCTGTGGGCCGAGTGGTGCGCGCCATGCAGGATGATCGCGCCCGCCCTCGAGGAAATCGCGGGCGAGATGATGGGCAAAGTCCGCATCGCCAAACTGAACGTGGATGAGAACCCCCAGGCCCACGCCGGGCTGCAGGTGTCCGGCATCCCCACCCTCGTCATGTTCAAGGGCGGCAAGGAAGTGGACCGCGTGGTGGGCGCCCTCCCTCCCCCGCAACTGCGAGCCTGGATAGAGCGTTTCGCCTGAGCGGAACGTCCCGGGCGCGTCACTGATCCATGGAGCGCAGCGGCCATCAGCGGCTCGTGATCGCGCTCGCAAGCGGTCTGGGCGTTGCCCTCCTCGCCATCGCGTTCCTGCTCGGCCGGATGTCCTCCTCTCCCGCCGTAGTCACGGTGACGGCTCCGGCCACGACGTCGGCCTCAACCTCGACTACGACCACCAACCCCACTCTCCCCACACCCGCCTCCCCGCCCATCGACGTTCCGTCCGCCCCGCCTGAGGGCGAGGCCCCGCCCGCTACTGTCTCACCGGCCTCGATCCAGCCTCTCACAAGCGGCGTTCCGGCTCCGTCGTCAGCAGCCCCCCTTCCTCTCGCCCATCCGCTCTCCGCGGACCAGCAGCAGATCGCCGCCTACTTCAACCAGGTCGACCGCATCGAGGACATGGGTGCGGGCGACCCCCAGACCTACGCGGCCTCGATGGTGCAAGCGATGTCGTCAGGCGACTTCTCCGGCTTCGACGACCTGCTCGCCAAAGCCCGCGCGCAGCGCCAGCGGCTCCAGTCGATCTCGCCGCCCCGCGCCTGCGTCGAGCATCATCGTCTCGCCCTCTCCCTCTCCGCCGACTCCGTGGCCATGCTGGAGCGGCTGAAGGCCGCGCTCATCAAGGGCGACGCCACCGCCCTGATGACCGTGGCCACGGAAGGAAAGACCCTGGAGACTCAGACCAGTCAGCTCAAGGCGATGGCCGACGCGATCAAGCGGCAGGCTGGGCTTTAGCCTCGCGCGCGAGGAGCGTGCGCTTCCGCTCCACCCCCCAGCGATAGCCGGACAGACCGCCGTCGTTCCTGACCACGCGGTGACAGGGAATGGCCACGGCCAGACGATTGGCCGCGCAGGCCTGGGCCACCGCGCGTGCGCTTCCCGGGGCGCCCACCTTCTTCGCGACCTCCGAATAGCTCGCGGTCGATCCGATGGGTATCTCCTGCAGCGCCTTCCACACCCGGCGCTGGAACACCGTGCCGCGGATGTCGAGGGGCAGGTGGAGACCGAGGCGCGGCGCCTCCACGAAGCCCACCACCTTCGCCACCCACTTCTCGAAGGCGCGATCTCCGCCCACCAGGCGGGCCTTCGGGAAGCGGGCCTGCAGGTCCTCGGCCAGCGCCGCAGGGTCCTCGCCGAAGAGGATCGCGCAGACCCCCTTGCCGCTGGCCGCGACCAGGACCGAGCCGAGCGAGGTCTCGCCGATGGCGAAACGGATCTCGGTGTTCGATCCACCGGCGCGGAAGTCGGTGGGCTTCATCCCGAGAATCCGATCGGTGGTCGCGTAGAAACGCCCGTTCGAGTTGAAGCCTGCTTCGTAGATCGCGTCGGTCACGGTGGCGCTCCTCTTCAGTTGCTCGCGCACCCTGTTCGCGCGATGGGCCAGGGCATAGGCCTTGGGGGTGAGACCGGTGATGGATCGAAACACACGCTGAAAGTGGAACCGGCTCATCCCCGCCTCCGCCGCCACCGCGTCGAAGTCGGGAGACTCCTCGGCCTCCTCGATGAGACGGCAGGCCTTGGCGATGGCGAGGGCGCGGCGCATGGAGAGAGGCTGTTCGTTGGGGCGGCAGCGCTTGCAGGGCCGGAAGCCCGCGGCTTCGGCCTCGGCGGTGGTGGAATGGAAGCGCACGTTCTCGCGCCTCGCCAGCCGCGCCGCGCAGGAGGGACGGCAGTACACGCCGGTGGTGCGCACCGAGTAGTAGAAGACGGAGTCGGCGCGCGTGTCGCGGTGCACCACCGCGGCCCAGCGGTCCTCGTCCCGTCCGAAACGGCCGAGGGCGATCGCGGCCGCGGCGATCTGCCGGTCGGTGGAGGTCTTTTTCGATTCGTTGATCTTGGTCATTTCCATTCGACGACTCTAGAACCGCGCCCCCAGGCCCCACACTCCGTTTGTTGCTCTCGAAACGGAACTTCTGAAATTCTCCCGCCGCGGCCTCATCGCGCCCGCCGCAGGGTGAGGTTGATTCTCTGCCGGCCCATGGTTTCGTGCTCGCCCTCCCTGAGGGGAGCGATGCCGTGGAAGGCGAGGCGCGACGGTCCGCCCCACACCGCCACATCGCCATGTCGGATGGGCACGCGCTTCGGGCGATCCGACCGCTGGTCGCCGCCGAAGAGGAAGGTGGCGGGCAGTCCCAGCGAGACCGAGACGATGGGCGCGCCGAAGTCCTCCTCGTTGCGGTCCTGATGAAGGGACAGGCGCGAGCCGGGCTCGTAGCGGTTGATGAGGCAGGCATCGGGGACGAACCCTGGGTATCCGGCCGCGGCGGCCGCGCGTTCCGAGAGATCGAGGAAGACCGCGGGCATCTTCGGCCAGGGCTTCCCCGAATCGGGATCGAGGGCGTCGTAACTGTAGCCGCGGCGATCGGTGATCCAACCGAAGTCGCCGCAGTTGGTCATGGCCACCGACATGCGGTAGCCGCCCGGGGTGATCATGTGGCGGAAGGGTGCATTGGCCTCGATACGCTCGAGCGCTTTCCGCAATTCCCTCTCCTGGTCGAGAGCGAAACCGCGGAGCAGGACCGCGCCCGGCGCGAGGGTCTCGCGCGAACGAGGTGTCTC
>CAZYEA010000420.1:0-3133 GCA_964646485.1 uncultured Acidobacteriota bacterium
AGCCACGTCCGCTCTCCCACGCCGTCATTGCGAGGAGCCTGTCCGTCTTACTTGAGCGCGCTCGGCCAGTTCAGAACCACGATCGCGGGGGGGATGGACTCCGGCGCGGAGAGCACCAGGAAGCGCTGGCCGTCGCGCGTGGGGCGGAAGAGGGCGCGGGCGGGAAGCGCGGTGGGGAAGCGCGCCTTGAAGAGCGCCTTCGCTGTTCCCATCTCGAACGTGGTGGTGGTGGAGACGGGCACGGCCATGACACTGAGGTCGAGGGCGCGGTAGTACATCTCGCGACCATCGCCCCGCCAGAAGGGATCCCGCCCGCCCTCGGTGGAGACCTGCCACTTGCTGCGCGCCACCGGGAACTCCTGCACGTACACCTCGGGCCGGCCCGATTCGTTGGAGCGGTAGGCGAGGAATTTCCCGTCCGGCGAGAGGGTCCCGCCGGACTCCGTGAACTTCGTGCGCACCAGGGGAATGGGCTTGCGATCGGCGCCCTTCATGGGGAGGGCCCAGAGGTCGGCGCCGGTGTCCTTGTCCTCGGCGTTGAAGATGAGGTACTCGCCATTCGCCGACCAGTCGGTCGCGTATTTGCCGCCTTCGGCGTCGGTCAGTTGCTCCGGTTCACCGGTGCCGACCGCGTCCTTGACGTAGAGATCCGCCCCTTTCGAAGGGCTCTTGCGGTCTTTCGAGAACACGATCCGCCGGCCGTCCGGCGACCAGGTGGGCGCAAACTCCGGCTCCTTGCCGAACGTGAAGCGCGAAGTGACCCCGCGAACGAGATCGCGGATCCAGACGTCGCCCTGGCCCGCGCCGTCATCCATGTCGTAGGCGAGCCGGTTGCCGTCAGGAGACAGCCAGGTATCCCAATACTGACGGGCTTCGCTGAGCGCGGGGGACTCCTTTCCGTTTCGATCGATCCAGATCAGGCGGCGGTTCAGGTCTTCACCGGCGCGATAGGCGAGCACGCCGTTGTTCGAGAGGGAGAAGGCGGCGCCGCCAATGAGGTCGACGCCGAGGCCGTCGCCGATGGGGATGGGCTCGCCCATAAGCTCCTGGCTGGCCGCATCGAAGGGATGGGCCACCAGCGTCTTCTCCCGTACGTAGACGAGGAAGCCGGGGCTTGCGTAGGCGACCTTCGATGCGCTGCGCAGGATCTCCTTTCCCTCCGTGGCGCCCAGCTCTTTGACCATGAGCGCGCGCTCCAAGCCTTCGCCCTCAGTCATGTAGAGGAAGTGGCGGCCGTCGGGAAGGAACTCCGGCCATCCCACGAAGTTGATCTTCTTCGCCTTGTCCAGGCCCAGTTCCACGGTGGCCACGCCCCCCGAGGCGTTCACTCTCCAGATAGGGTCGCCGGTCTGGCCGTCGAAGAGGATCACGCCGTCGCGACTCCACGTGCCGTCGGAGCCGTTCGTCGAGTCGCAGATGGTCTGGGGCGGTCCTCCGGCGAGGGGAACTTTCCGCAGCTTCCCCTCGGCGCGGAAGGCGAGGAACTTGCTGTCGGGTGACCAGATCGGACGCCGCGCCCCCTCGGTTCCGGGGACCGGCCGTGCCTCGAGTGTGTCGAGGGGTCGGACCCAGAGCTGCCGCTTGCCTCCGGAGTCGATGGCATCGAAAGCGATGACGCGGCCATCGGGCGAGACCGCGGGAGCGCCGGCCGAGGTGAGAGCGGCGGGATTGGGGATGACGAATCGGCCGATCGGTGCGGGGACCGGGGCTCTCCGGGCCCAGGCGATTCCGAGGCCCAGGCTGGTAAGGGCAAAGACCGAGGCGGCGGCCCAGGCGAGACCTTCGCGGTGCCGGCGTCGCGATGACACCGCGGCCGGCAGGCCGGCCCGGGAGCCGCCTTCGGCGATCCACTGGAGTTCGGCCATGACATCGCGGGCGCTCTGCCAGCGGTCATCGGGATCCTTCTCCAGACACTTGTGGATCACGTGGTCGAGGGCGGGCGGACTCATGGTCTGCACGGTCGAGATGGGAGGGGGATGGGAGGAGACGATGGCCGCGATCAGGCTGGTTCGGTTCTTCCCCTCGAAGGCCTTCTTGCCCGTGGCCATCTCGTACAGCACCGCGCCGAGGGCGAAGATGTCGCTGCGCGCGTCCGCGGGGGCGCCCTCGAGCTGCTCAGGAGACATGTACTGGAACGTCCCCATGATCGTGCCCTGCTCGGTGAGGGGCTTGTCGCGGGTGTCGTAGGACTCGATGGCGGTGATCCCCTGGCCCGCGCCGCGCTCCGCCGCCTTGGCGAGACCGAAGTCGAGAAGCTTGGCCCCCGCCTTCGTGATCATCACGTTGCCGGGCTTGAGGTCGCGATGGACGATGCCGCGCTTGTGGGCGGCGTCGAGGGCGGAGGCGATCTGCTTGCCGTAGAGCAGCACGTCGTCGAGGGAGAGGGAAGCGCGCGCGATGCGGGCGGAGAGCGACTCGCCCTCGATCATCTCGAGGACGAGGTAATGGATGATCTCGCCGTTGACCGTGTCCTGGCCGACGTCATGCAGAGTGCAGATGTGCGGATGATTGAGCGCGGACACGCTCTTCGCCTCGCGCTCGAAGCGCGCCCGCAACTGCTCGTCGCCGGCCAGGGCCGGAGGGAGCATCTTGATCGCGACCTTGCGGTCGAGGCGGGTGTCCTTCGCGCGGTAGACCTCGCCCATCCCACCTTTGCCGATGGGGCCCATGATTTCGTATGGCCCGAGACGAGCCGAGGGCCCGAACCGGGACGGTGATTCTTGACTCGTCACGAGACCTCGAACGGAGTGGTGAGGACGGAACTTCAGCGGTTCGAATCAGTATAGCGAGCAACCTGGAAGCGGCGCGACGAGCCGCGCCGGCTCTTCGAGACGCGGGCTCCCGCCCGCCTGGCGGTACACTTTCGAGGCGTCGTACGAAATCCGTCGTCTCCTGAACCGCGGAGGACGTTCCGTCTGGAGCCCCCGATGCCATTCCCACCTCAGCGCCCCGAGCCCGCTCGCTACCCGAAGGGAACTAGGGCGCGAACCTATCCAGTTGGCGCCTCCCTCGGGCTCCGGCGACAGATCGAGGGAAGTAATGGGTTTGAGGCCGAACCGCAAGCTCCGAGTCGGCCGAATAGGGTGCAGGACCCGCACTCCATTCCGGCATACGTAGAGCTACCGAATCAGTG
>CAZYEA010000421.1:0-1640 GCA_964646485.1 uncultured Acidobacteriota bacterium
GCGACTATGCCGAGCGACAGACTCACTCACTGGGCATGCAGCTCGTATCCGACCTCGCGCGGCAGCTTCTCGGAACCCTCGCCATCGGGCCGGGAGCCGCCTTCTCCATCGAATTCCCCGCCTGATCCTTTAATCCCTATGCAGTGCCGGCGCCCGTTGCGCTGAGCCTGATGGGTCTTCGCCGCCGACGAAATCGGCCAGGGCGGCCCGGCCGATGTAGACGCCCAGAGCCTTATGATCAACGCCATGGTCGCCCGCGAACTCGGGTCCCGCGTATGAGCAGGTTCCTGCGTGGGGCGGGGCTTACGGCTTCCTCGGTCGCGACCCTGGTCGGCCTCGCCGCAATTCTTTTGTGGGAGATCGGCCGGTGGCGCCTCACTGCGATGGCCGCCCAGTTCGTGCCCATGGCCCCCATCACCGGACTCCTGTTCGCGGCTCTGGGCCTTGCGGGGATCGCGCGAGCGGTCTGGCCTCGTCGCGTGGCCGCGCGCCGCTTCGAGTCCGCCGCGTCCTGGTTCGTGATCATCGTTGCGTTCTGGGTTTTTGGCAGTGTGTGGTTCGGCATGCCCCTGCCGTGGGAAACCTGGTTCCGGCCGCCGGAGATGCAGGTGGGGCCGGTTCCCCTCGGCCGGATCGCGCCCTCCACAGCCCTGGCCCTCGCGCTTACCGCCCTGTCCATGCTCGCGCGGGGCCGCGGCTCAGCGAGCGCGCACTGGGTCGCGGTGCTGAGCGCGGGCTCCAGCCTCGGCATCGCCGTCATCGCCATCCTGGGTTTCGCGGTCGGCGCCCCTCCCGAATACGCGCCCAACCGCGCGCCCATGGCTCTCCTGACCGCAGTGAACCTGCTGTTCCTGAACACGGGAGCCCTGCTGATCGAAAGCACAGTGATGCGGCTGCGCTCTGTGTTCGCCTTCGGCGACACGGAACAAGAGCGCACCGACAATCGCCGCTTCGCCCTTAGCCTCGCGGGAGTGGCGTCCATGCTCGTGCTCCTGATCCTGAGCCTGGGCGTTCTCTATCTGCGGAGCGAGCTCAGCGTCGGCCGGGAGGCCGTCAATCGCGAACTGGACGCGGTGGCGAACCTCAAGGCCGCGGACATCGTGCAGTGGCGTGAGGAGCGGCTCGGCGAGGGTCGTTTTCTGGAGCGCACTCCCCACGTCGCTTCCGACATCGCCGCCTTCCTGGCCCGGCCCTCTGACCCGACGGCGCGTCAGAGGGTGGTGGACTGGCTCGAGCCGATCAGGGGCGGCACGCGATATCGGGAGGTCCTGCTCTTCGATTCAGAGGGCCGCCTTCGGCTGTCGGTTCCAGAAGGGGCGAGGATATCCGCGGGCGCGCTCAGCGACTCGGAGCACCTGGTGGGCCGCACCAGCATCGGGCTGAGCGACATTCACTTCCCTCCAGGGGAATCGAGGCCTCACCTCGACCTCGTGGTGCCGATCACGGCCCGCGGCGATTCCGCAAAGATCGCGACCCTGGTTCTCGAGATCGATCCGGCGCAGTACCTCTATCCGGAGATGGCGAAGTGGCCTTCGATCAGTCCGACCGCGGAGGCCTACCTGGTGCGGAGAGAAGGCGACTTCGTGGTCTTCCTGAGCCCCACCCGCTTCTCCCCCGGTTCGGCTCTGACCACGAAGTTT
>CAZYEA010000421.1:1650-3122 GCA_964646485.1 uncultured Acidobacteriota bacterium
GCCGCTCCTCCCCGAAGCGAAGGCAGCCCGGGGCGAGATGGGCGCAAGCGGCGGGCTCGATTACCGGGGGCGCACGGTGCTCGCGACCGCCCGCACGATTCCCAATTCCACCTGGATTCTCGTGAGCAAGATCGACCAGTCGGAGGTGTACGGTCCGATTCGCCGGCAGGCGCTCGAGACCGGCCTGCTCTTCGCTCTCATCGTCCTCACCATCGGCCTGGGCGCCGCCTACCTCTGGCGCGAACGCCACGCGGGCGCCCTGGAGCGCGGCCTCGCCGCGGAAAGAGAGCGCGCGGGCGTGGCCGAACGGCTCTCCGTGGTCATGCGCGAGGCGAACGACATCATCTTCCTCGTCGACCGCCGCGGCCGGATCGTGGAAGCGAACGAACGGGCGCGCGTCGTCTACGGCTACGCCGAGGAAGAGTTGCGCACGATGAGCGTGGCGGAACTGCGCGCGGACCGCGACCAGGACCAGTTCCTGAGGAACCTCGCCCGGCTGCTGAGCGGCACCGACGTCCGCTTCGAGGCCGTCCATCGCCGGAAGAACGGGTCCGTCCTCTTCGTCGAGGCGAGCGGACGGTCGATCGCCATCGACGGGGAACAGCTGTCGATCGTGATCTATCGGGACATCACCGAGCGCAAGGCGCACGAGGCCCAGATCGAACGACTGAACCGCCTGTACGCCTCCCTCGGGCAAGTCAACCAGGCCGTGGTCCGCGCCGCCAATGAAGAGGAACTCCTGAAGGAGGTCTGTCGCGCCCTCGTGGTCGCCGGTCGCTTCAAGATGGCCTGGGTGGGCGCGGTCGAGCCCTCGAGCCGCGAGGTTCGATGCGTGGCGAGCTTTGGAGACGACGAGGGATACCTCCAGGCCATTCGGCTCACCATCGACGACGAGGCGATCGGCCGAGATCCCACCGGAGTGGCCATCCGGGAGGGACTCCCGAACGTGTGCTCCGACGTCACCGTGGAAGCGCGCATGGCCCCGTGGCGGGAGGCGGCGGCGCGGAGCGCGTTCCGCAGCCTGGTCGGCCTGCCCGCGGAACTCGGCTGGAGGGGGCGCGGCGCCCTCACCGTCTATGCGTCCGAGGCCGAGTTCTTCGGCGCGGAGGAAGTGGCCCTCATCGAGAAGACGGTGGCGGACATGGAATTCGGTCTCCGCTCGATCGAGGAACGGGAAAAGCGGCAGCGGGCGGAGACGGATCTGCGGGAGGGCGAGGCCGCGCTCAAGGAGGCCCTCCGGGTGGGGCGCATGGCCCACTTCCGGCTCGACATCGCGAGCGGAAGGGTGTGGTGGTCCGAGGAGCTGTACCGCATGCTGCGCATGGACCCGGGCTCGCCCGCGCCCGATTTCGCAGGGCATGAGCGATTCCTCGCCCCGGAAAGCTGGACGCGCGCCCAGGCGGCGCTCGCCGAAGCGGTCTCGAGCGGCACGCCGTTCGAACTCGAACTCGAAGTCAGGCGCGACGACGGGG
>CAZYEA010000422.1:0-3117 GCA_964646485.1 uncultured Acidobacteriota bacterium
CGAACTCCTGGATCTCGCCCTTGTACCGCTCGATGGGATGGCCGGAGAGGTAGAAGCCGAGCGACTCCTTCTCGAAGGCGAGCCGCTCACCTTCCGACCAGCGCGGGACCTCGGAGACGCCGGACTTGCCATTCGCGGGCGCCGCCGCAGGCCCAGGCCCCTCGTCGTCCATCATGCCGAAGAGATTCGACTGCCCGGCCTCGCGATCCGCGCGCAGGCGTGAAGCGCGATCGAGTGCGCTTTCGAGTCCCGCGAAGAGGATGTGCCGGCGCGGGTCCACGGAGTCGAAGGAGCCGCTCTTGATGAAGCTCTCCACCGCGCGCTTGTTCGCGGTCTTCATGTCCACCCGAGAGCAGAAGTCGTCGAGCGAGGTGAAGGGGCCGTCGTTGCGCGCGAGCACCACCGACTCGGCCGCGCCCTCCCCCACGTTTTTCACCGCGGACAAGGCGAACCGCACCGCCCCGTTCTCGACCGTGAAGTCCACGAGCGACGAATTGACGTTCGGAGGCAGCACGGTGAGCCCGAGGTCGCGGGCCTCCGCGGAGTAGGCCACCAGCTTGTCCGCGTTCGCCTTTTCCATGGTGAGCAGCGAAGCCACGAAGAACGCCGGATAGTTCGCCTTCAGGTAGCCGGTCTGATACGCGATCCACGCATAGGCCGCGGAGTGCGACTTGTTGAAGCCGTAGCCCGCGAACATCTCGATGTGGTCCCAGATCTTGGTGGCCTTGGCCACCGCCACCTTGTTGGCCACGCAACCGCTCACGAACTTGTCCTTCTGCGCGGCCATGACCTGGACGTTCTTCTTGCCCATGGCCTTGCGGAGCATGTCGGCCTCGCCCATGGTGAAGCCCGCGATCGCGGCCGCGATCTGCATGACCTGCTCCTGGTAGACCATGATGCCGTAGGTCTCGCCAAGGATGGTCTCGAACGAGGGATGCTCGTAGGTGACCTTGGTCTGGCCGTGCCGGCGCTTGACGAAGTCGTCGATCATCTGCATCGGCCCCGGCCGATACAGGGCGTTGAGCGCGGTCAGGTGACCCAGGCGATCGGGCTTGAACCGGCGCAGGACGTCCTTCATCCCGTCCGACTCGAACTGGAACACGCCGTTCGTCTTGCCGGTGGCGAAGAGGTGATACGTCTTCTCGTCGCCATCCTGGAACTGGGAGGGATCGATCTTCTCCCCCGTCTGCTCCGCGATCATCTTCACGCAGCGGTCGATCAGGGTGAGGGTCGACAGCCCGAGGAAGTCCATCTTGAGGAGGCCGATTTCCTCGACGCCCTTCATGTCGAACTGCGTGACCACGGACTCCGTACCCGGGAACTTGTAGAGCGGCACCAGGTTCGCAAGCGGCTCAGGCGAGATGACGACGCCGGCCGCGTGAGTAGAGGCGTGGCGCGTAGTGCCTTCGAGGCGCCGCCCGATATCGACCACGCGCCTGGTCAGCTCTTCCTTCTTATAGGCGTCCGCCAGGGCGGGCGAATCCTGCAGCGCCTTCTCGAGGGTCATGCCGAGGTCGCCCGGCACCATCTTGGCGATCCGGTCGCTGTCCGCGAAGGAAAGATCGAGCACGCGCGACACGTCGCGCACCACCGCCTTCGCCTTCATCGTCCCGAAGGTGATGATCTGAGCCACGTTCTCGCGCCCGTATTTCTGGGTGACGTAATCGATCACTTCCCCACGCCGGTTCTCGCAGAAGTCGATGTCGATATCGGGAGGGCTGATGCGCTCCTCGTTCAGGAAGCGCTCGAAGATGAGCCCGTTCTCCATGGGGTCGATGTCGGTGATGCTGAGCGAGTAGGCGACCAGACTCCCCGCCGCCGAACCACGGCCCGGGCCCACGGGAATCCCCCGCCTCTTCGCGTAGGCAATGAAGTCGCCGACGATCAGGAAGTAGGCGGAGAAGCCCACGCGATGAATGACCCCGATCTCGCGAGTGAGGCGCGCCTCGTAGTCGGCGAGCGGCACCTTCAGCCGCCCGGAGGCGCTGAGCGGCTCGAGCACCTTGAGGCGCTCCGCGTAGCCGTCCCGGGTCATCTTCTCGAAGAACGTCTCGGTCGTGTATCCCGCGGGCACATCGAACTTCGGGAACTTGTGGGTGGTGTCGAGCTTGAACTCCACCATGTCGGCGATCTTCACGGTGTTCGAAAGCGCTTCCGGCACGTGCCCGAAGAGCGCTTCCATCTCCTCGGCGCTCTTCACATAGAACTCATCGGTCTCGAACGCGAACCGATTCGGATCCGCCAGCTTCTTGCCAGTGCCGATGCAAAGCAGCACGGCATGCGCCTCGTGATCGTCCTTATGAAGGTAGTGCGCATCGTTCGTGGCCACGAACGGCAGCCCGGTCTTCTTCCCGATCCGCATCAGACCCTTGTTCACCTTGGTCTGGTCGGGAATCCGGTGATCCATCAGCTCCAGGTAGAAGCGGTCCTTGCCGAAGATGTCGCAGAACTCCATCACCGACTTGATCGCCCCCGCCTCGTCATCCCGCATCAACGACTGCGAAATCTCGCTGGCGAGGCACCCGGAGAAGCCGACGAGGCCCTTGGCGTGCTGAGCCAGCACATCCTTGTCGATCCGGGGCCGGTGATAGAAGCCCTCGGTGTAGCCAATGGAGGAGAGCTTCGCGAGGTTGTGGTAGCCCTCGTTCGTGGTCGCGATCATCCCGAGGTGGTTGTAGGCGTTCGCGATCCCGCCTCCGCTCTTCTCGAGCCGCGACCCCAGGGCCACGTAGCTCTCGCACCCGATGATCGGCTTGATCCCAGCCTTCTTGCAGGCGGAGGCCCACCCGACCGCGCCGAACATCGCGCCATGGTCGGTGATGGCCATGGCCTTCATGCCCATTTCCTTGGCGGTCTTGGCGAGCTCGTCTAGATGGCAGGCGCCGTCGAGGAGGGAGAACTCGGTGTGGAGGTGAAGGTGAACGAATTCCGGCGGCATGGGACGAGCAGTTTAGTGGCCGCGACGCGATCGTGAGAGTACTCTCCGTCGTCCTTGAGGGACTTCTCTGTCGGCCGCCCGGCCTCAGCCCTCTTCCCGTCACCCCCTTCACGCCGAGGCACGTTAAGGGCTCGCGTCTCTCCTCCGCCATCGCCCCCTGCGACTAAGGCGCCGGTGTC
>CAZYEA010000423.1:0-2564 GCA_964646485.1 uncultured Acidobacteriota bacterium
CCGCGCGGGCCGCTTCGAAGCCGCCGACGGCGGCACTCTTTTCCTCGACGAGATCGGCGACATCTCGCTCACCGTCCAGGTGAAGCTCCTCCGCTTCCTCGAGGAGCGCGAATTCGAGCGGGTGGGCGGGAACAAGACCTTCAAGGTCGATGTCCGCATCGTGTCCGCGACCCACCGGGACCTGACCAAGAAGATCGCCGACGGATCGTTCCGGGAGGACCTCTATTACCGGCTCAACGTGGTGGAGATCCGCATCCCGCCGCTGCGCGAGCGGCAGGCCGACCTTCCCGTGCTCGCCCAGCACTTCCTCAAGAAGTACGCCGCGCAGAACAGCAAGGACGTCAAGAGCTTCTCCGACGAGGCCATGGCCCTGCTCCTCCACCACCCCTGGCCGGGCAACGTGCGTCAGCTCGAAAACGCCATCGAGCGCGCGGTCGTGCTCACCGAGCAGCCCACCCTGAGCGTGAGTCATTTCCCGACCCTTCGCGGCGGCCTCGATCACGCCGAGGCGACGGCCTCGGGAGTGAAGATTCCCGGAAGCAGCCTGGCCGTGATCGAGCGCGAGGCCATTCTGCGAACCGTGGAGTCGGTGGGCGGGAGCACCTCACGAGCGGCCAAGGTTCTGGGGATCAGCCCGCGCAAGATTCAATACAAGCTCAAGGACTACCACGCCGAGGCGCACTCGCCCGTCTCACGGAGTCATTCCGTCGCCTCTTAGCCGGGCTCGCTTGCCTTCGACGTTCGCGCTCTATTCGCGGACCCAGGTTGCGAAGAGCGAACCATCGTTTCCCGACCAGCGATAGGACGACCGGCCGCCGAACGCCTTCTCCATTTCGCGCACGAGGCGATGGGCGAGCTTTTCGGACGTGCTCATGACCTCGAGGCCGTCCTTGCCCCGCGAGATCTCGATCACCCGACGCTCCGGCTGGGTGTGACGGGCGCGGTTTTCCACGTTCACGATGCGTTGGCGCACCTCGTCCTCGTGGTTCTTCAGCCAGGCTCCGCTAAGAAGCACCCGCCCGTAGGCGAGTCCCTCCTTCGTCTGCAGGCAGGCGGGGCACCGCGCCCGCACGGCGTCCGGGGCCAGGGCCAGCGCGGCCCGCTCACCCGATCGGCGCCAGGTCTTGCGTGAGTAGACCGCACCGCACCCGTCGCATACCGTCCCGGTTCGATAGACGCGCTCGCCTGCGACCGGCGGCATCCTGGAGACCCGGGTTCCGCGATGATCGAGCGCCCGTTGGCGACCGCGATCGACGACGTTCAGTCCTCGGCTTTTCATGGTTTCACCCTTTCAGGTGCGCCGCCCTCTCGGATAAGGAGGGTCTATGGCGCTAGTGATGCATCGCGCTCGCGACCTTCTCCTTGGCGTCTTTCATGGTGCGCTTGGTCTTGAGGGTGATGTCCTCGACCTTCTCCTCGACCTTCCGGCCGATCCGCTTCCTCGTTTCCGCTCCGGACGAAGGAGCGGTGAGCACTCCGGCCATGTATCCGACGGTGGCGCCGGCTACTGCGGCTCCGACCGCCTTGGCAACCCGTTTCGTCTCTGGCTTCATGGGATCCTCCGCAAAGATGAAAATCACACTGGAGGTTTGCAAGGAGTATTCCCCTCGCCCGCCTGCCAGGGGTGGGCTGGCTTGATCCGGACAACCGATTGACGGGAAAGCGGTAACGAAGCGCGAGGTTTCCTGACGCTTCATTCCGACCAAGCAAGAGCTGAAGCAAGCGATGCGCCCGGGCCTTCAAGCCCCCGCACCGGTTGCGTTCGAGGGTGGGGGAAGTCGCCGCTGCCGGGCGCCGATTGACTGACGACGCCCCCGGACTCATGTCCCGTTCCGGGCAGAGTTCGCGCAGAAACAGCGCGGTCTTCCCCTATCTCGCGCAAGTTATTCGCCGAGTACGGCGCAATTTGCGCCATTTGCGGGCCAATCGCGCCCCTGGACCGTGGCACGCGACTTGTTAATTGAGCCGACCGGAGGACCCATGCCCCAGGCACGCCGGATCGTTGTTGACGGAAATGAAGCCGCCGCCGCAGTCGCTCACAGGCTGAGCGAGGTCATCGCCATCTACCCCATAACTCCCAGTTCGACCATGGGAGAGCTGGCGGATTCGTGGGCCGCTCACGGGCGGCCCAACGTGTGGGGATCCGTTCCCCAGATCATGGAGATGCAGTCTGAGGCGGGAGCCGCGGGCGCCGTCCACGGCGCGCTTCAGGCCGGGGCGCTCGCCACCACGTTCACGGCTTCGCAGGGCCTGCTCCTGATGATCCCGAACATGTTCAAGATCGCGGGCGAGCTGACTCCCTTCTGCATGCACGTCGCCGCGCGCACCATCGCCACCCACGCGCTCTCGATCTTCGGGGACCACTCCGACGTGATGGCCTGCCGCGCGACCGGCTTCGCCATGCTCTGTTCGTCCTCCGTCCAGGAAGCGCAGGACTTCGCCGCCATCGCCCACATGGCGACCCTGCGCAGCCGCGTTCCCTTCCTCCATTTCTTCGACGGTTTCCGGACCTCGCACGAGGTCGCCAAGATCGAGGAGTTGTCCGACGACGACCTTCGCCTTCT
>CAZYEA010000423.1:2574-3112 GCA_964646485.1 uncultured Acidobacteriota bacterium
CAGCGCGCCCTGACCCCCGACCGCCCCGTCCTTCGCGGCACCGCCCAGAACCCCGACGCTTTCTTCCAGGCCCGCGAGGCCGGCAACCTGTACCACCTCGCCTGCGCCGGCCTCGTTCACGAAGCCATGACGCACTTCGGCGCCCTCACCGGGAGAAGCTACGACCTGTTCGACTACGTGGGCCATCCCGAGGCCGAGCGCGTGATCGTCATGATGGGCTCGGGCAGCGAGACCGCTCAGGAGACGATCGAGCACCTGATGGCGCAGGGCGAGAAGGTGGGCCTGGTCAAGGTTCGTCTGTTCCATCCCTTCTCCAAGCCGGACTTCGTGGCGGCTCTGCCGAAGTCGGTGCGATCCATCGCGGTTCTCGACCGGACCAAGGAACCAGGCGCCATCGGCGATCCGCTGTATCTCGAAGTCCTGGCCGCGCTGCGGGAGGCCGCGGAGGAAGGGCTCACCGCTTTCGCCACGCAGCCCAGGGTCGTGGGAGGCCGCTACGGACTCTCGTCCAAGGAATTCGATCCGCCCATGGTGCAGG
>CAZYEA010000424.1:0-3108 GCA_964646485.1 uncultured Acidobacteriota bacterium
GTAGGCGGTGTGCGGTTGCGGTGACGATTTCTATGGTGCGGTCGATTTCTTCGGGGGTGGTGCCGCGACCCAGGGAGAAGCGCAGGGAGCCGTTGACCCGTTCCCGCGAAAGGCCCATGGCCTTGAGGACGTGCGAAGGCTCCGGCGAACCGGCGGCGCAGGCCGCGCCGGTTGAGACGGCAATGCCTTCAAGGTCTAGGGCGATCAGCATGTCCTCTCCGGAAACTCCTGCGAACGAAAGGCTCGTGGTGGAGAAGATCCTCTGCTCCACGGCGCCGTTCGCTTCGACGAGCCCCCCTCCCTGGGCGATCAGGGCGCGCTCGAGGCGGTCCCGCAGGGCTCCCACCCGGACGGCGTCCTCCGCGAGCCGAGCCTGGGCGAGTTCGGCGGCTTTGCCGAAACCCACGATCCCCGCGACGTTCTCGGTGCCGGCCCGACGGTTCCTCTCCTGCGCGCCTCCACGGATGAGCGCCGACATCCGCGTGCCGCTGCGCACGTAGAGCGCGCCCACGCCCTTCGGACCGTGGATCTTGTGAGCGGAGGCGGTGAGGAGGTCGACGCCGAGTTCGTGCACGTCGATGCGCACCTTTCCGAGGGCCTGCACCGCATCGGTGTGAACGAGCGCCCCTTTGCCGTGCGCGATCGCGATGACCTCGCGGAGGGGTTGGATCACCCCGGTCTCGTTGTTCGCATACATCACCGAAACCAGGGCGGTCGCGTGATCGACGATCTCCTCGAGGTCGCCCGGGTCGACCTTTCCCGATTCGGTCGCGCGGGCGAGCGTGACCTTGTGCTTCGAGTGGTCGAGACCCTTGGCGGTGTTGAGGATGGCGTGGTGCTCGAGGGAACTCGTGGCCAGATCGCCGCGCGTCGGGCCGTCGAGGTGGGCGGCGGAGGCGGTCAGGGCGCCTTTGACCGCGAGGTTGTCGCCTTCGGTCCCGCTGCCGGTGAACACGATCTCCGCGTCCCGCGCGCCGAGGGCCGAGGCCACGCGCGCGCGCGCCTCGTCCACGGCGCCCCGGGCGCGCTGACCGAAGCGGTGGAGGGATGACGGGTTGCCGAAGTCCTCGCGAAGGTAGGGAAGCATGGCTTCGAGCACTTCGGGGTCGAGCGGCGTGGTGGCCGCGTGATCGAGATAGATGGGGCGCAAGGTCCTCTTGGGTCAGTCCAGGAACCCGGGCCATTCGGAGGGAGGGGTCGTCGTGTTCACGATGTGCATGCCGGCCTCGTGGAAGCGTCCGAGCGCGTCTTGAGCCGCGTCGGTGAAGTCGGCGAGAAAGGAACCGGGCCGGGCCGGATCGGGCACCGCCACCGCGGACATGGCGTCCTCGAGTATGTAGACCCGCCGGGCGAGTCTCGCGTCCCGGGCCCTTATGGCGTCGAGCAGGTCGTCGATCGAGCTCTTCACGCAGTGGCTGGAGGCCTGGCCGGCGATGATCAGGCGATCTTCGTCGAGCAGGCGATCGAGAAGGGCGCCATTCCGCGAGGCGAGGGACGCGCCGTCGTGGGTCGCGAGGACCTCCGGAGAGAACACCGAGTAGTTCTCGGAGAGGGCGTGCATGCCCTTGATCTCGACCCCGTTCCGGGCGCCCCGCGCGTAGGCGTGGAAGAGGCGCGCCTCCTGGATCACTCCCGCGATCGCGTGTCCGTCGCCGCCCAGCAGGACGTGCGGAGGCCACAGGTAGAGCACGTACTTGCCCGCCTTCGCCAGCTGTTCGCAGTAGAAGACCACCTGCTTCGTGAGCCAGGAGAGGTCGCTTGCTCCCACCGCGTCGACGATGTCCGGATTCGGGGAGACGTCGCCCGCGCGCACTTCGTCGACCGAAATGGTGCGGTGCGGGGAAAGGGGAGCGCCCGAGCGATCGACCCAGAAGGGTGCAAAGAAGATCTGGAAGGGCAGGTGTGAATCGAGGGTGCAGGTGATTTCGCTGATGAGGCCCACATTTCCGTAGATGAAGCGGGCGATCCGGTCGTTGTCTTCCATGGCCCCAAGACCGCTCCGACCGCCCACGTAGAGCGTCCCTTCGGGGAAACAGAAATCACGCTGGGGATCGATGATCACCAGGTGATGGCGCCGCGGGTCGGAGGAGGCGGGCAGGAGGTGACGCTCGCGGCGGAAGAGGGTCGCCGCATCGAACAGGGCCTGGGCATCGGGCCGATAAGAGAACTCGCGGGCGTGGGTGGGATCGTAGTGGACCGGGGTGTCGGTCATGGCGCCTTCAAAGGAGAGATCAGTCGAACAGGCCGTCCGCGCGCAGGTTGCGCAGCCGGAGCATGAGGTCGGAGCGCATCTTGAAGAGAGATTCCTCGAGACCGACCGGATAGATATGGGGGTTCACGAAGCGCTTGATGCCGGGATGGAATTTCGAGAGATCCTCGACCACTCGCGCCCGGACGCTTTCGAGGGGCTCGGGCGGGCTCACGAGCTCGCCCTTCCGGAAGATCGGCTTCAGCAGGTCCTCGAAGGCCTGGTTGGGGGCAAAGGCGCGCCGCCGGGTCATGTCCAGGGGATCGATCATCAGGAAGGACGGGTGCTCCCCACTCTCCTTATCGTCGTGCCAGATCATGTCGCCCGCGAACTCGATCCCGCTCGAGAAACGCCGCAGCTGCTGGATCCCGGGATTCGAGACTTTGGCCGCCTGCTCGGAGAGCTTCATGCGCGCGCGCCAGGGCCCGCCCGGGTCGCGCACGGCCGAGAGCTTGTAGACGCAGCCCATGGCCGACTGATCGTGACCGGTGATGAGCCTCGTGCCCACCCCCCAGACCGAGACGCGCGCTCCCTGTTCGCGCAGGCTCCCGATGATGTTCTCGTCGAGTTCGTTGCTGGCCACGATGGCCGCGTCCTTGAAGCCAGCTTCGTCCAGCATGCGCCGCGCTTCGATCGAGAGATAGGCGAGGTCGCCCGAGTCGAGGCGGATGCCGCCGAGCGCGTACCCGGCCCGCTTCAGCTTCCGGCCGACCTCGATCGCGTGGGCCACGCCGTCGAGCGAATGGAAGGTGTCGACCAGGAACACGCAGTTGCCCGGGCTCGCCTCCGCGTATCGCTCGAAGGACTCGACTTCGCTCGAGACGGCCATGACCCAACTGTGGGAGTGAGTGCCCCGCCCC
>CAZYEA010000425.1:0-2163 GCA_964646485.1 uncultured Acidobacteriota bacterium
CTCCATGTGTTCCTTATGATGCTGCTTCATCTGGTCGAAGCTACGCCGCATCTCGCTCACCGCGGTGCGGGCGAAGTCGATGTTGAGGGTGCCGGCGCTTGCCGCCTGCTCGTGCAGGGCCTTCGCGAAAGCCGCCAGATTCTGATGGTAGGCCATGGCCAGCACGTGGTGGGGTTCGGTGGTCATCATCATGTGATCGTGCGACATATCCATCTTTCCCATCGCGGGCTTGCTGGCTGAGCCAGCCTGTTCCGGCGTTGCCGCGGTGGCGCTTAGAGCGCCGAGGGTGAGAATCATTGAGATCGTGGAAAGGGTTCGTGTCTTCATGGTGTGGTTCCTTCGGGGCCGTCGGGGCCGTTGATTTCCGCCTTGGCGGACGTGTTCCGCCGAACCGAGATTAGTCAGGGGAAGAAAGTTCTTCTGTGCGGTGGACAGCACACCACAGCGCGCGCACCAAATGCGCGACGAGAAGAAGCTGGATCTCCGCGTTCCGAAGCCGCAATGCGTCGCCGATCACCGACACGGAACTGAGGCTCATCGCCCCTGCCGCGATCATTTGGGCTGCGCGATTTGCGGATGCATAGCGAAGCGCGGATAGGAGAAGGGGTTAGAGCTTCGCGTGCGCCGCCGCACCGATCGCCCACCATCCTCCCTTCTACGATGCTGTCGTCCATGGCGCCGCTTAGCTCCATCGGCGCCCGCCCTGACTGAGGGAAGAAGAGATCGAACATGAGAACGAGACGAACAGCAGTGCCGGCATCCGGCCTCGCGATGGCCTTGGCCCTGGCCATCGGGTCACCGGTGCGGGCGCACTCGGCCCAGACGACGGAGGCACCGATGACCGCAATGAAGGCAGGCAATGACGCCGCGCACGCCGGGACCCGGGCGGGGAGCATGACGGAGATGATGGGCGCTCCCGGGCTGGTGCCTTTCGACATAATGACCGGGCAGGCCGGCAAGTGGATGGTCGGGTATCAGCTCATGGCTGAAAAGATGGACGGCAATCTTTCCGGAACCACCGCGATCAGCGAGACGACGATCCTGAAGACCTACTTCGCCGCACCCACCGACATGACCATGCAGATGCACATGGGGATGGTCATGTATGCCCCGACCGACAAGTTGACCCTCATGGGGTTGCTCCCCTATGTCCGGAAGCAGATGAACCACCTCACCGCCGATGGCGTGCGCTTCGCCGAGCGGACCGACGGCGTCGGCGACGCCGAACTGCGTGGCATGTATTCCGTCTACCAGACGAAGGAACCGCGACAGTGGCTTCTGTTGAGTGGCGGCGTCGGCCTGCCTACCGGATCGATCGACGCAACCATGGACGGAATGCGGCTCGAATACCCGATGCAGATCGGGTCCGGAACCTTCTCCTTGCTGCCGGGCATCACCTATCTGGGGCAGGTATCGCCGTGGGGTTGGTCCGCGGATTTCAGTTCAACCGTGCGGCTCGGTCAGAACGACAACGGCTACCGGCTCGGTGATCGCTACCAGCTCGGCGTTTCAGTCACGAGACAGTTCGGAAGTTCGGTGAGCCTTTCGGGGGGCGCTCGCGGCGAATTCTGGGGAAACATCCGCGGATCGGATGTTCTACTTGACCCCGCCGACGAGCCTACGAAGGACCCGAACCTTCAAGGCGGGAAGCGGCTGAGTGTCGTAGCCGGACTCACCTTCCATCCCGGGACGGGAATCCTGAAGAATCAGCATTTTCATCTCCAGGCGGAGGCGCCGCGGCTGCAATCCTTGGACGGCCCGCAATTGAAGAGGAGTTGGATCCTACGGCTGGGCTGGCAAATGGAATTCGGCGGATCCGCTGCCAGCACGAAGCCGAGTGCCGGAGACCCTGGAGAGCGAAGATCGGACAGAAGGTAGAGCGGGCGGTTAGCAGAGTCGCCGGGCAATGGCTTCGATCGCCTTCATGCCTTCGCCGAATCGGGCAATCTCGCCCCGGTGCTTCGCGAGATCACCGTAGGAGATAAAGCGCACCTGAAGGTCAGCGACGCGACTGAATGCCGGACGCAGGGCCTGCTCACGCACCTCCTTCTCCCTGGCCTCTGGGGCCACGATGAAGAGAGCATGAGCAGTCTGGTCGGGGAGTCCCAGTGCCAAGTCGAGCATGCGCACTATCCCTGAATATATCGACGTCGAATGCTCAAC
>CAZYEA010000425.1:2173-3072 GCA_964646485.1 uncultured Acidobacteriota bacterium
GGCCGCGGCCACCCGCCCCGTCTTGGCCTCGATCCAGATCACATCGATCAGGCTGATGGCCTCGGCGGCTCGTGCGTTCCTGAGGGGGTCGGGGAGGCCATCCAGACAGCCGTCACACAGTCGCCCGCCCGCGTAAGGCCGGCCCCGGTCGTTGATGGCGACCCATACCTCGAAACCGAGCGCGCGCCCGAGTTCGCGAAGCCATCCCTGCACCTCGGTATGGGTGAGATCTTCCTGGGTGTTCGCGCGCAGCGCTTTGTCTTCCAGATCCGCCTTGGCCCGGACCAGCGCGAGATCAGACTCCCACCTGGCCAGGGCCTGGTCGTCCAGGTCCCGTGGCGGTGGCGCATGGCGACCCTTGCCGATGTCGAACAGGGCGCCGGCGATGGCTCCCAGATCGTTTGAGAACAGATCGCGATACTGATCGTTCAACGCCATGACTCCCTGTCGCATGGCCAGGTAATCGCTCCAACTCCCGAGCTTCACCCGGGCCCCGGTCAGCAGGTTGTAACCCCGGACGATCGCCGTGTTGAACGGTGGAACCAGAGTCGGATGCAGAAAATAGAGGAGATTCGCCGCGGCCGGCCCAAGCCCCTTGATGGTCCGGCGGTCCAGCGCCCGGATGGCTCCGATCAGCTCGGTTTCGCCGCTGCAGCACGCGCAGGCGTTCAGAAACCGCGCAAACGCCAACTGGTTCTCCCGATTCTCATAGATGTCGGGGATGCGGAGTTTTGGCTTCCAAAGGAAGGCGTGATCGGCGCCCTTGAAGATCTGGCGCTGCTCCGCGATGGAGCGCACGACCGTCTCCAAAGAGGAGCCTTTGTAGAGGTTGCCGAACGTCCCCGCCTCGATCTCCTGCACCACCGCCTCGAGTCCCCTCCGAATGGAACGGAAGTTCT
>CAZYEA010000426.1:0-3066 GCA_964646485.1 uncultured Acidobacteriota bacterium
ACGAGCTGATCGAGGCCTTCTCGCACGGCATGAAGCAGCGGGTGGTGATGTGTTCGGCCTTCCTCCATCACCCCAAGGCGGTGCTGGTCGACGAGCCGATGGTCGGCCTCGACCCGCGCGGCGCGCGACTGATCAAGGACATTTTCCGGGTGATGGCGAAGAAGGGCGTGTCCATCCTGATGAGCACTCACACCCTCGAGGTGGCTCAGGAGATGTGCGACTACGTGCGGATCATCCTGGGCGGACGGATCATCGCGGAAGGAACCGTGAACGAGGTGCTCTCCATGGCCGGAGAGGGCCACGAGGCGCTCACTCCAGTGTTCCTGAAACTGACGGGCGGCTCCGGCTTCCAGGAGATACCAGACGCGATCTAGCCGCCCGTCATACCTGCTTGAGTTCGGTCCTCACGTCCAGCAGCTCCGGGAAGAAGGTCAGCTCAAGGGCCTTGCGGAGGAAGCCCACTCCGGACGAGCCTCCGGTTCCCGGGCGGAACCCGATGACGCGCTCGACCGTCTTCATGTGGCGGAAGCGCCAGAGCTGGAAGTACTCCTCCACATCGACGAGCTTCTCGCACATCTCGTAGGCATCCCAGTGCCGGCTCGGGTTTTCGTAGATCTCCACGAAAACGGGGAGGAGGCGCGGGTCGCGTTTGTGCGGCTGCTTGAAGTCGCGGGCGAGCAGGTCGCCGGGAATGCCGAACCCGCGGCGGGCCAGGTGCGCGAGGAATTCGTCGTACAGGCTCGGGGCCTCGAGCACCGACCGGATCGCCGCATACGATTTCTCGTCGTGACGATGGGCCTCGATCATGGCCGCGTGCTTGTTCCCGAGCAGAAATTCGATGGTCCGGTACTGCACCGACTGGAAGCCCGAGGAGTTGCCGAGCACCGAGCGGAATTGCAGGTACTCCGAGGGCGTCAGGGTCTCGAGCACCGCCCACTGATTGAAGAGCTGCATCTGGATCTGCGTCACCCGGGCGAGGATCTTGAAGCAGGGGGAGAGATCGTCGGCTTTCAGGTGCCGGATGGCGGCGGTGAGCTCGTGGATCATGAGCTTCATCCACAACTCCGACGTCTGGTGCTGGATGATGAACAGCATCTCGTCATGATGCACGGGCGCGGACAGCGGCTCCTGGGCCGAGAGGAGCTCGGGCAGCCGGAGGTAACCCGCGTAGGTGAGGCGGTTCTTGAGGTCGAGAACGATGCCCGGTTCGAGCGGCCTCTGATTCTCGGGCGCCACCTTGGTTGCGGGCGGGCGGGTTTCGTCGGTCATGGGGTCGTCCCGCGAGACTATCAGGGGCCGGACGAAGCCCGCACGTAGAATCGACCGCCTTGATGGACGCCACCACCCTCCCCGGGCTTCGCAGAGGCTTCCCCTACCTTCTCCTGCCCACCTGGCTCGGCACCGCCAATCGCGCGAAGCGGCGGGAGGCGGGGGATGGGGTGCGCAGTGTGGTCTTCGGCGGGATCGCTCTCGCGGTGGCCGCCACCCTCTTCGCGGTTTCCTTCTGGCTCACCTGGCAGCTCTCCGACTATGAGGAACTGGGCGAATACCTGCTTCGCCTCGGCATCTCCTGGCTCTTCCTGACCTTCCTCTCCTTCCTCGCCTTCTCCGCCCTCGTCACCTCGCTGTCCACGTTCTTCCTTTCCGAAGACCTGAAGCTCCTGCTCGCCGCCCCCATCTCTCCGACCAAGCTCTTCTATTCGCGCTATGCGCGCACCCTGATTCAGTCTTCATGGATGGTGCTCGCCGTCCTCACTCCGGTGCTCTTAGGCATCGGTCTCGCCCGTTGCGCGTCCGTCTCCTACTACCTCACCGTGCCCCTGGTGCTGGCGCCCTTCGTGGTGATCCCGGTGGCCTTTGGCTCGGTGGTGACCCTGATGCTCGTGAACGTCTTCCCCGCCAAGCGCGCGCGGGACATCCTGATGCTCACCGGCCTCCTCTTCGCGGTGGCGATCGTGATGCTCCTGCGCTTCATCAGGCCCGAACGCCTGCTCTCGGTGCGCTCCCTCCCCGACATCACCGCCTTCTTCGCCACCCTGCAGTCGCCCATCACCCCGCTGCTGCCCTCGTTCTGGGCGGGTGAGGCCACCTTCGCCCCGCTGATGAACCGCACGGGCTGGCTGTATCTGGCCGCCTTGTGGACCACCGCCCTCGCTTCGACCCTGATCGCGCGCCTTGCCTACGGCGGGCTCTATTTCGAGGGTTTCTCCAAGTCGCAGGAAGCGCGCAAGGCGCGCTTCTCGCGCCTCGCTTTCATAGACCGGATGGCGGGTTGGCTGCCCCTCTCCCCCTCCGCGCGGAGCCTCCTGCTCAAGGACGTGAAGATCTTCATGCGCGACTCCACCCAATGGTCGCAACTCCTTCTCCTCGCGGCCCTCGTGGCCGTGTACCTCTACAACTTCACCGTGCTCGACCTCGAACGCGTGCCCGGCATGGGCCGGGTGCTCCGCAACGCCTACGCGTTCGTCAACCTCGCCATGGCCTCGTTCGTCCTGTCCTCGATCGCGGTGCGCTTCGTCTTCCCCGCGGTGTCGATGGAGAGCACGTCGTTCTGGATCGTGCGCACCTCCCCGGTCTCGATGGGCTCGTTCCTGTGGTCGAAGTTCGCCACCGGCTTCGTGCCCGTGGTGTTCTTCGCCACTTTCCTCACCATCGCCGCGAACCAGATGCTGGGCGTCCATCCCTTCTTGAAGTGGCTCACCGCCATCGCGGTCATCTTCATGTCGCTCGCCCTGGTGGGGCTCGCCGCCGGTCTGGGCGCGCAGTACCCGCGCTTCGGGGCGGAGAACGTCAACCAGATCGCGGGCTCTTATGGCGGGATCGTCTTCATGGTGACCGCGGTGGCCTTCATCTGCATCGAGATCGCCCTGCTCGCCTGGCCCACGTCGATCTTCCTCTTCTATGAGTTCCGCGGCCGACCGATCCCGGGCCCACGTCAATTCGCGATGGCCGCGGGCGTGATCGGCGCGTTCTCCCTCTCGGTGGGCGTCTTCTATTTCTCGATGCGCCGCGGCGTTCGCGCCCTCACCGCACTCGCCGGATAGGCGCTACGACGGCTGGTAGTAC
>CAZYEA010000427.1:0-3037 GCA_964646485.1 uncultured Acidobacteriota bacterium
ACCCGAAGTCGATACCCTGACCGCGACGGTCAAGGGCTTCATCGAAAAGGAAAACGGCACGGTCGAGAAGGTCGAGAAGTGGGGCAAGAAGCGCCTCGCCTATCCCATCGGCAAGAATCGCGAGGGCAGCTACGTGCTGATGATCGCGAACGCCCCGGGCAGTTCCATCAGCGAAGTGGAGCGCCGCATGCGCGTGACTGACGGCATCCTGCGCTTCCTGGCCATCCGCATCGACGCGGAGATGAAGAAGGCCGACCGCAAGAAGACGATCCGAGGCAAGAAGGAATCAACCCGGCGCGCGAGCGTCCGTGAGAAGGACCGGGCCTTCGAGGGAGGTGCGCAATGAGCGACATGGAAACGCCTGAATTCAGGGGCCGCAGCGGCGAAGGCCGGGGCTCGGCTGGTGAAGGCCGCGGCGGAGATCGCGGCGATCGCAAGGAAAAGGGCGGGGGCAAGGGCGGCTTCTTCCGCCGGCGCAAGACCTGCAAGCTCTGTTCGGAAAAGGTCGACTACGTCGACTACAAGAACACGAAGCTGCTCCTCTCCTTCATCCCGGAGCGGGCGAAGATCCTGCCCCGTCGCATGTTCGGAACCTGCGCGCCCTGTCAGCGCAAGGTGCGCACCGCCATCCTGCGGGCGCGCCAGATGGCGCTCATTCCGTACTCCACCGAGTAATCAGGTCGAACCGAGTCGATTCGGCGGGCCAGGGACGTCTTCGCTTAACGCATCGAGCCGCCACGTCCCTGTGTCCGCGCCCTCTCCTGCTCTCCTCGCCCTGTTTGCCGGCCTGTTCGCGGGCGCCCTGTTCCTCCTTCCGAGGCTCGCGGCCGCGGCGCCTCTTCTCGCCCTGCCCCTGAGCATCGCGGGCCTCTTCTCAGCCGCCCCCCTTCTCGGGGTGCGGTTTCAAGGCCGACTCATTCACTCCATCCTCGCCGTCGTCGCTGCTTGCATGCTCATCTCGCTCATCGAATCCCCTGAAACCGCGGTGGGCTTCCTGGCCCTCTTCGGAGTGTGGGCCCTCGTGGGGGGCGAGGTTTTGTCGAGAAAGAAGAGCGTGATCGCCGCGGGCCTCGCCGGCCTTGCGCTTCTCGCCCTGGAGGCCCTCCTCGCGGGAGCGGTCGAAGGCACCGCACCTCTCGAAGAGACGTTGCGTTCGCCGCAGGTCCAGGCTTCCTTCGACCAGTGGGCCACCCAGGCGGCGCTCGAACCGGGAGAGGCGAAACTCGCGATCGAGCGCGTGCGCAAGGGGATCGTGACCCTCTACCCCTCGCTCTCCATCATCTCGGCCGCCACCATCGTGGCCCTCAATGCGATCGCGTTGGGGCGCCTCGTCCAGCGCAGCGGCCTGCCTGGATTCCCGAAGGGCGAGCTGCTTTCTCTCCGCTGGCCCCTCGGCCTGGTGGTCGCCTTCGTGGCCTCGGGCGCTCTCCTCCTCGCCCCCGATCTTCACAGCGTGGCCTGGAACGGCCTCGTGGTTACCCTGTTTCTGTTCCTGCTCCAGGGCCTCTCCGTCCTCTCCTTCGCCCTCACGCGGATCTTCGCGGGCGAATGGATGCGGGTGGTCTTCGTGGTCGCATCCCTGCTCGGCCCCTGGGCCATCCTTCTCTCCCTGCTCGGTCTGTTCGACCAGTGGTTCGATTTTCGAAGCCGGCTCGCAAGTGCCGAGACCCCGGCGGCGCCGTAATCTTCGCTAAATTCACATTTGAGGTAACAAAGAAATGGAAGTCATTCTGCGTGAAGACTGGGAATCCCTCGGGCGACGCGGCGACGTGGTCAAAGTGGCCGAAGGGTATGCCCGCAATTTCCTGCTCCCCAAGGGCAAGGCGCTCGCCGTGACCCCCCAGAACAAGGCGCGCATCGAGAAAGAGCGCAAGGACAACGCCATCAAGGCGGCCAAGGAGAAGGCGGCCTTCGAGGAGCTCGGCAAGAAGATCGACGGCATGCGCTTCGTGGTGCCGCGGCGCGTGGCCGAGGGCGACAACCTCTACGGATCGGTCACCTCCAACGACATTGCCGATCTCCTCAAGGCCAAGGGCTTCGAGGTCGAGAAGCGCAAGCTCACCCTCGAAGACCCCATCAAGAAGCTCGGAGAGCACACCATCAAGGTTCGGCTCCACCCGGAAGTCGAAACCACCATCCGGCTGCTCGTCACCAAGGAGGCGTAAAGCCCCCCCCGAAGGGATCGAGGCCGCTTTTCGGAGCGCCCTCGATCCCGAGTGAGGGCGCTAGGATCGATCCATGGCCACCACGGCGTTTTCGAGCGCGACCGCGCCCCCGGGAAGTTCGGGCGAACGCTCGCTTCCGCATAACGCCGACGCCGAGCGCACCGTCCTGGGCGCGATCCTGGTCGACAACCAGGCCTTCAATTCCGCCGCGGAGATCCTGACCCGGGACGATTTCTACCGCGACTCTCACCGCCGCATCTTCGAGGCCATGGCCACCCTCGCGGAGAAGAGCGAGCCCATCGATCTCGTCACCCTGAAGAACGAGCTCGCGCGCACCCAGAGCCTGGACGCGGCGGGCGGGGTCGCCTATCTCGCCGGGCTGGTCGAAGGCGTGCCCCGCCTGGAGAACGTCCTCCCCTGGAGCCGGATCATCCGCGAGGCCTCCGTCCTCAGGAACCTGATCCACGCCTCGGCGCGCATCGCCCAGGAAGCAAACGACGCCCAGGATTCGGCCGACTCCATCCTCGATCGCGCCGAGCAGGCGATCTTCGCGATCGCGGAGCGGAAGATCCGGGCCGGCCTGGTCCCGGTCAAGGACTTCATCAAGACGACGTTCGAGTCGATCGAAAAGCTGTCGCAGTCGAAGGATGCGCTCACCGGGGTTCCCACCGGCTTCATCGACCTCGACCGCATGACCAGCGGCTTCCAGAAAGGCGACCTCATCATCCTGGCCGCCCGCCCGGCCATGGGCAAGACCTCGTTCGCCCTCAACATCGCGCGCACCGCCGCCCAGGCCACCGCGGAGCCCGTCGCCATCTTCTCCCTCGAAATGTCCAAGGAGCAGCTGGTCAAGCGTCTCATCTTCGCGGAGG
>CAZYEA010000428.1:0-3027 GCA_964646485.1 uncultured Acidobacteriota bacterium
GAAGAGCCTCTCCGAGGACCAGAAGGCGGGAGTTGCGATCATCCGTCGCGCCATCGAAGAGCCGATGCGCTGGATCGCCACCAACGCGGGCAAGGAAGGCAGCATCATCGTGGCCAAGGTTCGCGAGATGAAGTCGGAGGAGGGTTACAACGCCCGAATCGACAAGTTCGAGAACCTGACCGAAGCGGGCGTCATCGACCCCGCCAAGGTGGTCCGTTTCGCCATCCAGAACGCGAGCTCGATCGCGGGTCTGCTCCTCACCACCGAAGCGGTGGTGGCGGAGATCCCCGAGAAGAAGGCCGCGATGCCCGCAGGCCCCGGCGGTCCCGGCGGCATGGGCATGGACGATTACTGATAACCAGGGCGGCCACCCAAGGCCGCCCGTCGTACCCAACCCTTTTGCGGGGCGATCAACTCTCGCCCCGCAAAGGGGGCGTTTTCGCTGACAAATGCCTCACCAGGCGCACCGATGCCCCAGTCCGGTTCTCCTGGTGACTCATTTGTGACCTTCAAGACGCGGATTCCGACTTAATTGAGGTCTGGTACGTAGAATGCTTTGACGCCTGTTTCGAGGTGAAACAGGCGGGGCGATGGTTAGAAACCCCAAGTTGAAAGCACAGGAAAGACAAGAGAAACCGATGACTTCCAGATCCCGGGCAGTGGCCACGTTCTTCGCCGTGGCGATGGCGACGACGCTTCTCGCCGCGTTCTTCCAGTCCCAGATCCGACGTCCTCTCACCGCTGAGGCGCGGGCCATCGAAGCGGCGGCTCCCGCCGCCACTCCGCTTCCCGGCGCTCCCCTCACCCTCGACACTTTCCGCAACATCGTCAAGTCGAAGAACGCCGGGGTGGTGAACATCACCACCTCGCAGAAGCCGAAGGCTTCGGCCCGCGGCAATCGCCAGCTGCCTTTCCCGTTCTTCGGCGATGACGACCCTCTCGGCCCCGGCGAGCAGAATCAGCGCGCGGGCGGCTCCGGCTTCGTCATCGACGCCGACGGAACCATCCTCACCAACCGCCACGTGGTCGATGAGGCGGACCAGATCAGCGTGACCCTGACCTCGGGCAAGCGTTACGACGCCAAGGTTCTGGGCAAGGACGCGCGCACGGACGTGGCCGTGATCAAGATCGAACCCAAAGAGCCCCTCACCGTGCTCGAGCTCGGCGACTCCGACGCCGCCGAAGTAGGCGAGTGGGTGATGGCCATCGGCAGCCCCTTCGGCTTCGGTAACAGCCTGAGTGTCGGCGTGGTCTCCGGCAAGGGTCAGGGCCGCAACATCACCCTCGGCCAGCAGGGGACGGGCGTCGACATGATCCAGACGGATGCCGCGATCAACCCCGGCAACTCGGGCGGCCCCCTCCTCAACACCCAGGGGCGGGTGATCGGCATCAATACCCTCATCATCACCCAGGGCCTGGCCCAGAGCGCGGGGGTTGGTTTCTCCGTGCCCATCAACGTCGCGAAACCGATCATTCCCCAACTCAAGACCAAGGGCAAGGTGGTGCGCGGCTGGCTCGGCGTGCAGATTCAGAGCGCCAGCGAGGACGTGGCCCTCACTTTCAAGCGCGACTCCGCGCAGGGTGTGGTGGTCACCGATGTCACCAAGGACTCTCCCGCGGAGAAGGCCGGCATCCAGGTGGAGGACTACGTCTTCGAAGTCGACGGCCGCCTGGTGAAGGACAACACCGCCCTGACCGGCTACATCTCGAGCCTGCCTCCGGGCACGACCGTGACCTTGAAGCTCATTCGCGCCGGAGTCGAAAAGACCGTGAAGATCACCCTCGGCACCTTCCCGGAGACTCTGGGTGTGGCCGCGAGCAACCGGGACGATGCCCCCGAGGACAAGGCTGACGAAAAGGCCGCGACGAACCTCGGACTGGAACTCCAGACCCTCTCCCCGACTCTGCGCGAGCGCATGGACCTGCCCGAAAGCGTGCGCGGCGTGGTGGTGCGCACGGTGGAAGCGGGCGGCGCCGCCGAACTCGCCGGCCTCGGCCGGGGCGATGTCATCGTCATGGTCTCCGGCGAAGAGGTTTCCTCGGTCCGTGAGTTCAACGCGGCGGTTCGCAAGGCCGCGCCCGCCCGGGTGGCGCGCCTGCGCGTCCGCCGGGGCGAAGCCGTCCTGGTCGTGGCCCTCCGCCTCGACCGCTGAGCCGTTTCACCCAACGTCAGGAGCCGTTATCGAGCCGCACGCCGCACCGTCGCACCAAAGACCGTTCAAGAAAGGAGTGTCCGCATGTCGGATCCAATAGAAAGCCAGCCGCCCGACTTCGAATCCGGAGGCTTTTCTCAGTCGTCCCTGTCGGACCTCCCGTCCGAGATCGCCATCCTGCCGCTCCGTGACACCGTTCTCTTTCCCGAAGCGGTGCTGCCCCTCGCGGTGGCGCGCGACGCGTCGGTCACCCTGGTGAACGATGCGGTGCGCGCTCAGCGCACCATCGGCGTGCTCACCCAGAAAGAGGCGGCGGTCGACGACCCCGTCGAAGCCGACCTCTTCGCCATCGGCACCCTGACCCACATCCACAAGATGTTCAAGTTCCCGGACGGCACCCTCCGTCTGGTGGTCCAGGGGGTCGGCCGCTACAAGGTCCTCGAGATCACCCAGTATCGGCCGTACATCAAGGCGCGCGTCGAGGTGCTGAAGGACATCGACACCCCCGACAAGCAGGTCGAGGTGAAGGCCCTCGCCCAGGCCGCGCTGTCGATGTTCCAGAAAGCCGTCGACCTCACCCCGAACCTGCCCGACGAATTGAAGAGCATGGCCGCGCGGACCACCAATCCGAGCCACCTTGCGGACTTCATCGCCTCGTCCCTGCCCTCCCTCACGAGCGCCCAGCGCCAGGAGCTGCTCGAGGTGCTCTCCGTCCACGAGCGACTCGAGCGGGTCAATCGTCTGCTCGCCAAGGACCTCGAAGTGCTCGAGGTCGGTTCGAAGATCCAGAACCAGGTGAAGACCGAGCTGCAGAAGAATCAGCGCGAGTATTACCTTCGTGAGCAGATGAAGGCCATCCAGAAGGAGCTCGGCG
>CAZYEA010000429.1:0-2999 GCA_964646485.1 uncultured Acidobacteriota bacterium
CGGCATGATCGGCGGGTCTTTGTCGGGTTGGTTGACCGAGGCTCTGTTCGGCCGGGGGATCAAAGGCGTATCGGGCCTGATCCGGCTGGTCATCGGTTTCGCCCTCGGCCTGCTCGGCTCCCGTTTTCTCATCACCGGGGCTTTGCCGCGTTTTTCGCTTCTCCTGACCGTGACCGTCATCGACACGCGCGCCTTCGAGTGGATAGCACCCGCGTTCGGTATGTCGCCGATTCAGTACTCACCGCTGGCCATGACCATCCGGGGTTTCATCAACGCCACCGTCGGGCTGGTGCTGTTCTCGCTCTTCGAAAGGCGGCGGACGAAACCGGCATGAAGATCTACGAAGACCTGCGCTCGACGCAGCGACGCTTGGACGGCATCCAGAACGGCCTTCTGGTCGTGGTCGCCGTGCTTCTCCTTCAGTTCTGGCTGCTCCAGGGCGTCAATTCAAAGAAGTATCGCGAGCTCGCGGAGAACAACCGGATTCGCACGCTCAGCATCGCGGCGCCGCGGGGAACTCTGACCGACCGCAACGGGCACATCCTGGCCGAGAACAAGCCGGCTTTCAAGATCGTGGTGACCATGGGTCCGGCCGCCTCCGTCGAGAACATCTCGGGGCCCCTGGCCTCGCTTCTGAAGATCGACGAGGCGGAAATCCGGCAGAAACTGGAGAAGCCAAGGGCGGCGTATCAACCGGTCACCATCAAGCCCAAGGCGAGCTTCGAAGACGTGGCAGCGGTGGAGGCCCGTCGACGGGAGATGCCGGAGGTGACCGTCGAGGTCGTGCCGGTCCGCTCCTATCCACAGGCCCGGCGAGCCGCTCACGTGGTGGGACGCGTGGGTGAGGTGACGGATCGTCAACTCAAGCAGCCGGCATTCGCGGATTTCGAGCCGGGGCGGGTCGTCGGTCAGTCCGGGCTGGAGGCGCTTTATAACGACGCTCTGACTGGAACCGACGGTCTGCGCAGGGTGGTGGTCAACAGCCGCGGGGTCGAAGTGGAACTCTCCGAAGACCAACCGGCCCGGGCCGGAGGCACGGTCGAGCTCACCCTCGCCGCCGATCTCCAGGCAGTCATGGAGGAGGCCTTCAAGGATCGTGCGGGGAGTGCTGTCGCTCTCGACCCCTTCACCGGAGAGATCCTGGGACTCGTCTCCTCGCCCGCGTTCGATCCGAACAGCTTCAGTTCCGGGATCGAGCGAACCTTGTGGGAGAGTCTCACTCGCGATCCTGAGACCCCGCTGTTCAATCGCGCGGTCCAGGGACAGTACGCACCGGGAAGCCTCTTCAAGGTGGTGGTGGCTACCGCCGGCCTGGAAGAGGGTCTCATCACGCCCGAGACCACCGCCTTCTGTCCGGGCTACGCCTCGATCTATGGGCACGTGTTCAAGTGCAATCGGCCGGCGGGCCACGGCATCGTGTCCCTGGCCCGGGCGCTGAGCGAGTCCTGCAACGTGTTCTTCTACCAGCTGGGAGCGCGGCTCGAGATCCAGCGTCTGGCTGCCTACGCGCGAAAGTTCGGGCTCGGCAGCCTCACTGCGGTCGATCTTCCCAACGAGGCTTCAGGTCTCATTCCCGATCCGGCCTGGAAGGAGCGGCTCTTCAAGGCGCCCTGGTATCCGGGAGAAACCATTTCGGTCTCCATCGGTCAGGGGCAGGTTCTCGCCACGCCCCTGCAGATGGCGAGGATGATGGCGGTCATCGCCAACGGCGGTCGGCTGGTGCAGCCTCACATTGTGCGTCTCGTTTCCGGAAAACCCGTGCCCTATGAGCCCCCGCGGTCACTGGGCCTCAAGCCCTCGACTCTCGCCGCCATCCGGAAAGGCCTCTTCATGGCCGTCAACTCCGGCGGTTCTGCGCAGCGCGCCCAGATCTCGGATCTGGTGGTCGCAGGCAAGACGGGGTCGGCGCAGGTGGTTTCTTCCTCGAAGCTCAAGAAGGACATCGACACCATCCAGCCCCGCGCCTGGTTCGCGGGCTTTGCGCCGCTCGACAATCCTCGAATCGCGCTCGCGGTTCTGGTCGACCACGGAGGCAGCGGCGGGGCGGCCGCGGCGCCGGTTGCTCTCACCATCCTGGAGAACTTCTTCGGCCGGACCAGCGAAGCTCCGGTCAAGCGGGTGACGCCCTAAGTGTTCCGGCGGTTCTTCCAGGGTCTTGACTATCCGCTGCTCGGGCTGACTCTCGTGGTGAGCTCCCTGGGGGTAGCCATGATCGCGAGCGCCACCCAGGGGACCAAGCTGCAGGGGCTTTGGACCGGTCAGCTCGGAGCCATCGGGGTGGGCCTCGTACTGCTTCTCGTGGTGGCCGCGACCGACTATCGACGGTTGGCTGATCGCGCTCCCTTCCTTCTCGGGGTCGCCCTCGTGCTGCTGCTCGCCACCCTCGCGCTCGCTCCACGCATCGCGGGGACGAAGCGGTGGCTGAGTATCGGGCCCATCCAGTTCCAGCCGTCGGAGTTCGCGAAGATCGTGGCCGCGCTGGTGATCGCCAAGCTCTTTTCAGAAATGAAGAAGGATTCCCTGGGCCTCGCCGACCTCCTCGCTCCGGCCGCGGTGACCACGGTGCTTGCCCTCACGATCGCGGCCGCACCCGATCTCGGGACGGCGGTCTCCCTCCTCCCCATGTTCTTCGTGGGCGCCTTCCTCGCCGGCCTGCGCTATAAGTCGATCGCGATCCTGATCGCCTTCCTCCTCGGGTTCGGCCTCGTTTCGTGGGAGTTCCTCCTCCGCGATTACCAGAAAGCCCGGATCTATTCCTTCCTCGACCCCGACCTCGATCCGCGCGGCTCCGGCTACCAGAAGAAGCAGTCGCAGATCGCGGTGGGATCGGGAGGGCTCACCGGAAAAGGCTACGGAGAAGGAACCCAGACCCAGCTCGGCTATCTGCCCGCGCGACAAACCGACTTCATCTTCTCCGTGCTGGCGGAAGAATTCGGCTTCATGGGCGTGGTGGCCACTCTGTCCCTCTACCTGGCCCTGCTCTGGCGTTGCCTCGACAT
>CAZYEA010000430.1:0-2952 GCA_964646485.1 uncultured Acidobacteriota bacterium
AGGCCCAGCTGGGTTTCCCAACGCTGCACGGTGCGCACGCCCTTGCCGAGGTAGGCCGCGATCTCCTTCCAACTGTTGAGACGATCGGCCGCGGTGCCGTGAGTGCCGGCTCCGTTGCCTCCGTTGATGAAGTCGTCCGTCATGTGGAGCCTGCCCCGGCCGGATTGTACGCCGATGCGGGGCCGGTTCTTCGACCCCGCAGGGTCCTCAAAGACCCCTGGGAAGGCCTTTGAAGACCTCGTCGATCCTCTGCGGCGGGATCCGTCCCTCGCGGACCATCTTCCAGCGTCCGCCCGGTTCGGTCAGGTCGAGAATCGTGGAAGGAGGTCCCTTGAGCGGGCCGACATCGAGGGCGAGGGTTGCGGGCGGAAACGCGGCCAGGGCGGGGTCGACGGTCAGGCACGGAGGGTCGCCGGCAAGATTCGCCGAAGTCGAAATCAGCGGGCCGGCGAGGCGGCAGAGCGTGCGCGCCGTCTCGGACGCAGGAACGCGAACCGCCACCGTTCGGGCGCCAGCCAGGAGTTCCGCGGGAAGTGCCGCGGAGGCAGGCACGACCAAGGTCAAAGGTCCCGGCCAGAACGCGTCCGCCAGCCGCTGAGCCTGATCCGGCCAGGGCGATGCGAGCGACCGCGCCTGCTCGAGGTCAGCCGCGATCACTGGCAGCGCCTTGTCCGCCTCGCGCCCTTTCGCCGCGCGCAACCGCGCCACCGCGGGGCCGTCGAGCGCACAGCAACCGATGGCGTAGAGGGTGTCGGTGGGATAGATGACGAGAGCGCCGCCCTGAAGCCGCGTCGCGACCTCGCCTTCCTCGGCGGCCGTGAGGCCCCGGGCACGCAGGTCATAGCGCATGAGGTCCCGCACGCGAAGGATCGTACAATCCCCGCCTTGATCGAACGACTCCTCACGCGGTGGCCCTCCCTTCCCAAAGGCCTGCAGGCGCCGCTGACCTTGATCACCCTCCTCGCCTGGGTGGGCGCCATGGGGCTCGTGGCGCGCAAGGCCACCGAGCAGACCGCCCTCGCCCTGACCTCCGACCTCGCGGCCTATGGCGAGCGGGCCCGCTGGAGCGGGATTTACTATCGCGGCGAGAAGATCGGCTTCTCGGTGAGCCAGGTGACCGAGCGCACGGGCGGCTTCAAGCTTCAGGAAGATGGACAGATGCTGCTCACCCTGATGGGCGCCACCACCGCCAGCAAGCTGCACACCGAAGTGAATGTGGATCCGCAGTACGCGCTGCAGGACTTCACCTTCTCTCTTGACCCCGGCACCGGGCCGATCGGTATCAGGGGCGTGCTCGAAGCCCCGAAGCGCCTGGCCGTGAAGATCACCTCCGCCTCAGGCGAGAAGTCGCGCACCTTCGAACTCAAGGACCCGCCCGTCCTTTCCCTGAACCTTCCCAAGCGCCTCCTGGCCATGGGCCTCACCGAGGGCGCGCGGCACCAGATCCAGATCTTCGACCCCGCCACCCTCACCAACGGCCTCGCCGTCATCGAGATCGGAAAGCGCGAGGTCATCCGCATCCTCGACAAGCCGGTCCCCGCCTTCAAGATGACCATGGCCTACGCGGGCATCACCGCGACCTCATGGATCACCGAGGTGGGCGACATCGTCAAGGAGGAGAGTGCCATGGGCATGGTGGTGGTGCGGGAGTCGCGGGAGCGCGCGACCGCCATGGCCATGTCCTCCGAGGTGAAGGCGGACATGATCGAGTCGGCGGCCATCCAGCCGGATTCCAAGCGCGCGATCGAAGACGCCGCCTCCCTCGCGAGCCTGCGTCTCGAGTTCACCGGGGCGGATCTGCCGGGAGCGATCGACGAGCTCAACGGCGCCGGCCAGACCGTCATGGGCAACGTGGTCGACATCATCGATCCGAACCGCCTCAAGGCCGGGCCCGTGCCCGACGACATCCGCACCTTCCTCGCCCCCGAGCCTTTCATCGAGAGTGACGCTCCGGAAATCGTGGCGGAAACCGCGAAGGCGCTCGAGCGCACAGGTGCGGGGGCCACCGCGAGACGGAAGGCCGAGATGCTGGTGCGCTACGTGAACGCGGCCCTCGACAAGAAACCGACCATGAGCATTCCCTCGGCGGTCGAGGTCCTGCGCACCCGCGTGGGCGACTGCAACGAGCACACCGCCCTCTACGTGGCCATGGCCCGGGCCGCGAAGATCCCCGCGCGGGTCGCCATCGGCCTCGTGAGTATGCGCGGGGCCTTCTATTACCACGCGTGGCCGGAGGTCTTCGTGGGCGACTTGAAGTCGACCGCGGATGGGACGAGCGGGGTTTGGATTCCCGTCGATCCGACCCTCAACCAGTTCCCCGCCGACGTGAGCCACGTGCGCCTCGCCCGCGGCGGCTTCGAGCGGCAGACCGCCATCCTTCCCCTTCTCGGCCGCGCGAAGATCCGGATCCTGGAGATGGTGGACGGGCCGGCCCAGAGCAACACCAAGGCCCTCGTGGGCGCGGAGCGAACCGACGCTCCCGCGATCGCCATCGACCTGCCCGCACCCCAGAGCAAGGACAGCTGCTGGCGGCGGCCGGCGCGACGCTACTGAGGCCACCCTTCCCATGATCACGGTCAAAGACATCCACAAGCGATACGGAACCTTCGATGCGGTGAACGGCGTATCGATCGTGGTGCCTTCCGGCGAGATCCACGGCTTCCTCGGCCCCAACGGCGCGGGCAAGACCACCACCATCCGCATGATCGCGGGACTTTTGAAGCCCACCTCGGGAAGCATCAACATCGACGGGGCGGACCTTGCGACCGAACCGGAAAAGGCCAAGGCCGCGCTCGGTTGCGTTCCCGACCGGCCGTTCATCTACGAGAAGCTCACCGCCTTCGAGTTCCTGAAATTCTGCGGAGGCCTGTACGGAATGGAGGGCCCCTCCCTCGACGCGCGCGCCCTGGAGCTTCTGGAGCTCTTCGAGCTGACGCGCTGGAAGGACGAGCT